>JAJYFU010000113.1 GCA_021790795.1 Pseudomonadota bacterium
CCGAAGCGTACCGCCATGACCGGCACAAGGATCAGTTGTTGCAAATGAATGGCTATTGGGTGCTTCGCTTTCTCGCCGAGGACGTTGGCAAAGCACTCGATCGGGTGCTCGACACCATCATGAGCGCAGTGGGACGCGCCCGCCGGGAGATGGATTCCTATTTGCCGTGAGTGGAATTCTCATACGTTATCGGACGAGATAGTCTCGTTCAACCCCAAGGGTTTCGCGAAACTTCTGCGCAGCCTGTCCGGTGACGATCTGGAAATTTGATTCATGCCGCGGGCCCGGCCAGCATGTTCATCACCAGCCGGACCATCACGTCCTTGTCCTTCGGCGACGACTCGGCCACCAGCAGGGCCAGCGCGGCCAATCCGACATCATTGATGACCGGCTCGCCCCGGCGCACGAGACGATCGTTTCGATGCAGGAATTCGACGAACAGGAACGATCCGATGCGCTTGTTCCCATCGGAGAAGGGATGATTCTTGATCACGAAATACAGCAGATGGGCGGCTTTCGATTCGACGGTCGGATAAGCTGGTGCGCCGAACACGGTCTGGTCCAGATTACCGAGGAGGGCGGCCAGTCCGTCGTCCCGCTCGTGCCCGAACAGGTCAGTGGCCTCGCCGCGTGCCATCAGATCCCTCTTGAGCTCGCCGATGGCTCGGTGGGCCTCGATCGCTTTCGGCAGCTTACCGCCAGGCATACCCTCAGGCTCGACCAGCAGTCCCTTGTCATAGCGCTGCAGCAGGAGAAAGGTCTGCGTGTAGCGGGCGATGATGTCCACCAGACCGCGGCCCTGATCCCCGGTCAGCGCCTCTCCGGAGGCCGCCTTGCGCACCAAGGCCAGGGCGGATTCCAGCTCACGCGCGTTCTGCTCGAGGCGCTGGCGATTTAGGGTGTAGCCCCGCACCAAGTGCTCGCGCAGCGTCGAGGTCGCCCATTGTCGAAACCACACCCCACGGCGGGAATTCACCCGGTAGCCGACCGAGATGATGGCGTCCAGATTGTAGTGCTTGACATGGCGCCGGACTTGCCGACCGCCTTCGGCTTGAACTACTAAGAAATCCTTAGTAGTTGCCCGCTCTTCCAATTCCTTGTCCACAAAGACATTTTTCAAATGCATCAGCACGTTCTCGGGCGTCGTATCGAATAGCCCAGCCATCTGGCGCTGCGTGAGCCACACCGTATCGCGGTCCAGCCGGACCTCTACGCGTACGCCCCCGTCGGGGGTGTCGTAGACGATGACCTCGCCGGTCGGTACCTCAGTCGTCATGTCGCGCTCCCGATAAACTTCCGGCCACCCCGCGTCTTCATCGGGTCACTGCAGCATCTGCATGCCAGGTCGACCGCGCCCACCCCGGATTGCGCTCGGGCGTACTTGTTCATGACTCGTTGCTGCAAAACGCGGCCTCTCTCATGCAGTAGTTCATTGGCTCGAAGCCTACGACTCACGCGAGTTGGCTACAAGATTGCGCGGAACAATGGAGGAGCAATCCGACGGCCGATAAAGCCTCCATGAGAACGTGGTTCCTCGGCGGCGTCAACACGGCGGCTTCCGCTCCCGAGGTGGTGACGAGCACGTTTTGCAGATGCTGGATCAGGATGACTCATTCCTGTGCCGGCCCATCTCGATTCGCGCCAGTACCGAGAATCTTCGCGTTCATCCTCTCAAGGACCGCTTTGGCGTCCTCGGCGGCCAGGTGCACGTAGCGGCTGACGACGTTCGATTTCCATCCACCAATGGCCTTCAACTGCTGCTCGGTCGCGCCCTCGCGGGCAAGATAAGTCGCAGCGGAATGGCGAAGGTCATGAAAGCGGAAGTCGGTCACGCCGGCAGCGGCGCATGCGGCTTTGAATGGCGTGTGATAGTCGTAGCGAGTTCCGGGCGTGGCACCAAGGAATACATGGTCGTCATCGAGCCGGCGGGTCTTGCCGTGCTCCTTCAGTAATCGGAGAGCCTCACAGTGGACCCATATCACCCGCGGCTGAACATTCTTCGTCTTGCGCAGAAGGATCCGGCCATCCCTCAGATCCACATCGCGCCAAGCCAGGCCCATGAGCTCACCTGCGCGAGCGGCGGTGGACAACGCGAGGACGGCGAGGGCGTGGAGTTGCGGGTCCTTTGCCGTCTCGATCAGCAACCGTTGGCGCTCGTCTTCGGATAGGTAGCGCACGCGCCCGGGACCGGCGGAGAGCTTTGCAACCCCCTCCATGGGGTTCTGCGTAATCCAGTGCCATTCCCGACGCGCGACGCTGAAAACGCGGCCGAGGGGCACGAGGTAGTTGTTGATGGTGTTGGGCTTGCGCTTGAATTCGCGCGCCGGCTCGCCGGCCTTCAACGATGAGCGCTTCGCGCCTGGCCGGGCACGCCGGTACGTTTCCGCGGCGAGCTTGTCGCGATATTGCGCGATGAGTGGGGGCGTGATGTCACACAGCTTGAAGCGCCCGAGCTTCTCCCGCCACCAAGGCAATGTGGACCTCTGCATGCGGCCATCTCGTAGCTTTGGAGCCTCGTGCTCGAGGTAGCGGTCAATCGCCTCGGCAAGCGTTCGGCGTCGCGCTTCGGCCGAACGAAAGTGGCGCCCTTCGATCATCTCGGCCTCGACCGTTTTCGCCCAGCGCTCGGCGTGGCGCTTGCTGGAAAAGCTTGCCGTGCGTGCGGGAAATCCCGCTATGCGAACCTGGACGTGGAAAGCGCGTGTGCCATCGGCCTTAGCACGCTCCCGGATCGTCGCCATCGGCCATCCTCGTGTCGCGGCGCTCCAGAACGCACGCCTCGAGGTGACTATAACTCAAAAATTGCCAGCCAACTGTGCCAGGACTGTGCCGTGTCCAATTGGAACGTCCCTGTGAGACTTCTATTTTGTTGATATCATTAGCTTTAGTTGGTGCCGGCTGAGGGACTTGAACCCCCGACCAACGGTTTACAAAACCGCTGCTCTACCACTGAGCTAAGCCGGCGCCGTTGGAGCTGCGCCACGAGTGGGGCCCGGATTGTACCGGGGAGGTCGGCCGGCGGGGAATCAGGGCGCCGCGGGTGCCGCGCTGGCCCGATCGGACGGCATGGGCATCCCCGGGGAGACCGGTCCAGTCGCATGGTCGGGCGCGCGAACGCCCGCCGGGCAAGTCCGAGCCGCGAACGTGCCGCCGATCGTCGCGCTCAGGGCTTTGATGGCGGGTGCGGCCATGCCGCCCGGGATCCACAGATCGAGCCAATATTGAGGCTGCGCAACCAGCCGCTCGGCGAGCCGGACGGGGATGCCCTTTGCGCGCGCGCGCGTCAGCAGGCGCCGCGCCAGGGTCCGAGCCTGGAACATGCCGAGCGAGACCTCCCCTGTGCCGTCGGCGGTCCTCATCGGTTCCGCGCCGTGAATCCCCGCTTGCTTCAGTCGGGTCAGTGCGCCCTGAATGCGGGCGGGGCTGCCGAGGCCGGGCAGATACACCCAGTACCAAGTTGCCGGCCGCACAGGCGCGATACGTTCCTGCGGTTCGAGCCGTTCGCTACGCAACGCTGCGGCCATTCTGGCGGCAGCGGCGTGCCGGACGAATGGCCCGAGAGACACGCATCGGGGCGGAGCCGCCTGGGAGCCGCCCGACGTTCCGGCCTGCGCCGCCAATGCATCACCGAGCGCCCCGACCGGCGCCGGCGTTGCCGCGGACGCTCGCGCGGGCGGACTCGCCTTCACCAGCTGCAGCCGAGTCATGCCGGCGAGTGTATCCGGCCGCGTCAGCGGCACGTCGATCCAGTTGGCCCAGCCCAGAAACAGCAAGTTGGCGAGCACGAGAATGAAGAACAGCACGCGCATACGGGGATTCTCAACCTTCTCGGGCCCAGACCGCCAGCCCCCAGAGCACCAGATCCGGGACCTCGATGGCGGCTCCGCGGATCAAAGGCCGCACATCGCGTACGCCGCCCCCTGTCAGAACCACCCGAGGCGTGCGACCGAGCAGCGCACGAGCTTCGAGGACGGCTCGATCCACAGCCGCGGCCGCGGCATACACCGCACCCCGCTCTACGGCCATCCGTGTCGAGCGCCCAAAGAGCGCCGGATCCCGGCTCGTGCGCCCCCCCCGCGCACGCTGACGAATCCCGCGCGTGGCGTTGAGCAGACTGGAAACCATCAGAGGCGGAGCCGGTATGATCGCTCCGCCCCGGTGACGGCCGTCGGCCCCGAGTAGATCGAGCGTCATCGCGGTTCCGATGCCCACCACGCAGAGCGGTCGGCCGGCAAAGTGCGCCCGCGCCCCGATCATCGCCAGCAGCCGATCGATGCCGAGCCGCCATGGCTCGAGGTACCCCACCGTGACGCCGCAGGCACGGCGCCGCGGCGCCAAGAACTGCGGCGCGGGCGCATGCAGGCGCCGCGCTGCGCGCGCCAATGCCGCGCGCGTTTCCGGGCCGGCGACGCTCGCGACCAGGATCCTGTCGAGGTTCGCGCCGGAGGCGATCACCCGCTCGAATTCGCGTGTGGACCAGCCGGCGTGATAGGCCGCGCGCGAGGCCCCGAGGCGTGATCCATGGGCCTGCGCCCATTTGACCCGCGTATTGCCGATGTCGATCAACAGGATACTCACGACACCGGTCTCACCGTGACCTCGCCTGAAATGAACCGGCGTACCCCCTGCGGCGTTTCGACCAGCAGGGCGCCATGGAGATCGATGCCTCGGGCGAGACCACGCGCGACACCCGCGGTGGTTTGCACGTCGATCTGGGTGCCCCGCAGGACATCGGCCACCCGCCACTCCTCGATGAAAGGACGCAGCGCCTCGCGCTCGAAACGGCAGAGACCCTGAGTGACTTCATCGATGATCGCCGCCGCCACGACGTTGCGCGAGAGGGTGACGCCCGCGCTGACCAGATCGGTCGCGGGCAGACCCATGGTCGCGATACGCTGCCGCAGCGGTTCACCGAGGGCCGCATTGAGCCCGACGCCGATGACGACACAGGCGGGACCCGCCGACTCGGCGCGCAGCTCGAGCAGGATCCCGCCGAGCTTGCGTCCAGCCACCAGGATGTCGTTGGGCCACTTCAGCCCCCCCTCCAGTCCCGCTCGGCGCAGCGCACGCAGCAGGCACACCCCGATGGCCAGCCCCAGCGCACCGAGATCCGCGGGCGCTTCCCGAAAGCTCCAGCTCTGGGACAAGCAGATAGCCCCCCCCGGCGGAGCAAGCCACGCGCGCCCGCGACGGCCGCGCCCCGCGGTCTGGTACTCGGCCAGCAGGGCTTCGCTGACACCAAACTCTGGATTGGGTCGTGCCAGCAGCATGCTGTTGGTCGAATCCACGCACCAGGCCGTCTCCAGCCGCCGCAGGATGCCGCGCGTCTGCGCGGTGAGATGCTCGAGGATCTTTGCCGCATCGAGCGGCTCAGCGGCCGCAACCATCCGGTAGCCGCGGTTGGGAACCGCGTGCACCACGGTGCCGAGCCCCCGCAACCCACGCACAGCCTTCCATATCGCGCCTCGGCTGACGCCGAGCCGCGCAGCGAGCGCCTCGCCGGAATGAAACCGTCCATCGGCGAGCTGCGCGAACACGCGCGCGGAGAGCGGCAAGGCATCGTTTGGGCGCGCACCGGCGCCGATGCCGCGGCGGGCTGGCATGTCAGGAAGAACGAGAACGCTGTCCGAGCAGCCACAGCCGCCGGGCGCGCGGCTCGGTTCCGCCGAGCATGCGCACGATGTTCGATCGGTGCGTGTAGACAATGAGCAATGCGGCCATCGATGCGAACGTCAGAAGTGCTCCATGCGCCGCAGGATGCACGCCCGCCTCGATCACGAACGTCATGGCCCCGAGCATGGATGCCAGGCCGACATAGCCGAAGAGCATCACGCTGAGCAGCCAGACCGCGAGCATAGGCAGCAGGAGCAACGGCGCGGCTCCGAGCACGGCCCCGATCAGCGTCGCGACTCCCTTTCCGCCCTTGAATCCATACCACAGCGGATACACGTGCCCGAGCATCACGGCGATGCCGCAGACCGCCACCAGCCACTTGCCCTGGGGCCCAACGGGGATCCCCGGCAGCGTCAGCGCGGCGAGCACGCCGGTGGCGAGCCATCCCTTGCCGACGTCGATCAGCAGAACCCAGAAGGCAAAAGCCTTTCCCTGCGTGCGCAGCGCGTTGGTTCCACCGGCATTTCCACTGCCCAGCCGGCGGATGTCGACACCCCCGCGCAGGCGTCCGACCAGGAGACTCCCGATCAGCGAACCGAGCAGATAGGCCAGAGCCCCTTTGACGATCAGCGTGATCATGCGGGGCTAAACACCTCGGCCAACATGCAGCGGACGCTTCCGCCTCCGAGACGTTCGAGGGTCGGCACCGGGACCACGAGCACCTCATCGGCGCAGGCGGCGACACGGGCGAACATCTCCGGCGGGAGCGCGTGCCGCGCGGTAGCGGACATCACGAGCACGCGGTACTCGCCCAATGCCTCGTCCCAGGTTGCCAGCTCGAGCACGTTCGCGGCGAAATGCCCAAGCTGGCGGCGATCGAGTTCGATGACCTCGCGATCCGTCGCGCGCAGCCGATCGAGCACACGGTCGCGATCCGCAGCGGCGATCGCCTCGACTCCGACGAAGGCGGCGCGCTCGCCGAGGCTGAGGAGAACGTTGGTGTGGTAGATGGGGCGTCCCGCGGCGTCCGCTGCGTCGAAACTGATCGGCTCGTAACCGAGCTCCCGCGACCATTCCTCGAGCACGCGCGGATCAGAGCGCGGCGAGCGGCAGACGTAGGCCAGGCGCTGGGGGTGATCGAGGACCAGGCTGCCGGTGCCCTCCAGATACCGGCCCTCCCGCTCATGGGCGGTCAGATCGAGCATGCGCGAGACCCGGAAGCCGGTCTCGCCGACCGCCGCCTCCACGACCTGCTGCCGCCGCTCGATGCGCCGGCTCGGGGCCTGCATCGGGTACAACACCACCGTGCCATCCGCGTGGAAACTTACCCAGTTGTTCGGGAAGACCGCGTCGGGCTTGGGCGGATCCGGTGTGTCGTCGGCGACGCATACGCGCACACCTTCGCCGCGGAGCGCGCCCGCAAAAGCGTCGAACTCGGCGCGCGCGACCCCGGCGGCATCGACGGGCCCTTCCGGATGCTGGAATGCGTTGGTGGCGGCGGTTTCCGGGTTATAGGCGAAGCACGCCGGGCGTACCATGAGAACCGCGTCGGCGCACTGGCGCCTCGCCAGGCGAACAGGCGCGGTCTGCGCCTCGGCCGAACGGAGATTGCCCATGGACGCATTGTCTCATGTCCCAAGGGCCGGAGAATCGCCGGAGCGCCTCCGGGCGGGATCCCAACAGCAAAAACCCCCGCGAACCAGAGGTTCGCGGGGGTTTTGCGTTTGAGAGCCTGGCAGTGACCTACTCTCGCATGCCCGATGAGCACACTACCATTGGCGCAGAGCGTTTTCACTTCCGAGTTCGGAATGGGATCGGGTGGTTCCCGCTCGCTATGGCCGCCAGGCAAGCTGTTTGAGGTTCATCCGGCCGGCTTACGCCGGCCGGGTGCGCCTCCAATCCGGGTCGTTTTGTTTCGACGCTTGTCGCGCTCACATGTGATCCATCCCTGTCGCGGCAGCCTCGCGGCCACCGCCAGCTCCATTGCATCAGCCTCTCGCGTTCAGACCGCTTGAGGTTATATGGTCAAGCCTCACGGGCAATTAGTACTGGTTAGCTGAGGTCATTACTGACCGTACACACCCAGCCTATCAACCACGTAGTCTTCGTGGGCCCTTCAGGGGAGTCGAGCTCCCAGGGAGATCTAGTCTTGGGGGGGGCTTCCCGCTTAGATGCTTTCAGCGGTTATCCCGTCCGCACATAGCTACCCGGCAGTGCCACTGGCGTGACAACCGGAACACCAGAGGTGCGTCCATCCCGGTCCTCTCGTACTAA
>JAJYFU010000114.1 GCA_021790795.1 Pseudomonadota bacterium
AGCGCGTAGGCCGAGTGGTTGTGGATGGACTCGAAGTTCTCCGACTCCACGACGTACGAGGCGATTCGTTCGTCGGCGTTGAGCCGCATGGCGACGTCGCGCACGATGTCCTCGACGAACTTGGGGTTGTCGTAGGCCCGTTCGGTCACATATTTCTCGTCGGGGCGCTTGAGGATGCCGTACAGCTCGCAGGAGGCCTCCTTCTCCGCGAATTCGATCAACTCCTCGATCCAGATGTGGCTGCGCAGCTTCGCGGTGATGGTCACGTGCGAGCGCTGATTGTGCGCGCCGTAGTCCGAGATGCGCTTGGAGCAGGGGCAGAGGCTCGTCACCGGCACGATCACCCGCACCCACATGTCCGTGACGCCGTCGTGGCGCTCGCCGATCAGGCTGGCGCGGTAGTCCATCAGGCTCTCCACTCCCGTCGCCGGCGCCCGCTTCATGACGAAGAACGGGAAGGTCATCTCGATGTGGCCGGCATCGGCTTCCAGCCGCTTGGTCATGTTCTCGAGCATGCCGCGGAAGGATTCCACCGAGATTTCTCGCTCGGCATGCAGGATCTCCACGAAGCGCGACATGTGCGTGCCCTTGAAGTGATGCGGCAGGCTGACGTACATGTTGAACGCGGCGATCGTGTGCTGCTCGCCCGCGGAGCGATCCTTCACACGCACCGGATGGCTGATGTCTTTGATGCCGACCCGATTGATCGGTAGATGGCGCGTATCGGCGCGAGATTGGACGTCCTCGACTTCGGCGAGACTCTTGCGAGCGGTCTTGGCGGCGCTTGGCGGAGGATTCATGGGTCAAGGGTACCGGATAAGCGTGCCTTTGGCCTATATCGATCGGTATAGGGGGTTGGTCTGCTCTGCCGGTGGTGCGGGGCGGCCGGGAGGCCCACGGCCGCCCGGCCGCGGGATCTCAGGCCCGGCTCACCGAACGAACCGGCTCGTGCCGCTGCAGCGACCACCAGCGCTCGATACTTGCGCTGAGACTGGCGGGATCGAGTCCCGCGGCCGCCAGGCACGAGCCCCGCGAGCCGTGCTCGATGAACCGATCCGGGATGCCGATCTGCATCATCGGCAGGCTGACTCCCTCGGCTGCGAGCACCTCGGCGATGGCCGAGCCGGCCCCGCCTTGCACGGCGTTCTCCTCGATCGTGACCAGGGCGGTGTGGCGGCCGGCGATATCGAGGACCAGCGTCTCGTCGAGCGGCTTGATGAAGCGCATGTTCACCACCGTCGCGTCGAGCCGCTCGCCGATGCGCAGCGCGCTCTCGACCATCGGGCCGAAGGCGAGCAGGGCGAGTCCGCTGCGGCCTTCGCGCTTGATTTGCGCCTTGCCGATCGGTACGGCGGTGAATTCCTGCTCGATCGGCACACCCGGCCCCGTGCCGCGCGGATAGCGCACCGCCGCGGGACCGTCTATGGTGGTGGCCGTGTAGAGCATCTGCCGGCACTCGTTCTCGTCGGCGGGCGCCATGACGACCATGTTGGGGATGCAACGCAGGAACGACAGATCGTAGCTGCCCTGGTGCGTCGCCCCGTCGCTGCCGACCAGCCCCGCCCGATCGAGCGCGAACACTACCGGAAGGTTTTGCAGCGCGACGTCATGAATCAATTGATCGTAGGCGCGCTGCAGGAACGTCGAATAGATCGCGACCACGGGCCGCAGTCCCTCGGTGGCCAGCCCGGCCGCGAATGTCACGGCATGCTGCTCGGCGATCGCCACGTCGAAATAGCGCTCGGGGAATCGCTTGGAAAACTCGACCAGGCCGGAGCCCTCGCGCATCGCCGGAGTGATGCCGACGACGCGCGGATCACGCTCGGCGATGTCGCACAACCACTGTCCGAAGATCTGCGAGTACGAGGGGCTCGAGGCCGCCTCCTTGAAGATCGTGCCGCTGACCGGATCGAACGGTCCCGGGCCGTGCCATTTGATCGGATCGGCCTCGGCTGGCGCGTAGCCCTTGCCCTTGCGGGTGACGACATGCAGAAACTGCGGGCCGTGCAGCTTGCGGACGTTGCGCAGCGTGCCGACCAGTGCCCGAACATCGTGGCCGTCGAGCGGGCCGATGTAGTTGAAGCCGAGTTCCTCGAACAGCGTCCCGGGCAGCACCATTCCCTTGAGGTGCTCTTCCGAGCGGCGGGCAAGCTCCCAGACCGTCGGCATCTGCCGCAGCACCTTCTTGCCGCCTTCACGCAGGTTCGCGTACAGACGCCCTGACAGGGCGGCCGTAAAGTAGTTCGACAGCGCCCCGACGTTCTCGGAAATCGACATGTCGTTGTCGTTGAGGATGACCAGCATATCCACCGGCAGCGAGCCTGCGTGGTTCAGAGCCTCGAACGCCATGCCGGCGGTCATGGCGCCATCGCCGATCACCGCCACGACGCGCCGGTTCGAAGCCTGCTGCGCCGCGGCGATGGCCATTCCCAGGGCGGCACTGATCGACGTGCTCGAGTGCCCCACGCCGAAGGTGTCGTATTCGCTCTCGGCACGGTTGGGAAACGGTGCGAGCCCGCCGTGCTGCTTGATCGAATGCAGTTGCCCACGCCGGCCGGTGAGCACTTTGTGCGGGTAGGCCTGGTGGCCGACGTCCCAGACCAGCCGGTCGTGGGGTGTGTCGTATACGTAGTGCAGCGCAATCGTCAGCTCGACCGTGCCGAGACCGGCGGCGAAATGCCCACCCCGGGTGCTGACGGTCTGGATGAGGAATTGGCGCAGCTCATCGGCAAGCTGCGGCAATTGCGATTCCTTCAGGCGCCTGAGGTCGGCGGGGAACTCGATGGGATCGAGCAGCGGATAGCTTTGGGGAGCGCTCATTGTGGGCAGTGTACACTGCGGGATGTGGTGCGGAGATTGATGTGGCGAGAGAGCAACATAATCATCCGATCTTCAAGGAGCTTCGGTGGCGCCGTCGTGGGCCGTGTCCGAGACGCTGAACGGTTCGGGCTCCAGCTCGCCGTTGCGCTTCATCAGGGCGTCCACCCGCTGCTGGGCGGACTTCAGCGCACCCTGGCACTGTCGCGTCAAATCCACGCCGCGCTCGAAGACGCGGAGCGCCTCCTCGAGCGGCAGATCGCCACGTTCGAGACGCTCGACGACGCTTTCGAGCTCCCTGAGCGCCTGTTCAAAATCGAGGGCCTGCTGATCGGATGGCACGCCAGAATCTCCCTCTCGGTCACCGACCGCGGTCGCGAGTCGGCGCCCAAAGGCGCCACCTTATACATACCGCCTCGGGACGGTCAATTGGGGTCAATTTCAGTTGACGTCCCCGAGGGATCAGCCGTAGAGTTTCGGATCGGGTTAGAACCAGTCTAAATTGGAGAGCGGCATGAATCTCAAAGGCAGCAAAACCGAGCAGAACCTGAAGGACGCGTTCGCGGGCGAATCCCAGGCGAACCGGCGGTATCTCTACTTCGCATCCAAGGCGGACGTTGAGGGTTTCAACGATGTGTCGGCGGTGTTCCGTTCGACCGCCGAGGGTGAAACCGGGCACGCCCATGGCCATCTCGAGTACCTCGAGGCGGTGGGGGACCCGGCCACGGGATTGCCGATCGGGGATACCAAGCTCAATCTCAAGGCGGCAATCGCCGGCGAAACGCACGAGTACACCGATATGTATCCGGGAATGGCCAAAGTCGCTCGCGACGAGGGCTTTGGCGAGATCGCCGATTGGTTCGAGACGCTCGCCAAGGCGGAGCGCTCGCACGCCAACCGGTTCCAGAAGGCGCTCGACAACCTCTGACACACGGCGCACGTGTCCCACCGGGCGCACGGGGCATGAGCCCCGTGCGCCGAATGCGGATGTTCCTATGAGCTCAACCCCAACTGCACCCGATGCCGCAGGCCGCGAGGGCGGTGTCGAGGCCCCGACCCGCCACCCGCTGGCGTGGCGCAGCGCCGAGTTTTACGACCCCGGCGCATTGCAGGGGGAACTGGAGCGGGTATTCGAGATCTGCCAGGGCTGCCGGCGCTGCTTCAGCCTGTGCAACGCCTTCCCGACGCTGTTCGACGCCATCGACGCGTCGCCCACCGGTGAGCTGGCCGAGGTCGAGCGTCACGTCTTCTGGCAGGTGGTCGATCACTGCTACCTGTGCGACATGTGCTTCATGACCAAGTGTCCGTACGTGCCGCCGCATCCCTGGGCGCTCGATTTTCCGCACCTGATGCTGCGCGCCAAGGCGGTGCGTGCCCGCGGCGAGGGGATCAGTTTGCGCAACCGCGCGCTCGCGGCGACGGAGACGGTCGGACGCATCGCCGGCATACCGGTGGTCGCGCAGATCGTCAATGCGGTCAACCGCTCCGGCGCGGCCCGCGCCTTGTTGGAGAAGACGCTCGGCGTGGATTCGACGGCTCCAGTGCCGCAGTACCACGCGCGTACGGCGCGCAAGCGCTTGCGCCGTCTGGGCAAACTCGCCGCACCGGCCGCCGGCGGCGATGCGCCGCGGGCGACGCCTGAGACAACCGGAAGGGTTGCTCTGTTCACCACGTGCTACGGCAATCGCAATGAGCCTGAGCTCGACGAGGATCTCGCGGTGGTGTTCGAGCACAACGGCATCGCGGTGAGCCTGCTCGAGTCCGAGCACTGCTGCGGCATGCCGCGGCTCGAGCTCGGCGATCTGGAGGCGGTGGAGCGGCTGAAGGAGCGCAACGTCCCGCAGCTGATCGCGGCCATCGACGCCGGTTACGACATCGTGGCGCCGATCCCCTCCTGCGTGCTCATGTTCAAGCAGGAGCTGCCGCTGCTGTTCCCGGAGGAGGCGCAAGTGCAGCGCATCGCCAAGCGCATCTTCGATCCGTTCGAGTATCTGATGCTGCGCCACCGTGCCGGCATACTGCGGACGGATTTTCAGAAATCGCTCGGCAAAGTCAGCTACCACGTGCCGTGTCATCTGCGCGTGCAAAACATGGGCCTGAAAACCCGCGACGTGCTGCAGTTGGTGCCGGATACCGTCGTCGAGCCGATCGAGCGCTGCTCGGGGCACGACGGTACCTACGGCGTCAAGAAGGAATTCCGCGCCGCCTCGATGAAGATCGGCCGCGCGGTGATCGACCGAGTCGCGGCGAGCGCCGCGGCGCACTACGCCAGCGACTGTCCGATGGCGGGCCATCAGATCGAGAGCGGCCTGGTCTCCGGGGCCGCCCCCGAGCATCCGTTGCGGCTGCTGCGACTGGCCTACGGGCTGTGAAGACCGCAGGCGAGGTTATCGTGAACGAGCTGACTCCCGCCGACCTGCTCAGCCTCGAGCGCTATGCCGCCGAGCGTGACGCGTTCCGCGCCCGTGTGCTCGAGCACAAGCGCGGGCGGCGGCTCGCCGTCGGCCCGAACCTCACGTGGTGCTTCGAGGATCGGCTGACAATCCAGTACCAGATCCAGGAAATGCTGCGTGCCGAGCGGATTTTCGAGGCCGCGGAGATCCGTGCGGAGCTCGACGCCTACAATCCGCTGATCCCGGACGGCGCGAACTGGAAGGCGACGCTGCTGATCGAATTTCCCGACGCCGCGCAGCGGCAGCGGCAGCTTGCGGTCCTGAAGGGGATCGAGCGGCGCTGCTGGGTCGAAGTGCGTGGCCACGACCCGGTGTATGCCATCGCCGACGAAGATCTCGAGCGCGAGAACGAGGAAAAGACCTCGGCGGTGCATTTCCTGCGCTTCGAGCTCGCCGCGCCGATGATCGCCGCGCTGCGCGGCGGTGCGCCGCTCGCGGCGGGCGTCGATCACGAGCACTATCGGCATTGGGTGAATCCGGTGCCCGAGGCGCTCAAAGCCGCCCTGCTGGGCGACCTGCGCTAGCCGGGCGGCGGCGCGCGCCCGCCGAAATCCGCTACGGGCCTTGCAATCCGGGTCGCCGCGCGCGCCAATGTGGACTGGGCCGGACGCAAAACCGGTAAGATTCGCGGCCTCGACACGTGAGACCTGAAACGCGAGAGCCAAGACCCGTACATGAGCCAGTCGTATACCGCTTCCGACATCGAGGTGCTGAGCGGCCTCGAGCCCGTGCGACGCCGCCCGGGCATGTATACCCATACCTCGCGGCCGAATCATCTGGCTCACGAGGTGATCGACAACAGCGTCGATGAGGCGATCGCCGGGCACTGCAGACAGATCGACGTCAAGCTGTTCAAGGACGGCTCGCTGCAGGTGGCCGACGACGGCCGCGGTATGCCGGTCGACATCCATCCCAAGGAGAAGGTCAGCGGCGTCGAGCTGATCCTGACCCGGCTGCATGCCGGGGGCAAGTTTTCCGACAAGGCCTACCAATTCTCCGGCGGCCTGCATGGGGTCGGAGTCTCGGTGGTCAATGCGCTCTCCAAGCAGCTCGAATGCTGGATCAAGCGCGACGGGAAGGAATTCAACATCAGCTTCAAGGACGGCAAAGTCAGCTCGAAGCTCGCGGTCGTCGGGCCGGTGGGCCAGCGCAACACCGGAACGACGGTGCGCTTCTGGCCGGACCCGCGCTTCTTCGACTCGGATAAATTCTCGGTGCCGCAGCTGAAGCACATGCTCAAGGCGAAGGCGGTGCTGTGCCCGGGCCTGCGAATCACCTTCGACAACGAGACGACCGGCGAGCGCGACGAATGGTTCTACAGCGGTGATCTCGGCGCCTATCTGCTCGACGAGCTGGGCGAGCGCGAGCGCCTGCCCGGCGACCCGATCATCGGCGCTCGCGAGGGCGAGAGCGACTCGGTGAGCTACGCGCTGGTGTGGACGCCCGACGCCGAGACCACGACCGGCGAGAGCTACGTCAATCTCATCCCCACGCCCGAAGGCGGCACGCACGTCAATGGATTGCGCGCCGGCGTGGCACAGGCGGTGCGCGAGTTCTGCGAGTTCCGCAACCTCGTGCCGCGCGGCATCAAGCTCACGCCCGAGGACGTGTGGGACCGGGCGTGCTACGTGCTGTCGGTCAAGATCCGCGAGCCGCAGTTCGCGGGCCAGATGAAGGAGCGGCTCGCCTCACGCGACGCGGCGGCGCTGGTCGAGGGATTCACGCGCGACACTCTGGCGTTGTGGCTCAACCGCCATCCCGACGCCGGCGAGCGCGTCGCCCAGTTCGCCATCGCCAATGCGCAGGAACGCGCCAAAGCCGCGCAGCGCGTGGTGCGCAAGCGCATTGCCGGCGGACCGGCATTGCCGGGCAAGCTCGCCGACTGCGCCACCCAGGATCCGCGCCGCTCGGAACTGTTCCTGGTGGAAGGTGACTCGGCGGGCGGCTCGGCCAAGCAGGCGCGCGACAAGGATTTCCAGGCGATCATGCCGCTGCGCGGCAAGATCCTCAATACCTGGGAGCTCGAGCCCGGACAGATCGGCGCATCTCAGGAGGTGCACGACATCAGTGTGGCGCTCGGCGTCGAGCCCGGGGCGCACGACCTGACTCAGCTGCGCTATCACAAGATCTGCATCCTGGCGGACGCCGACTCCGACGGACAACACATCGCGACGTTGCTGTGCGCGCTGTTCCTGCGGCATTTCCGTCCGCTCGTCACCAACGGCCACGTGTACGTGGCGATGCCGCCGCTGTATCGCATCGACGCCGGCAAGCAGATCCATTATGCCCTCGATGACGGCGAGCGCGAGCAGCTGCTGCGGCGCATCGAGAAGGAAAATCCGCGCTTGAAGCCGACGGTCACGCGCTTCAAGGGCCTCGGCGAGATGAATCCGTCGCAGCTCCGCGAGACCACCATCGATCCGCGCACGCGGCGTCTGGTGCAACTCACCGTCGAGGGCCGCGACGATACCGATACCGATCAGTTGATGGACATGCTGCTCGCGAAGAAGCGGGCGGCGGATCGGCGCGAGTGGCTGGAGAAGAAGGGCAACCTGGCCGAGGTGCAGGTGTAGCCCTGACGACCCGCCTGGCGACGC
>JAJYFU010000027.1 GCA_021790795.1 Pseudomonadota bacterium
ACGCGGCAATAGTTATAGCCGACCTCGAGATCCGGATGATGATCCTCGATGTTGGCGATGTGGGCGAGCGCGTTGACGAAGCTCATGGTCCGGTAGAAGTCCAGGAACTTGAACTCCCGCCTGAGGAACACGCCGTCTTGGGACAGAACCCACTGGGGCGAGAGGTGCTTGGCCAACGCCTCGGCCTGCTCGCGGGTGAGCGGCGGGACGCCACCCTCGCAGGGCATGCACTTTTTGTCGGTCAGCTCGCTCACCGTCGGACCTTCAGGCGACCGCGCTCTCGGACGCGGCCTCCTTCCTGGTGAACTTGCGCACCACGTATTGCTCGAGCAGATCCTGGAACTCCTCCGCGATGTGATCTCCCTTGAGCGTCACGGTCTTTTCCCCGTCCTCGTAGACCGGTGCGACGGGCCGCTCGCCCGTGCCCGGCAGGCTGATGCCGATATTGGCATGCTTGCTCTCGCCGGGACCGTTGACCACGCAGCCCATGACCGCGACGGTCATGTCCTCGACGCCGGTGTACTCGCGCCGCCATTGCGGCATCCGGTGGCGGATGTGCGTCTGGATGCGTTGGGCCAGTTCCTGGAAGACGGTGCTGGTCGTGCGCCCGCAACCGGGGCAGGCCGTCACGAGCGGCAGGAACGAGCGCAGCCCCATCGTCTGCAGGATCTCCTGGGCCACGATCACTTCCTGTGCGCGGTCACCGCCCGGTTCGGGCGTGAGCGACACACGAATCGTGTCGCCGATCCCCCGCTGCAGGAGAACGGCAATGCCCGCGGTGGAGGCGACGATTCCCTTGGAGCCCATGCCGGCCTCGGTCAGGCCCAGATGCAGGGGGTAGTCGCAGCGGCCGGCGAGTTCGCCGTAGATTGCGATCAGGTCCTGCACGCCGCTGACTTTGGCCGACAGAATGATGCGATCGTGGGGCATGCCGAGCGCTTCGGCCCGGCGTGCGCTTTCGAGCGCCGACAGCACCACCGCGTTGCGCATGATCTGCTGCGCGCTCAGCGGCTGGCTGCTGGCGGAGTTCTCGTCCATCAGGCGCGTGAGCAGTTCCTGATCCAGGCTGCCCCAGTTGACGCCGATGCGCACCGGCTTGGCGTAGCGGCACGCCGTCTCGATCATCTCGGCGAACTGCGGGTCGCGCTTGCTGCCGCGCCCGACGTTGCCGGGATTGATACGGTACTTGGCGAGTGCTTCGGCGCAGGCCGGATGCTCGCGCAGCAGCTTGTGACCATTGAAATGAAAATCGCCGATCAGCGGCACGCCCACGCCCATCTGATCCAGGCGCTCGCGGATGCGCGGCACTGCCTCGGCAGCCTCTGCCGTGTTAACGGTGAGCCGCACCAGCTCGGAGCCGGCGCGGGCGAGTGATTTGATCTGCTGAGCCGTACCTTCGGCGTCGGCGGTGTCCGTATTCGTCATCGATTGGACGACGACCGGCGCATCGCCGCCGACACGGATGGCGCCAATCAGGACGGGGACGGACGAGCGGCGGGGGATCGAGGACATGGGAACCTTCCAGTGACGGGGTGGGCCGTGGAGCCAGCCGATTTTACCGGCCCGGGCCGCCGGCCGCGACCACCGCCGCGGACTGGGGGCGACCCGCGCTCCGGGGCGTGCGCCGCAGAGGCTCCAATAGATTCACTCGAGCCACAAGACTGGTATCATTATGGGGTCTCGTCAATCCGTCTGCACGGAGAGGGCCCGGCATCCCGCCGGGACGCCGAAGGCGCAATTTCCGCCCGGAAACGCTCAGGCACACGAACGGCAGACGACGCAGGCCATCGATGCGCCTGCACGGGATCTCTGGAGAGCGGCGGACGCCTCGCGGCGCCGGCCCACCGAAGGGGAGAGGCGCACTTGCGCCCGATCTCTCAGGTCACCGGACAGAGGGGCGGCAGGCTGGGCCTGCCGTTTTTTTGTTTCTGAGGAGGATCTGTGGGACGACGTACCCCGTTATTCGCCATTCATGAGAGCGCCGGTGCGCGCATCGTCGAGTTCGGCGGCTGGGACATGCCGCTGCACTACGGCTCGCTGCTTGCCGAACATCACGCCGTACGTCGCAGCGCCGGGATCTTCGACGTCTCGCACATGTGCATCGTCGATCTCGAGGGCGCCCAGACGCGGCCGCTGCTGCGGACGCTTTTCGCCAACGACGTCGGCAAGCTCACGATCCCCGGCAAGGCGCTTTACGGATGCCTGCTGAACGAGCGCGGCGGGGTGATCGATGACCTCATCGTGTACTACCTCGGCGAGCAGTGGTTTCGAGCGGTGGTCAATGCCGGAACGCGCGACAAGGATCTGGAGTGGATCCGGCGGCACGCGGCAGCCTTCGGCGTCAAGGTAACCGAGCGCACTGACTTGGCCATGCTCGCGGTCCAAGGACCCGAGGCGCGCGAACAGGTCGCGTCCTTGCTGACTCGCGTCGGGGCGGAACGAGCGCTCGCGCTCGAGGCGTTCTTTGGCGCCGAGATCGACGGCTGGTTCGTCTCGCGCACCGGCTACACCGGCGAGGAGGGTTTCGAGGTCATGTTGCCCGCGGCGCAGGCACAATCTCTGTGGCGGGCCTTGACCGCGGCGGGGGTTGCGCCGTGCGGCCTCGGAGCGCGCGACACGCTGCGCCTGGAAGCGGGGATGAATCTCTATGGGCACGACATGGACGAGCACACCAGTCCGCTCGAATCGGGACTCGCCTGGACCGTGGTGATGAGCCCGGGCAGGGCCTTCATCGGCCGCGAGGCTCTCGAGGCGCAGCGTGCCCGCGGCGTGGAGCGCAAACTGGTTGGGCTCGTGCTTCAGGAGCGCGGCGTGCTGCGTGCCCACCAGCGCGTGATCGCTCCCGGGGCCGGCGAGGGCGAGATCACCAGCGGCACTTATTCCCCGACACTGGAACGCTCGATCGCGCTGGCGCGCGTTCCGGCCCCCGCGCTTGGCCCCGTGCAGGTCGAGGTGCGCGGCAAGCTGCTCGATGCGCGCGTGGTCAAGCCGCCGTTCGTGCGGCACGGCAAATCGCTCATCGGCTGAGCCGGCACCGCGGTCCGATCGCCTCGTCTCAACCCGAGTCAGTCACGTGCAGTGCAACCATGCAGCAGCGGCTTGATTGGCAAGGCAATGCCCGGGACGTCCCGTGCGCGGGCGATTCTGCTGCAGTTTCCGCCCGCCCGCCGTTTGCGGCGGGCGGGCACAAAGATGCTTACCCTCCGGTCTCTACACCCACACCCGAATCGATTCCCTGGAGCGTCGCATGAGCAAGGTTCCCACCGATCTGAAATACACGCGAACCCACGAATGGCTGCGCACGCTGCCCGACGGCATCGTTGAAGTCGGCATCACCGATCATGCCCAGCATGCCCTCGGCGACCTGGTGTTCGTGGAAGTCCCCGAGGCCGGCCGCACGGTCTCCCTGGGGGAGCCGTTCGCCGTGGTCGAGTCGGTCAAGGCCGCCTCCGACGTGTATGCGCCGGTGAGCGGCGAGGTGATCGAAGGCAACCCCACGCTCGCCGGCGCGCCGGAGACCCTCAACTCCGATCCGTATGGCGACGGCTGGCTGGCGCGTTTGCGCTTGACCGGAACACCGGCGCCGCTGCTGTCGGCCGCGGAGTACGAGAAGCTGACCGCGGAGGAGGCCGACTGATGGCATTCGTGCCCCACACGCGCGAGGACGTCGCGGCGATGCTCGAGGCCATCGGGGTCGAGAGCATCGAGCGGCTGTTCGAGGAGATTCCCGCCAGACTGCGCATCGGCGCGCTGGAAGGCGTGCCCGAGGCGCTCAACGAGATGCAGCTCGCGCGGCTGATGAGCGAACGGGCGCACCGCGACGGGCGGCCGTCGTGTTTCATCGGCGCGGGCGCCTACGAGCACCACATCCCCTCGGCGGTGTGGGCGGTGGCGACACGAGGGGAGTTCTACAGCGCGTACACGCCATATCAGGCGGAGGCGAGCCAGGGCACGCTGCAGCTCCTCTACGAGTATCAGACGATGATGGCGAGTCTGACGGCCATGGAGGTCTCGAATGCTTCCCTCTACGACGGGGCCAGCGCGCTCGCGGAGGCGAGCCTGATGGCGGTACGGGCCAACCGCCGTTCGCGCTCGCAGCGCATTCTCGTGCCGAGCACCGTGCACCCGCACTATCGGCGCGCCGCGCTCGCGATCGCGGGCGATCAGGGACTGCGGTTCGAGGAGTTGCCGCTCGCGACCGACAGCGGCCGCACGAGCGCGGAGGCGCTGAGCCGCTACGAGGGTGAGGACATCACTGCGCTGGTCATCCAGCAGCCGAACGTGTTTGGGCTGCTCGAGGACGTCGACGCCCTGACCGATTGGGCGCACGCGCACCACGCTCTGGCGGTGGCCGTGGTGAATCCGGTCTCCCTGGCGCTGCTGAAGCCGCCGGGGGACTGGGGCGCGAAAGGCGCGGACATCGTGGTCGGGGACGGCCAGCCGCTCGGCATTCCACTCAGCTCGGGTGGGCCGTACTTCGGGTTCATGACGACTCGGCTCGAGCACGTCCGGCAGATGCCCGGCCGCATCGTCGGACGTACCGTCGATGCCGATGGCCGCCCGGGGTTCACGTTGACGCTGCAGGCGCGCGAACAGCACATCCGCCGCGCCAAGGCCACCTCCAATATCTGCACCAATCAGGGGCTGATGGTCACGGCCGCCACCATCCATTTGTCGTTGCTGGGCGCCGAGGGGCTGCGGCGCACCGCCGCCACTTCGCACATGCGCACGCGCGAGCTGGTGGTGGCGCTGAGCACGCTGCCCGGAGTACGGCGGCGATTCTCGGGCCCGGTCTTCCACGAGGACGTGATCAGCCTCGAGCGGCCGGCCGGGCCCTTGCTCGAGCGCCTGGCGGCGCGCGGCATTCTGGGGGGCTGGGATCTCCAGGAGCATTACCCGCAGCTCGGCCCGGCGCTGCTGGTGTGCGCCACCGAGACCAAGACTGCCGAGGACATCGAACGCTACCGTGTCGCGCTGGATGAATGTCTGCGCGAGGCGCGGGTCGCCTGAGGCTGGAGCCGCTCATGAACGCCGAACGAGCCAATCGTCTGGAAAAGCTGATATTCGAGTATTCGGTCCCCGGCCGCGGTGCCGAGGATCAGTGGCCCGCGCCGGTCGAAAGCGCCGCGGTGGAGGATCTGCCGGAGCCGCTGCGGCGGGCACGGCCGCCGCTGCTGCCCGCGGTGAGCGAACTGGAGACCGTGCGCCACTTCACGCGTCTGTCGCAACTGAACTTCTCCATCGACACGAACTTCTATCCGCTCGGCTCGTGCACGATGAAGTACAACCCCAAGGCATGCAACCAATACGCCATGCTGCCCGAATTTCTCGCCCGCCATCCGCTGGCGCCGGATTCGGCCGGGCAGGGCGTGCTCGAGTGTCTGTTCGAGCTGCAGGAGATGCTCAAAGCGGTCACCGGGATGCAGGCGGTGTCCCTGAGCCCGATGGCGGGGGCTCAGGGCGAATTCGCGGGAGTGGCGATGATTCGCGCCTATCATCGTGCGCGCGGTGATCTGGAGCGCAACGAGATCATCGTGCCCCAAGCGGCGCACGGCACCAATCCGGCGACGGCGACCATGTGCGGCTGCGTGGTGCGCGAGGTGCCGGTCGATGCCGAAGGTGACGTGGACATCGCGGCGCTCGCGGCCGCGGTTGGTCCCAAGACGGCCGGCATCATGCTCACCAACCCTTCGACCCTCGGGGTATTCGAGCGACGCATCGAGGAGGTGGCGCGGATCGTGCATGCCGCCGGCGGCTTGCTCTACTACGACGGCGCCAACCTCAACGCCATACTGGGGAAGGTGCGTCCCGGGGACATGGGTTTCGACGTCATCCACGTCAACCTGCACAAGACCTTCTCCACGCCGCACGGCGGAGGCGGTCCGGGCTCGGGACCGGTCGGAGTCGCGGCGCGTCTCGCGCCGTTCCTGCCGGTACCGGTCGTGGGACGCCGCGGCGACCGGTACTGCTGGCTCACGGAGCGGGATCTGCCGCAGTCGATCGGGCGGCTCTCGGCGTTCTGCGGCAACGTCGGGGTGCTCTTGCGGGCGTATATCTACATGCGCATGCTCGGCCGGGACGGCATGGCCAGGGTGGGCGAATTCGCCACGCTCAATGCCAACTACCTGCTCGCGCGGCTGACACGCTCGGGTTTCGATGCCGCCTATCCCGGCCGGCGCGCCAGCCACGAATTCATCATCACGCTGAAGCGCCAGGCACGCGAGCTCGGTGTGTCAGCCATGGATTTCGCCAAACGGCTCCTCGATCATGGCCAGCATGCCCCGACCACCTACTTCCCACTGCTGGTGCCGGAATGCCTGCTGATCGAGCCGACGGAAACCGAGAGCAAGGCCGCCCTGGACGCCTTCGCGGCCGCGATGGCCCGGATCCTGACCGAGGCGGCGCAAGAACCCGAGCACGTCACGAGCGCTCCGCATACCATGCCGGTACGGCGGCTCGACGATGTACGGGCGGCCAAGCAGTTGGACCTCACGTGGAAACCGGCGACCTAGTTCCCGATCGACACCCGCCGTCCGGTCTGGCCCGGGCCGCGGGTGATTCGGGCGCCCGGTCCCCGTCATTCGGAGTGACGATGCGATTTCTTCGACTCTTGTGCCTCTGTGCATTGACTCTGCCTGTCTCGCTCGCGGCCGTGGCCGGGGTGAGCCGCCCGCCACGCCAAAGCCCGCAGCCGCTGCCGAGGCAGACGGCGGTGGCCGCACATCTGGCCCGCCGGGCCGCCGCGCTGGAGTCCAATCCGACCTGGGCCGCTACGCTGGGTCGTGTCGTCAACAGCGTCGTGTCCATCAACTTCAGTCAGGACCGCGCCTTCGACACGGACGTGAATGAGACGGCCGAGGCGACCGGCTTCGTGGTCGACGCCAGACGCGGAATCATCCTGACCAACCGGCATGTCGTCACCCCGGGTCCCGTGACGGCGACCGCCACTTTCCTCGATCGCGAGCAGGTTCCGATCCATCCGATCTACTACGATCCGGTTCACGATTTCGGCTTCTACCGTTACAACCCGAAGCTCCTGCGCTACATCCATCCCCGGTCCCTGCCGCTCGATCCGGCGGGCGCGCGGGTGGGGCGGGAAATCCGCGTCATCGGCAACAATGCCGGCGAGCAGCTCTCGATCCTGGCCGGCACGCTCGCGCGGCTGCACCGCGCGGCGCCGTTCTACGGTTTCGGCAATTACAACGATTTCAACACCTTTTACCTGCAGGCGGCCTCCGATACTTCGGGGGGGTCATCCGGGTCGCCGGTGATCGACATCCGCGGGAAGGTGGTGGCGCTCAACGCCGGCGGAGCGGCGAACTCCGCGTCGAGCTTCTATCTGCCGCTCTGGGCGGTCAAGCGCGCGCTGAAGCTGATCGAGGCGGGACGGCCGGTGTCGCGGGGCACGCTGTATACCGTGTTTCACTACATGCCGTTCTACAAGCTGCAGCGGCTTGGCCTGCCGGCTTCGCTCGAGAGTGCGGTGCGCAAGGTCTTTCCGCAGCGCACCGGCATGCTGGTGGTCAGCACGGTGCTGCCCGGTTCCCCGAGCGCGAGGGTTCTGCAGCCCGGGGACATTCTGGTCCGTGTCAACGGACACTACATCACCGCATTCTGGCCCCTGGAGCGGATTCTCGACCACTCGGTGGGCCGGCAGGTCAGGTTGCAGATCGAGCGGGGCGGCAGGCTGATCTCGGTCGTGCTGCCGGACGGCGATCTCAATGCGCTCACTCCGAAGGCCTACGTGCAGTTCGGCAACGCCGTGGTGAACACGCTTTCCTACGAGATGGCGCTGCAGCTGAACGTGCCGCCGCGCGGAGTCTGGGTCGCCAACCCGGGCTTCGTGTTTGGCGCGGCGGGGGTGCCCCGCGGCGCGGTCATCCACAGCATCGATTCGTGGCCAATCGACAATCTGCAGGATTTCCGCCGGGCGCTCGCCAAGCTCGCCGACGGTCAATATGCCACGGTGCGCTTCACGATCGCGGCGGATCCGAATACCACTCATCTGGCGTACTTCCGCATGGACCGAAGGTGGTTTCCGGCGGAGTATTGCGTGCGCGACGACAAGCTCGACGCCTGGCCGTGCACGCCCCTGCCGCCCGGTCCGCCTCCGCCTCCGCCTCCGGTGAGCGCGACGCGCTTCCCGGTCTACCGTAATCCGCTGTTGACCCGGCTGGCCCACTCGCTCGTTTCGGTGACCTTCAGCATGCCCTACTCGGTCTCGGGAGTGACCGAGCACTACTATCACGGCACGGGTGTGGTGGTGGACGCCAAGCGTGGCTGGGTCGTGGTCGACCGCAATACGGTGCCGGTTCCCCTCGGGGACGTGACGGTGACGTTTGCCGGGACTCTGCAAGTGCCGGGCCGTGTGGTGTACGTCAGCCCCATTCACAATCTCGCCGTCGTCGCCTACAACCCACGGCTGATCGGCTCGACGCCGGTGCGCACCGCGAAGCTCACGCCGCGCCCGCTCGAGGCGGGTCAGCCCGTGGACGTGATCGGCATCGGCGCGAACAACGACCTGCATTTCCGCGCCACGCGGATTTCGAGCATTGAGCCGCTGGAGCTGCCGCTGTCGCGGACGGCCCTCTTCCGGGACACCAACATCGAGAGCATCCAGCTGGTCAATCCGCCGGATAATTTCGATGGTGTGCTCACCAACGCGCGCGGGAACGTGCTCGGACTGTGGTCGAGCTTCGCGTTCGATACCGCCAACGGTGTTGGTCAGGACCTGCAAGGCGTGCCGATCGAGCCCGTCAAGTCGATGATCGATCGCCTGCACAGCGGCAAACCGCTGCATTCGCTCGACGTGGAATTCTCCCTGACCGGGCTCTCGAACGCGCGCCTGATCGGCCTCTCGAGCGCATGGGCGGCGCGCATCGCGGCGCACAGCGGCACGCGCCGCGCGGTGCTGACCGTGGTGCGCACCGTGGGCGGCTCTCCGGCGCAGCGACTGCTCGAGCCGGGGGATCTGTTGCTGGCGATCGATGGTCATGTGGTGACGACGTTCCAGCAGGTCGAGCACGCCACCGCGAATCGCACCCGGGTGCGGCTGACGATCTGGCGTGGGGCTCGGGCGTTGACGCTGACCGTGCCGACGGTGGAGCTCTCCGGAACACGGCTGCGGCGTGTCGTCGAGTGGGGCGGTGCGACGCTCCAGGCGCCATTTCAGTCCCTGCTGGCACAGCGGGGCGTGCCGCCCATCGGGGTGTATGTCGATGACTTCGCGTATGGCTCCCCAGCGGCGCGCTACGGTTTGTATCCAGGACTGCGGATCGTCGCGGTCGACGGCAAGCCGACGCTCGACCTGAATGCCTTCCTGCGCGCGGTATCCAGCCAACCCGACCACGCCTCGGTGCGTCTGACGGCGATTGCCTGGAACAATGCGCCCCGGGTGATCACGCTGACGCTGGACAATCACTACTGGCCGGCGTACGAGCTGCTGAGGACTGCGAAGGGCTGGGTGCGCCGAGCGCTCCGCTAGCGAGCGCCGTGCGGGAGAACGCCGACCTTGAGAGCTGCGCCGGAGGATCTGCAGGCGGCAGTGCGCGCGCTGCGTGCGGGTGAGCTGGTCGCTTTTCCGACCGAGACCGTCTACGGGCTCGGGGCGGATGCGCGCAACCCTGCGGCGGTGCGGCGCATCTTCACGGTGAAGGGGCGCCCGGCGCGCCACCCCGTCATCGTGCATCTGAGCGATGCGAGCCAGCTCGCCGAGTGGGCCCGGGAGATCCCGTCGGCTGCCCAGCGGCTGGCCGAGCAGTTCTGGCCGGGACCGCTGACGCTGGTGCTGCCGCGCAGCGCGGGCGTCGATGACAGCATCACGGGAGGACAGGATACCGTCGCGCTGCGCGTTCCCGCGCATCCCATTGCGCAGCAGTTGCTTACGGCCTTCGGTGGCGGCATCGCCGCGCCGTCGGCCAATCGTTACGGACGGCTCTCGTCGACCTGTGCCGAGCACGTGCGTGAGGAGCTCGGTGATGCGGTGAAGGTGGTGCTCGACGGCGGAGAGTGTCCGATCGGCCTGGAGTCGACCATCGTCGCGTTCAGTAACGGGGGAGTTCGGCTGTTGCGTCCCGGACGCATCACGGCCGGACAGATTGGCGCGCTGCTCGGCGAGCTGGTGGTCGGTGCCGACGAGTCGTCGCCCCGGGTGCCCGGCAGCACCGCGGCACATTATGCGCCATCGACGCCGCTGCGTATCGTGCCTGCGGGTCAGATCGACGCGCGCAGCGAAACCCTCTCGCAGGGCGGACGGCGCGTGGCGGTGCTGGCGTGGCGGGCACCGCTCAGCGCGCATCCGGCGGTGACCTGGATCAATGCCGGTCCGCGAGCGCAGCAGTACGGTCACGATCTCTACGCGCATCTGCGCTTGCTCGATAAGGCCGGCTGCGCCTGCATCCTGGTGCAGGATGTCCCCGACGGTGAGGCCTGGGCCGCGGTGCGAGACCGGTTGCGCCGGGCTGCCGCCGGCGCTGGAGCCGGCGCTTCCATCACCGAGGCGCCGTGACGGATGAGCGCTAGACGCACCCGCTTCATCGACCCGTTCCAACCGGCGCAGATTCGCCGCCTGGTGCGCGAGTTCGGTTCCCCGCTGCTCATCCTGGATTGCGAACGGGTACGCGTGCAGGTGCGTAAGCTGCGTGCGGCGCTGCAACGCGTGGATCTGCACTACGCGTTAAAGCCCATGCCGCATGCGGCGGTGGTGCAGACCGTGCTCGCCGAGGGCGGCTGTCTCGATCTGGCCACGAGTGGCGAGGTGCAGCTGGCGCGCCGTCTCGGGGTCGATCCGGCACGCTGCATCCACACGCACCCGATCAAACGTCCTCAGGACATTCGCAATGCGCTCGATTTCGGCGTGCGCACGTTCGTTGCTGATAACCCCGACGAGGTGCGCAAGTTCGAGCGTTTCGCCGACCGCGCCGAGCTGCTTCTGAGGGTCTCATTCCGCAGCCCCGGGGCCGTGTGCGACTTGTCACGCAAGTTCGGCTGTGATCCGGAGGATGTGCTGGCCTTGGCACGGCTCGCCGCCGAGCTCGGCATCACCGTGCGTGGGCTATCGTTCCACGTCGGCTCCCAGGCTGCCGACTCCGCCAAGCACGTCGAAGCGATTCACGCCTGCGCGGCGTTGATGGCCGCCGGCAGGCGACGCAAGCTCGGGATGCTCGACACGCTCGACATCGGCGGTGGGTTTCCGATCGACTACGCGCAGCCGGCGCAGGACATCGGGCGATTCTGCGAGCCGCTGCGCGCCGCGCTCGCCGATCTGCCCAAGCGCGTGCGCGTGATCGCCGAGCCCGGCCGCTTCATCGTCGGGCCGGCGGCGATTGGTGTCGCCTCAGTGATGGGCCGTGCGCGCCGCGAGGGTCATTGGTGGTATTACCTCGACGACGGGTTGTACGGCTCCTACAGCGGCCAGTTGTATGATCACGCCCGCTATCCCGTCGAGCCGCTCAAAGATGGCGGCGAGCGGCTGCCGTCGGTGCTCGCCGGCCCGACCTGCGACAGTATCGATGTGATCGCCGAGAATCTGATGCTACCGAAGCTGGAAGCGGGCGATCTGATCGTCGGGCGCGCCATGGGCGCGTACACCTGGGCGAGCGCCTCGGAGTTCAATTTCTTTCCCAAGGCGACCGTCGTGGCGGTGAACCTGACGCCGGGCGATGCCGGGATGGTGATGCCGTTCCCGCTGTGACGTGCCGCGCGAGAATCTCAGGACCAGATCGTCTGATGCGCAACGTGGTGTTTGATATCGGTTGGGTATTCGTGCACCTGGACAGTGAGCGGTTTCTGCAGTTTCTGCGCGCGCACGGGGCGGACGCCCGCGACCTGAACTCGGTGCTCAACCGCGTGGCGCTGCACGAGCACGAGTGCGGTCGACTTTCCGGCCGGGAGCTGCTCGAGCGGTTCGCGCAGCTCGCGCCTCAGCCGATGGATCTGGCGGCCGCGCACGCTAGCTGGGTCGATATGTTCGAGCTGCAGCCGGCGATGGTGGCGCTGGCCCACGAGCTCAGCGAGCGTTACCGAGTGTATCTGCTGTCCAACATCGGCGATCTGCACTGGGCGTATCTGTCGCACGAGTACGGCCTGCACCGCATCGGCCACGGCGCGCTGCCATCGTTTCTCGCCGGGGTCATGAAGCCCGAGGCAGGCATCTACGCCGAGGCGGAGCGGCGCTTCGCCCTGGAGCCGGCCGAGACAGTGTTCATCGACGATCGGGCCGAGAACGTCCAGGCCGCGCGCGGGCGCGGCTGGCAGGCGATCGAGCATACCGGGTACACGACCACGGTCGGCGCGTTGCGCGTGCTGGGCGTCGCATGCTGAGCAGCCGGGACACCGCGATTCACCGCCAGGTCGAGGCGGCGCGCGCCGCAGTCGAGCCGCGGGTCATCGGCCGGCTGGCGTCGGGCTGGGCCATTCTCGGGGAGCGGCAGTTTCTGCGCGGCTACGCGCTGCTGCTGCCCGATCCGGTGGTGCCGAGCCTGAATGCGCTCGATGCGCCCGGGCGCGCGCGTTTCCTGCTTGACCTGGCGCGGCTCGGCGATGCGGTGCTCGCGGTCACCGGGGCGCTGCGCATCAACTACGCCATGCTCGGCAACCTCGAGCCGGCGCTGCACGCGCACGTCATACCCCGCTATGCGGGGGAGCCCGAAGCGCTGCGCACGGCGCATCCCTGGGCGTACGACTGGCAGGCGGGCGCGCCATTCGATCCGATCGTGCACGGGGAACTCCTGGCGCAGCTGCGCCAGCAGCTCGATCGGGCCGGCTGAGCGGCGCCTTACTAGTTCGGCATCTTGGTGATGAGCGCCCGGAACTGGCGCAGCTTCGCCTCGATGACCGCCGCGTTCCGCGGACCCATGCGGATCAGCAGCTTCTGTCCGGCCGGCAGCGCCTCGAGCTGGGGATCGGCGAACTGCCAGAATACATGCGGACGCACCAGATCGACCGGCGCGCTCAGCGCGGGCGTGGCAAGCATGCTGTCGATCGCCTGGACCAGGCGGTCGTTGAAATACTTGTGCGGATAGCCCAGGCTTTCATAGGCCTGTTGGAACAGCGGATAGAGACGGAAATAGAGCCGCGCGAGCGCCTTGACGTTGATCCGGCTCACGACCGCTACGAACGGCGTATAGCGCGCAAAATTGCGCGAGCTGAGTGTCGTGACGCCACCCTGGCGATCCACCATGGTCTGGCCCGGTGTGGCCTTCACGGGGCGCAGATGAGCCGACACCTTGGCGCGGGGCAGATTGTCGACCGTGACGACGATCCGCCGGATGACGTTCTTCGGCACCAGGAAGCGCGCCACGGCGGGATGGCCGATGAGGCGATTCAGCGCGGCGACCATCATCGCATCGCTGTGATTCAGCGGCGGCAGAGGCGCCGCGCGCGGCTTGGCGGTCTGCGCGGGGATGGGGTGCTGGATCGCCGGCGCCTGCGGAGTGCTGCTCGGAAGCGGGGTGGGCGCGGGCTGCGCCGCCATCTGGGGCGGTGGTGCCGCCGCCGGCGCGGGCTGCGGCGCGCGCATGCGGTAGTAGATTCCTACGCCGATCAGTGCGGCCGCGACAACGCCCGCCGCTCCCCAAATGACTTTGTTTCGGAAGGACTCTTCCGGGTCGGTCTTGTTCCACATCGGGCGCCACTCCACGGGACCGGAAATTATTGTACTGTACACCCATGGCCGTGCGACGGGTTCTCAAGATGGGTGAGCCCCTGCTGCGACAGGTTGCCGCGCCCGTCGAGCGTTTCGACGCGGAGCTCGAAGCGCTGGTGCGCGACATGAACGACACCATGCGGGCGCTGAACGGCGCCGGTCTCGCCGCGCCGCAGATTGGCGTCAGCCTGCGTGTGGTGATCTTCGAGGTTGCCGACAACCCGCGCTATCCACAGCTATCCCCCGTGCCGTTCACGGTGCTGATCAATCCCGAGCTGACGCGACTCGGCACGGAGCAGGCCGAAGGATGGGAGGGTTGCTTGTCCGTGCCGGGTCTGCGGGGTCTCGTGCCGCGCCACACGCATCTGCGTTACCGCGGCGTCGACTTGCGCGCCCAGCCGATCGATCGGACGGTCCGGGGCTTCCATGCGCGGGTCGTGCAGCACGAGGTCGATCATCTCGACGGGATTCTCTATCCGCAGCGTGTCGCGGACCTGCGCAATTTCGGGTTCGAGGATGTACTTGGCGCGCAGATGTCGCCGATGCCCGACTAACGGCCGAACACGGCACGGGCGAGCGGTGACGCGATCGCTCGAGACTCTCTTGCGGATGACAGTCAAGCCAGAGTGTGGAAGACGCGCTGCACGTCGTCGTCCTGCTCGAGCTTGTCGATCAGCGCGAGCACTTCCTGGGCCTGCTCTTCGGGCAGTTCCGTCGGCGCCGTGCAGAGGTATTCATGCTCGGCGGACAGCGGCGTGATCCCGCGGGCCTCGAGCGCTTCCTGGAGCTTGCCGAAATCCTCGAATGCACCGCGGATGACCAGTTGCGTATGCCCGCCTTCCTGAGCGGTGCCGCCGGCCTTCCCGGGCGGCGGGGCTCCCGGCCCGGACGTCGTGTCCGGGCGCTCGTCGTTTTGCGACTCGCCCATCTCCTCGAGTCCGTGGTCGATCAGGTAGAGTTCGAGGTCGTCCTGGTCGATGCCGGCCGGATCGAGCCGAAAGACCCCCACGTGCTTGAACAGGAACGCCACGCTGCCCGAGGTGGCGAGGTTCCCACCGTTCTTGGTGACAATATTGCGCACGGCCGCCACGGTGCGTGTCGGATTGTCAGTGGCGGTCTCCACCAGCAGCGCCACACCGTGCGGCGCGTAGGCCTCGTAGAGCACTTGCTGGTAGTGCGCGGCGTCGCGACCGGTGGCGCGCTTGATCGCCGCCTCGATCTTGTCCTTGGGCATGTTGACCGCGCGGGCGTTCTGGATGACGCGCCGCAATGCCGGATTGCCCGCCGGGTCGCTCCCTCCGGACTTCACCGCCATGGTGATGTCCTTGGCGATGCGCGCGAACTGCTTCGCCATGCGGTTCCAGCGCGCAAACATGGTGTGCTTGCGGACTTCGAATATGCGTCCCATTCGAGCGGACCGGAGGGCCGGCTAGGTTCTGCTCAGGCGAGCTGCGCCTGCAGTACGCGCAGCCGCCGGCGCTGCAGGCGCAGGCGCTGCTCGAGCTCCTTGAATCGCAGCTGGAAGCTGGTGTGTTCCCAGTGCTCGACCACGGCGCGCTTCTTCTCAGTGAGCCATTGCTCCTTGATCTTGGCCCAGTCGGCGACGGCTGCCATGAACGTCTCGTATTCGCCCGCGATGTGCTGGCGCAGTTCCGTGATGCGCGAAGGCGCCGCGGTGGAGGCAACTCGCGCCAGCAAGGTCTCGGCACGCGCGAACTGCATGGCGAGCAGTGCGCGCTGGATCTGGAACGCCGGTGTGCGCTTGAGCTTGCGCGTCAAGCCCACGAAGTGCAGGCCCGCGATCAGCCACTTGGTCGGATCCCATTGCCACCAACGCACCCCATTGCGGTAGTCGTGCGCGAAGTTGTGGTGGAAATTGTGGTAACCCTCGCCGAAGGTCAGAACGGCGAGCACCGGGTTGTCGCGAGCCGTGTTCTCTTCGGTGTACGGCCGGGAGCCCCACATGTGCGCCAGGGAATTGATGAAGAACGTGAAGTGGTGGCTCAGCACCAGCCGCAGCACGCCGGCGAGCAGGAATGTGCCCCACAGATGGCCGGTCAGCCAGCCCACGAGCAGCGGCAGCCCGATGTTGGTCAGCAGCACCAGCGGCACGTAATGGCGGTGCTGGAATGCGAGCATGCGATCGCGGCGCAGATCCGGAATATTGGTGAAGTTCTCCACGCCGCTCGGGTACTCGCGCACCATCCAGCCGATGTGTGAGAACCAGAATCCGCGGCGGGCCGAATAGGGATCGAGATCCTCGTCATCGACATTGAGGTGGTGGCGACGGTGACCACTGCACCAGATCCAGGCGCTGTTCTGCAGCGCCATGGTGCCGAAGATCAGAAACAGCGCCCGCACGCTCCAGTGAGCCTCGTATGTCCGGTGCGCCCAGAGCCGGTGGTAGCCGGCGGTGATCGACAGCTCATTGGCCGTCAGGAAGACCCCGAAAGCGATCCACGCGGCGGCGCTGTACCCATGCGTCAGCCCGTACCACGGCACGACCACGGCCGCAACCATAAAAGTCAATGAAAACAGAAGGATATTGGTCCAGACCAGGGGGGCGGACGAATCGGTCGGCTTGACAGGGGCAGGTGCGTGCGTCATGGGCGAGAGCGCTCGGAGGCGGTAGCTGGAATCTGACCCACCATATCACGTTCCGCCGCTTCGCGGCACGCGCGGGGTGGCGGGTGGGCCCCGATGACGGTCGTCATTTCGCGCTCCGGGCGGGCTTAGAACGAGTACACGCCCTGGAGGGCCACCTCGGTCTGGTGGCTGGCGTACTGGGTCACGGACGCACCAGTGCTCGCGAGGGTGTGCGTATAGGTGAAGCTCCGTCGATTCGACCAGTCATACCGTCCTTCGATGCGCAGCTCGAAGTCGCGCGCGGGGTCGTAGCCAAGGGTGACCGTTCCTTCCTTGAGCGTCTGCGGCGTGCCGGAAATGAACCCATTGCGGTCGTCGAGGGCCTCGCCGCGCACCGATACGCGCCAGAGGCTGTCCAGGCGGTAGTTTACATACGCGGCCACACCGCTCCATTCGCCCCCCGCGGTGACGGCGCTGGGGTCCTGTCTGCCCCAATCGTAGTTCAGCACGAACGACAGCGCGGCCGTGGCATTGTAGGTCGCGACGGTATCGACGAGCGTGCGCTGAGTGAGATCGACCGGATCGTTGCCGATATAGCTCTGCGCGCTGAGCGAGAACGACTGCGAGGGAGTCAGGTCGATGCCGAGCTCGAGTGTCTTGGAGTTGGAGCTGAAGCTCGTATAGTTCCAGCCGTTGTTGACCCCGACAATCAGGCTCAGCATGCTGTCGAGCGCGTAGGTCACGCGCACCCCGGTATGGGTGATCGGCTCGGCGTAATACAGCAGCGACCGCGTGATGTTGGTGTCTCCGGTCGGCGCGAACTCCTCGGCGCCGGCGAGGGTGGCGAACGTGCCGGCTTGCACGGTCCACTTGCCGTGGACGTACTGCAGATAATCTTGCAGCAAGGCGACGGGATTATTGCTCGAGGCGGTGGCGCTCTGCGCCGCATTGAGGATTTCGGCGTCGGTGCCGCCAACGACGTCGACGAGCGCGCCGAAGCCCTGCGTGGGCTGGTAGGCGAGCGTCAGGCCGGCCTGGTCCAGCTGGAACGCGTCGTGGCCCGTGTCGAACTCATGATACGTGTTGCCGCCGGAGGAGTGGTAATACGAGGCGGCGACGTAGCCGGATGCCGTGATGCCGGAATTGCTCAGAAGCTGCGCGAGCGTCAACGCGGGCGATCCGCCCGCCCAGGCGCTCGCCGGCGCAATCGCCAAGCCGATCCCGAGCAGGGCGCGTTTGTGAGTGATCTTCAGCATACTCGACCTTTCGTGACCGCCGTGGACTGTCGGACGGGTAACAGCAAGCACGCGGCGTGCCAAAGCGGGCTGCCGCGGAAATTTGCCCGAAATACACGGGTGGCGGGCCGAGCGCACCCGGCGCGCGCACCATGGCGGGGCGCATCGGGCTTCATGATGGTGCACGCCCGGTGCGCCCCGAACGCAACGATACGCGCCGGCCTGTTAGCGGCCGGTTAGCAAAGGCGCCGGCGTCTAGCGGGGCGGGGCGGGGCGCCGCGCCGTGACCGGCGGCGCGGACCATGGCGGATTGGACGAGCCCGTGTCGGCGCGCAGCGCGGACTCGGCCTCGCGTCGAGTCATGACGATGATGCTGATGCGCCGGTTGACCGGCGAGTACGGGTTGACTTTGTCGAACAACACTGTCGAGGCCAATCCCACGACGCGGGCGACTTTGTCCGCGTCGAGCCCGCCCTGGACCAGCGCGCGGCGTGCCGCGTTGGCCCGATCGGCCGACAGCTCCCAGTTGGTGTAGCGCGCGAGGCGCGGATACTGGTGCGCGTCGGTATGACCGATGATGGCGATCTGGTTGGGCACGGTATTGAGGTAGGGCGCCAGCGTCTCGAGGATGCGGCGCGCGTAGCTGCGCAGCTTCGCGCTGCCCAGATCGAACATCGCACGGTTCTTCGCATCGACGATCTGGATGCGCACGCCGCGCGGCGTGATGTCGATCAGCAGCTGATTCTTGAACGGCTTCAGCGCCCGGCTGCGATTCACGGCCTTGCGCAGCTGGGCCATGAGCGACTCGAGGCGGCGGTGATCGGCGCCCGCGACCTGTTTCCTCGCCTGCGCGAGGCTCGACCGTCCGAGCGGGTGCCGGTAGCGGTTGCTGCCGGTCCTCTTTTCGGCCGCCTCGAGATGGACCACCTGCTGCTTGCGCGAGTGAAATCCGTTCAGTCCGCCGCCGAGGTTGATCGGGCTGGTGCTGGCGCCGCCCGGCCCGGTGGGTCCCGGCGCGGCACGCACGCTTTGCCCGGACTGCATGCTCGGGTTCTTGAAATAGTTGAAGATCGCGGCCCGCTCCGCCTTGTTGACGGCCGTGACGATCCACATGACCAGGAAAAAGGCCATCATGGCGGTCACGAAGTCGGCGTAGGCGACCTTCCAGACGCCGCCGTGATGTTCGGAGGCGCGCCGCTTGCTCCTCTTGACGAAGATCGGCGCCTTTTCGTCCTTCTTTTGTGCCGATCCGGCCATCAGGCGCTGACTTTGACTTTGCCTTTCAGCTGTGCCTCGAGGTCCGCAAAGCTCGGGCGGACGTCGGTGAACAGGAGCTTGCGGGCGAACTCGATGGCGACCGCGGGCACGTAGCCGCGCACGCTCGCGACCAGCGCCATTTTGACCAGCTCGAAGGCCTTGGCTTCGTCGTTGGCCTCATGCGCCAGGGCCGCGGCGAGCGGGCCGGCGAAACCGTAGGAGATCAGGATGCCCAGGAACGTGCCGACCAGCGCCGAGGCGACGCGGGCGCCGATGGCGGCGGTATTGGCGCCCGCGATCGAGGCCATGGTGTTGACGATGCCCAGGACCGCCGCGACGATGCCGAAGCCCGGCAGAGAGTCGGCCATGCGCTGCACGGCGTGCGAGGGCTCGTGGATCTCCTGGTTGAAGGTCTCCAGCTCCTGGTCGAGCAGACTCTCGAACTCGTGCGGATCGAGATTGCCGCCGACCATCAGCCGCAGGCAGTCGGTGATGAACTGGCGCAGATGGCGATCCTGCGCGATGCGGGGGTATTTCTTGAACAGCGCGCCGCCGTCCGGTGCGTCGATATCCGACTCGATCGCCATCAGGCCTTCCTTGCGGATCTTCACCAGGATTTCGTAGAGCAGCTTCAGGAGCGCGACGTAGTCGTCATGCTCGTAGCGCTCCTGGCGGACCAGCGCGACGATGTCGCCGAAGGTAGCCTTGAGAATTTTGATCGGGTTGCTGGTGAGAAACGCGCCGAAGGCGGCCCCGACGATGATCAGGAACTCCGCCGGGTGCCACAGCGCGAGCAGTCTCCCGCCCTCGATGATGAAGCCTACGATCACGCAGCCGAGGACGACGACGCTGCCGATGATCTGGATCACCGGAACCCCCGCGCACCGGTGCCGAGCCTCGAGCGCGGCGGACGGAGGGTCACAGCCAGCGGTGCCCGCGCACGGTTCGGCCGCAAGGACGCGGCCGGCAGTTGCGCAGGACGTGCGCCTCGGGCTGAGAGATCTTGAATGATTCGGCGCTCGGGCATGGGCGTCCTATGAGAGTCAATCTCCCGGCTAAGCGGGCGCGGATCTCGAGAGCCGCGTATGCCTGTCAAGGAATGCCGCGAGCTATGCAGGGTGCGATCGTGTGCGACCCGGTCCACTGTGCACCGCTACCGACCTGGGTATCGGCGTGCCCGGGCCGATCTTGAGCGTTCGAGGCCCTGAACTGTGACGCTGAGCGGTTAAACTGGGGGCGCCGCCCCTGGCTTGCGGCAAGGAGATCCCTGTGCTTGAGCTTCTCGACCGGCTGCCGCCGGATCCCATCCTCGGCCTGATGGCCGCGTATCGCGCGGACGATGATGCGAGAAAGATCGATCTGGGCGTCGGCGTCTATCGCGACGATCGGGGCAACACACCTGTCATGCAGGCGGTGCGTCAGGCGGAGCAGGCGGTCCTGGAGCGGCAGACGACCAAGACGTATGTCGCCCCGGCCGGAAATCCCGCGTTCAATGACGCGATGCGCCGCCTGGCGCTCGGCGCGCAGAGTACGCTTGCCGAGTCGGATCGGGTGTGCGCGGTGCAGGCACCGGGCGGGTGCGGCGCGCTGCGTCTCGGCGCGGAACTCATTCGTGCAGCGAGACCGAATGCCACGGTATACGTCAGCACGCCCACCTGGGCGAATCACGTGCCGCTGCTGTCCGGTTGCGGACTGAAGCTCGAGCGCTACCCGTACTACGATCCCGCCACCGGCGGTGTTGCCTTTGAGACCATGATGCGCGCGCTCGAGACGCTGTCGCCCGGGTCGGTGGTCCTGGTGCACGCCTCCTGCCACAACCCGACGGGCGCGGATCTCCAGGCTGCGCAATGGCGGGAGCTTCTGGGCGTGATGCAGCGGCGCGCGCTGCTGCCGTTCATCGACATGGCCTATCAGGGGCTCGGCGATGGTCTCGATGAGGACGCCGAGGGCCTGAGGCTGCTCTGCGCAGCGTTGCCCGAAGCGTTGATCGCGGTTTCATGCTCCAAGAATTTCGGCCTCTACCGCGAGCGTGTCGGCTGTCTGATCGCGCTCACCCAGAGCGCCGCGGCCGCGGGCGCTACGCTGACGCAACTGACGCGTATCGCCCGCGGTCTATATTCGATGCCGCCGGACCACGGTGCTGCCATCGTTGCTGAGATTCTAGGCAGCGATACGCTCCGCGCCGCGTGGCGCAGCGAGCTCGACGGGATGCGCGCGCGCATTACTCACCTGAGGGCTGCGACCACCCAGGCGCTGGCCGAGGCCTGTCCCGACGAGGACTTCAGCCACATTCAGCGCCAGCGCGGCATGTTTTCCTATCTCGGCATCAGTCCGCAAGCCGTGCGGCGGCTGCGCGAGCAGCACCACGTATACATGACGGAAGACAGCCGCGTGAACGTTGCGGGCTTGCGGCTGGAGAACATCCCGTATTTCGCCGCGTCGGTCGCCGCCGCGGGTGGCGCGCGTTGAGCCGGGCCGGAGCCCGGATCCGGCGCTTCTTTAATAGGCGCCCGGAGGCTGCGGGACGTTCTTGCGCTCCAGTGTCATGAAGGTGAACGCGTAGGCGTTACGCTCGCCTGAGGGATGGCGGTGGCATTCGACGTCCGCCCACTGGGTGGGATCGAGCGCCGGGAAAAACGTGTCGCCGGCGATGTCCGCATGGACCAGTGTCAGATAGATGCGGCGCGCGAACGGCATCAGCAGCCGGTAGACCTCCGCGCCGCCGATCCCGATCAGCTCATCGGCATCGCGCACGCAGCCGAGCGCCTGACCGAGAGAGTGAACGGCGAGCACCCCGTGAGCGCTCCAGTGGCGATTACGGGTCAGGACCAGGTTGGGGCGCTCCGGCAGAGGCCGGCCGATCGACTCGAAGGTCCTGCGCCCCATCAGGATCGGCTTGCCGAGCGTGAGGGTCTTGAAGCGCCGCAAGTCGTCCGGCAGGCGCCACGGCAGGGCGTTGTTGCGGCCGATGCAACCGTTCTCGGCCATGGCCACGATCAGCGAGACCTCGGGTTGCTGCAGGGCGCTCCGGGTCCGGAGGGTCGAGGTGCTGCGCGCCATGGTGGATCTCAGATCTCCACCACGGTGTTAAGGGAAATCACCCCCCGCGGGGGCATGCGGAAGAATTCCGCGGCCTGAGTGCTGTTGCGCTGCATGCGCGCGAACAGGGTCCGCTGCAACCCGCGCCAACCGCGCAGGTCGCGCGCGCGCACCACGTGTTGGCCTACGAAGAACGAGCTGTCCTCCACGAATACCGTCAGGCCGCGAGCACGGCAGCCGCGCAGCGCCTCGCCGACGTCCAGAGTCTCCATGAACCCGAAGCGCGCCGTAACCAGATAGACCCCCGGCACCGTCTCTTCGATCTCGACCCGGTTGGCCGGATCCTGGCGCGGCGTGCGCAGGACCTCGAGGTTCAGGATGATGAGCCGTTCGTGCACCACGCGGTTGTATTGGAGATTGCCGATCAGCGCCGAGGGGACCAGATTGGGCGTGCTGGCGAGAAATACCGCGGTTCCCGGTACGCGGTGCACTCCAGCCAGCAGATGCGGCAGCTCGGCGCATGGAACCGCCTGGCGCGCGAGCGCCGCGCGCAGTTCCATCCGGCCGCTGCGCCAGATCATGAACATCATGAACAGCACCGTCGCCAGGGCGAGTGGAATCCAGCCGCCGGTGGGCACCTTGGTCATGTTGCCGGCCACGAACGTCGCATCGACCACGAACATCAGGCCGAACAGCAGCACCACGCTCCACTTGTGCCAATTCCATTGCGCCAGCGCCACGAACGCCCCGAGCACGGTCGTGATCAGCATCGTGCCGACCACTGCCGAGCCGTAGGCCGCCGACAGCGCGTGTGTAGAGCGGAAGCCGACCACGAAACCCACCACGGCCGCGAATACCATCCAGTTCACGACCGGCACGTAGATCTGCCCGAGCTCGGTGGCCGAGGTTTGCAGGACGCGGATGCGCGGCAGCAGATCGAGCTGGACGGCCTGACGTGCTATGGAAAACGCCCCCGAGATCACTGCTTGCGAGGCTATGACGCTGGCCGCCGTGGCCAGAATCACCATCCACGGCAATTCCGAGGCGGAGACCATGTGGTACAGCGTTTGCGGGATGTAATGGCCCTGCGCGAGCTGCAGTGCGCCCTGGCCGAAGTAATTGAGCAGCAGCGCCGGCCAGATGAGCGAGAACCAGGCGAGACGGACCGGTCCCTTGCCGAAGTGTCCCATATCGGCGTAGAGCGCCTCGCCGCCGGTGATGCACAGGAACACCGCGCCGATCACCGCCAGCGCGACTCCGGGTCGCCGTGTCAGCAGATCGATGCCGTAGAACGGGTTGATCGCGTACAGCACGACCGGATCGGCGCGGATCGCCGCGATTCCGGTCGCCGCCAGCACCACGAACCACAGGATCATGACCGGACCGAACAGAGCGCCGATGCGGGCCGTGCCACGGCGCTGGTAGGCGAACAGGGCCGCGATGACACCCAGGGTGAGCGGCACCACCGCGTCGTTGAAGCCCGGGCTGATCGCCCGTAAGCCTTCGGCGGCGCTGAGCACGGTGATCGCGGGTGTGATCAGCGAATCGCAGAAGAAGAAGGCCGTGCCGGCGAGCGCCAGGCCCACCACGGCCCGGGCCCAGAGGCTGCCGGCCACGCTGTTGCGTTGCGCGAGCGCGAACATCGCGAGAATCCCGCCCTCGCCCTCGTTGTCGGCGCGCATGATGACGCTGACGTACTTGATGGTCACGGAGAGCGTCAGCGCCCAGAAGATCAACGACAGCGCCCCGAGCACCGCCAGGCGATCGAAATGTCCCGCCTCGGTCAGGGTCTCCTCCAACGCATACAGCGGGCTGGTGCCGATGTCGCCGTACACGACGCCCGTCGCGCCGACGACCGCCGCCAGCGACAGTGCGCGCGTTCGCGACGCGCTCGTACTCATCGTCCGGCCGTGGTCTCGGCGCGGCGCTTGCGGGCCGGACCGCGCTTAGCGGCTCGCGTCTTGGCCGGCCGCTTGCCGGCGCGCTTGGCCTGCGCAGACTTTTTTATCGGCGGCCAGAGCATGCTGCCGCGGCACTCGGCATGCCCGCACCGGCAGGCATAGATCTGGTCGGCATCGGGCGGGTCGTCGGGCGAGCGCGCGAGCTGATAGTCGTAGCTGATCTCCTCCCCGGGCTCGATGGTGCGGATGGCCTCGATGTAGACCCGTTTGGTCTCGATCACCGTCTCGCAATTGGGATTGCAGGAGTGATTGATGAATCGGGCATCGTTGCCGCCCGCGCCCGCGTCGATGACGGTGCGCGCATCGACGATGAACAGGAATGTATGGTTGTCTCGCGAGTCGCGGTCCTCGTAGCGCCGGTCGGCCTCGCGATGCGAAACCCGTTCGCCCAGGTACTCCACGATGCGAGTGCCCTTGCGGATGCGGCGCAGCGCGAACGCGCCGCGGCCGTGCACGCGCGAACGGCGGACCGCGAAATACGGCGCCCGACGCGGGGCGCGCTTGCCGGGCGCGCGCGGCATCTCAGACCGCCACCGGCGCTGTGATGGCCGGGTGATGCCGGTAGTTCATGAACTCGAAATCCTCGAATGCGTAGTCGAAAAGGGTCGGAGGACGCCTGCGGATGCGCAGCTGCGGCGGCGGGAACGGGTCGCGCTGAAGCTGCACGCGCGCCTGCTCGAGATGATTGCGGTAGAGATGGCAGTCCCCGCCGGTCCAGATGAACTCCCCGGGCGCGAGGTCGCATTGTTGCGCGACCATGTGAGTCAGGAGCGCGTAGCTGGCGATATTGAAGGGGACGCCGAGAAAGACATCGGCACTGCGCTGGTAGAGCTGGCAGGAGAGTCTACCGGCGGCGACGTGAAACTGGAACAGGACGTGGCACGGCAGGAGGCGCATGCGCTCCAGATCCCCGACGTTCCAGGCGCTCACCACGATGCGCCGCGAGTCTGGATCGCGCCGGATCAGGTCGATGGCGGAGGCGATCTGATCGATGGTGCGGCCGTTCGCGGCCGACCACGCGCGCCACTGCTTGCCGTAGACCGGGCCGAGCTCGCCGTGCTCATCGGCCCATTCATCCCAGATGGTCACGCCGTGCTCGTGCAGCCACGCGACATTGGTTTCTCCGCGCAGGAACCACAGCAGCTCGCAGACCACCGAGCGCACGTGAATGCGCTTGGTCGTGACCAGCGGAAAGCCCTGCGACAGGTCGAAACGCAGTTGCTCGCCGAAGCGCGCCAGGGTTCCGGTCCCGGTGCGATCCCCCTTGGGCGTGCCGCTCTGGAGGATGCGGCGCATCAAGTCCAGATACGGACGCATCGCGGCTCAGCCCGCGGCGGCGTAATTACCTGACGGCACGCGCGCCCGATAGGCGTAGATCAGCAGCACGATCCCGATCACGATCATCGGGAAGGACAGTACCTGCCCCATGGTCAGCCAGCCCCAGGCGAGATACCCCAGCTGCGGATCGGGCAGGCGCACGAACTCGACCGAGAACCGGAATATGCCGTAGAGCAGCAGGAACAGGCCCGAGGGGGCCAGCCGCGGCTTCGGTTTGGAGGTGAACAGCCACATCACCGTGAACAGGACGACGCCCTCCAGGAAGGCCTCGTACAGCTGGGAGGGCTGGCGTACCACGCCCTTGTAGAGAAATCCCCACGGCAGCGTGGTGGGTTTGCCCCACAGCTCGCCATTGATGAAGTTCCCCAGGCGCCCGAAGAACAGCCCGAGCGTCGGCAGCGGCGCGGTGAAGTCGAAAACATCGCCCGCACTGCGGTGGCGGCGCATGGCGAACAGCGTCATCGCCAGGATGACCCCGAGCAGGCCGCCGTGGAAGGACATTCCACCATCCCAGACCTCAATGGGGTACCAGGGGTTATGGGCCGTCCAGAACGTCATGCCGTAGAATATGACGTAGCCGATGCGGCCCCCGAGGATCACCCCGAGCATGCAGTAGAAAATCAGATCATCGACGTCCGCCGCCGTCCAGGTGGATACGCGGCGGGATGCCCGGTAGCGCGCCAGCAGCCATGCGCCGGCGAAGCCGAGCAGGTACATGATCCCGTACCAGTGCACCTTGAGCGGGCCGATGCGAAACGCGATGGGATTGATGTCTGGGTATATGATCATAGGGGTGAAGTGTATCCGAGCTCGTCGCCGATGCGGCAAAAGAAAGCCTTGAGATAGCGAGTCTCGGGGATGGCGGGGTGGATGGGGTGATCGGGCGACTGGCCGCCGGCCTCGAGGATCTGCACCTCGCGCCCGACATGGCGGGCGGCGGCTTGCAGTATCCCGATCAGCGCGTCGGCCGACAGATGGTATGAGCAGGAACACGAGACCAGCAGCCCATCCTCGGCGAGCACGCCCATCGCCAGCTGATTGAGCTTGCGGTAGGCCGCCTGACCGCGCGGGATGTCCTTCTTGCGTTTGATGAACGCCGGGGGGTCCAGCACCACCGCGTCGAATCGCTCGCCGCGCTCGCGCAGGGCCGTGAGCGCCTCGAATGCATCGGCGCGCAGTGTCCGTAACTGCAGTCCGTTGCGTTCTGCATTGCCCTGGGCGTACGCCAATGCAATCTCAGAGGCGTCGACGCAGCAGGCCGAGGCTGCGCCGGCCGCAAGCGCCCTCAGGCCCCAGGCGCCGACGTAACTGCAGACGTCGAGTACCCGTGCCCCGGGCGGCAGGAACCGCGTCAGCCGTGTTCGATTGGCGCGTTGATCGTAGAACCATCCCGTCTTCTGCCCCGCCTGCAGCGGAGCGCGGAAGTCCAGGTTCGCCTCGCGCACCGTGAGTTCCGCGGGTATCTCGCCGAAGGCCGCGTGCGTCTCCTGGGGCAGCCCCTCCAGAGTTCGGGCGCCGGAATCGTTTTTCCAGAAGAGCGCCGTCGGCGCAAGGCTGTGGCGCACGGCGGCCTCGACCGTCTCGCGCAGCGTCTCCATGCCGGCCGTGGCGATCTGTCCGACCATGATCCCGCCGTAGCGGTCGAGGACCAGTCCCGGCAGACCGTCGGACTCGCCGAAAACCAACCGATCGTACGGTTCGCCGTGCAGACGCTCGCGCAGCGCCAGGGCGCGCCGCAATCGCCTCTCGATCAATGCCTGATCGATGGGCAGGGACGCCGCGCGGCTCACGATGCGCGCACAGATCAGGGCATGCGGATTGACATAGGCGTGGCCGAGGAACTGTCCGCGGTAGGACTCGACGCGCGCCAACTCGCCGACAGAAAATGCGCGCAGCGGTGTGGCGTCGGCCACCTCGTTGCTGAACACCCACGGGTGACCTGCGGCGATGCGCCGTTCTTCGCCGCGTTTCAGGCGCAGCATGCGGTCGGAACGTGCGGCGGACTCGGCAATGGCGGCGGGAGCGGTCACGGCAGTGGCGGTATCGGTGAGGGGGCGGGCAGTATACAGGCCGCAAATGCCCGCGCGCGCTATGCTTCGGACCTGGATTGGGGCCCGGCGGCGGGCGGGCCCGAGGATTGGCCGTGCCGGCGCCCCGGCCCGGTGGTCCGAATGGCGTCTTCGGGCCGGGGGGG
>JAJYFU010000028.1 GCA_021790795.1 Pseudomonadota bacterium
GGCAGGCGCTCGCCTTCGCGCAGCGCGCGGCTGACGATGCGCTCGGTGATCGCCGCGGCCACCTTGCGGTAAGCCGGCGCGAGGGGCAGTTGCTCGAACTCGATGCTCATTCGGGCTCAGGCGGCATGCTCGAACAGCTCCCGGCCGATCAACATGCGGCGGATCTCCTGCGTGCCGGCGCCGATTTCGTAGAGCTTGGCGTCGCGCAGGAGCCTGCCGGCCGGGTAGTCGTTGATATAACCGTTGCCGCCCAGAGCCTGGATCGCCTCGAGCGCCACGGCGGTGGCCTTCTCGGCCGCGAACAGAATGCAGGCGGCCGCGTCCTGGCGCTTGACCCGGCCGGCGTCGCACGCGCGCGCGACGGTGTACACGTATGCGCGGCAGGCGCCGAGGGCGGCGTACATGTCGGCGACTTTCGCCTGCATCAACTCGAAGGTGCCGATGGGCTGGCCGAACTGCTTGCGCTCGCGCACGTAGGGCAGCACCAGCTCGAGCGCCGCGGCCATCAGGCCGAGCGGTCCGCCGGCGAGCACCACGCGCTCGTAGTCGAGGCCGCTCATCAGCACACGCACGCCGGTGTTCTCGTCGCCCAGCCGGTTCTCATGCGGTACCGGGCACTCCTCGAACACCAGCTCGCAGGTGCTCGAGCCGCGCATCCCGAGTTTGTCCAGCTTCTGCGCCGTGCTGAAGCCGGCGAAGCCCCGTTCCACGATGAATGCCGTGATGCCGCGGCTGCCGGCATTACGGTCCGTCTTGGCGTAAACGACCAGCACGTCGGCGTCCGGCCCATTCGTGATCCACATCTTGCGTCCGGTGAGGAAGTAGTGCCCGCCGCGCCTCTGCGCGAACAGCTGCATCGAGGTCACGTCGGATCCGGCTTGCGGCTCGGACATGGCGAGCGCTCCGACGTGCGCGCCGCTGACGAGCTTCGGCAGGTAGCGATCGCGCTGCGCATCGGTGCCGTTGAGGCACAGCTGGTTGACGCACAAGTTGGAATGCGCACCGTACGAGAGGCCGACGGATCCCGAGGCGCGCGAGATTTCCTCCATGGCGACGACATGCGCCAGATAACCCAGACCGGCGCCGCCCCAGCGCTCCGGCACGGTGATGCCGAGCAGGCCGAGCGCTCCGAGCTGCGGCCATAGGTCACGGGGAAACTCGTTGCTGCGGTCGATTTCGGCCGCGCGGGGCGCGATGCGCTCGGCGGCGAATCGGCGGACCTGCGCCCGGATCTCCTCGGTGGCCTCGTCGAGGCCGCAGCCGTTGTCAATGAAGGACATGAGCTTGTCTTCCAGCGGGAAGCGATTGTATGATTGTCCGACAATTATTGAGACGTGACAAGTCCATGCCCCGCATTGCTTCGCGACTCGATACCCGCGCGCCGGAGTTCCAGGACAATGCGCGCGCACTGCGTGCTCGCACGGCAGCGCTGAAGGCCGAGATCGAACGCGCCGCGCTGGGCGGTTCGAGTGCGGCCGTGCACCGCCATCGCGCCGCCGGCAAGCTCACCGTCCGGGAGCGCATCCGGATGCTGCTCGATCCGGGCGCGCCGTTTCTCGAGCTGTCCCAGCTGGCCGCTCACGGGCTCTACGGCGGTGGAATCGCCTGTGCCGGCATCGTCACCGGCGTCGGGCGGGTGAGCGGCCGCGAGTGTGTCGTGGTGGCGAACGATCCGACCGTCAAGGGCGGCACCTACTATCCTCTCACCGTCAAGAAGCACCTGCGGGCGCAGGAGATCGCGCGCGAGAACCGACTGCCCTGTGTCTACCTGGTCGAAAGCGGCGGCGCGTTTCTTCCGGCTCAGGACGAGGTATTCCCGGACAAGGAGCACTTCGGGCGAATTTTCTACAACCAGGCGACGCTCTCGGCGCTCGGGGTGGCGCAGATCGCGGTGGTGCACGGCTCGTGCACGGCCGGCGGGGCGTACGTGCCGGCGATGTCCGATGAGAACGTCATCGTGCGCAATCAGGGCCGGGTGTTTCTCGGCGGGCCGCCGCTGGTGAAGGCGGCCACGGGAGAGGACATCGACGCCGAGTCCCTCGGCGGCGCCGACGTGCATTGCCGGGAATCGGGAGTTTGCGACCACTATGCCGAGAACGACGCGCACGCGCTCTCGATTGCGCGCCAGATCGTGGCCCGACTGCGTCGCGGACCGTGCACCGACCCGCCGGTCGCGCCGCGCGATCCACACTACCCGCCGGAGGAGCTCTACGGCGTGGTGCCCGAGAGCCTGCGCCGGCCCTACGAGGTGCGCGAGGTCATTGCCCGAGTGGTCGACGCCTCGGAATTCGAGGAGTTCAAGCAACTCTACGGCACGACGCTGGTGTGCGGCTTCGCGCACATCGGAGGCTACCCGGTCGGCATTCTCGCCAACAACGGAATTCTGTTCTCGGAAAGCGCCCTCAAAGGCGCGCACTTCATCGAGCTGTGCGCGCGCGAGGAGATTCCGCTGCTGTTTCTGCAGAACATCACCGGTTTCATGGTGGGCCGCAAGGCGGAGGCCGGCGGCATCGCCCGCGATGGGGCGAAGCTGGTCACGGCGGTGGCGTGCGCGAGCGTGCCGAAGCTCACCGTCATCATCGGGGGCAGCTACGGGGCCGGCAATTACGCCATGTGCGGTCGTGCGTATGGGCCGCGGTTTCTGTTCCAGTGGCCGAACTCGCGCATCTCGGTGATGGGCGGGGAGCAGGCCGCGAGCGTGCTCGCCACGGTCAAGCGCGCGCAGATCGAAACCGGCGGCGGCGGCTGGCCGCAGGAGGACGAGGAGGCCTTCAAGCAGCCGATTCGCGAGCAGTATGAGCGGCAGGGCCATCCGTACTACGCCTCGGCCCGCCTGTGGGACGACGGCGTGATCGATCCGCTCGAGACACGCCGCATTCTCACCCTGTGTCTGGCCGCGGCGCGCAATGCGCCGCTCGAGCAGACCCGTTTCGGGCTCTTCAGAATGTGAGCGCGCCGATGTTCCGACGTCTGTTGGTTGCCAACCGCGGTGAGATCGCCTGCCGCGTTCTGCGCACCGCGCGCCGCCTGGGCGTCGCGACCGTCGCCGTGTACTCCGACGCCGATGCCGGGGCCCGGCACGTGCGCGCGGCCGATGTGGCGGTGCGTATCGGCCCGCCGCCGGCGGCGGCCAGCTATCTCGACGGCGAGGCGATCATCGCCGCGGCGCGTGCCACCGGGGCCGAGGCCATCCATCCGGGTTACGGCTTTCTTTCGGAGAATCCCCGCTTCGCGCGCGCCTGCGAGGCGGCGGGTCTGATCTTCGTCGGACCCGGCCCGCAGGCCATCGAGGCCATGGGCATCAAGAGCCTTGCCAAGGCGCGTGTGCGCGCCGCCGGAGTGCCGGTCCTGCCGGGCTACGAGGGCGAGCGGCAGGACCTCGAGTACCTGGAGGCCGAAGCTCTCAAAGCGGGCTTTCCGCTCATGATCAAGCCGGCCGCGGGTGGCGGCGGCAAGGGCATGCACGTGGTGCACGAAGCCTCGCAGCTGCGCGCGGCGCTCGCGGCGGCGCGCCGGCTGGCCGAGAGCAGCTTCGGCGACGGCGGGCTGCTGATCGAGCGCTATCTGTCCGCTCCCCGCCACATCGAGGTGCAGGTGCTCGCGGATCATCACGGTCACTGCATCCATCTCGGAGATCGCGACTGCTCGATTCAGCGGCGTCATCAGAAGCTCATCGAGGAGGCACCCGCGCCGGGTCTGCCGGCGCCGCTGCGCGCGAGCCTGCGCGCGGCGGCCGTGCAGGTGGCGCGCGACATCGGCTACCGCAGCGCCGGGACGGTGGAGTTTCTGTACGACGGCGGCGCGTTCTACTTCCTGGAGATGAATACGCGGCTGCAGGTCGAGCACACCGTCACCGAAGCGGTCAGCGGGCTCGATCTGGTCGAGTGGCAGCTGCGCATCGCGGCGGGCGAGCCGCTGGCGCTCACCCAGGAGCAGATTCACATCCGCGGCCACGCCATCGAGGCGAGGGTCTGCGCGGAGGATCCCTGGCGCGAGTTCCTGCCGAGCGCCGGGGCGCTCCGCCTGGCCGAGTGGCCGAGCGAAGCGGGAGTCAGGGTCGATGCGGGATTCGACACCGGCGACAGCGTGCCGGCCGTCTACGACTCGCTGCTTGCCAAAGTGATCAGCTTCGCGAGCGATCGGGATCAGGCGGCCCAATCGCTGGCCGTGGCGCTCGAGCGCACCTATCTTGCCGGCGTGCGAACCAACGAGCGCTGGCTGAGTCGCGTGCTGCGCTCGAACGAGTTCCTGCAAGCGCGCCACAGCGTCGCACTTCTGGCCGAGCGTGGCGCGGAGTTCGGCGCACCCGAGCCGGTTCCCGATGCGGCGCTCGCGCTGGCGGCAGTGCTCGTGTATGCGGACGGATGCGGCGCCAATCCCTGGTCGGCGCGCGACGGCTTTACGCCCAACCTGGCGGCGCAGTTCGAGTTGGCCCTCTCGGTGGCGGGCATGGCCTATCGGCTGACGGTGTGCTGTGAGGGCGGCGAGCCGCGCCACGTGCAGATTGCCGATGAGAGTGCGGTCGCGGGCGAATCACCCCGGCGCGTGGCGATCGCCGAGACGAGCGGATCGGCGCAGTGGATCTCGGCGCGCATCGAGACGGTCCGACATTGCGCGCGCTGCCTGCGCGAGGGCTCGCGGCTGCATCTGTGGCTCGAGGCGGCGCATCACGAGTTCCAGGTCGAGGATCCGCGCACGCGCGTGTTCGACGCGTCGGTCGGCACCGGCGGACTGACGACACCGCTTCCCGGAGTGGTGGCCGCGGTCAACGTCGAGGTCGGCCAGTCGGTGCGCGCGGGCGAGACGCTGATGGTCATCGAAGCGATGAAGATGGAGCATGGCATCACCGCTCCGTTCGATGGACGGGTGACCGGCATTCATTTCGCGCGCGGGGAACGCGTGCCCGAGGGCAGCGAGCTGCTGTCACTTTCGCCGGTCGCTGATGCCGATTAGGGCGGCCGGCCCGGGCCCTCACGCCGTCAGGCTCAGTCCCGCCATCTCGCCCGTGTTCCTGCTCAGGGCCGGCGCCGCGAAGATGCGCTGCAAAGCCGCCCGCATCTTCGCTTGCCGCGCCGTGTCCATCCGCCGCCACTGGCCGAGCGGTGCGACGAGCCGCGCCGCCACCTGCGGGTTGAGCGGATCGAGCGCGAGGATGATGTCCGCCAGGAAATCGTATCCCTCGCCCGAGACGGCGTGGAACCGTACCGGGTTGCCGACGGAGAAGCTGCCCGTCAGCGCGCGCACGCGGTTGGGGTTGCGCAGATCGAAGTCCGGATGGGCGGCCAGATCCCGGACCGTTTGCGGCGTCTCCGGCAGCGTCGAGGTCGCTTGGATCGCGAACCATTTGTCCAGCACCAGCGCGTCGCCGCGCCACCGGGCATGAAACTCCGCCAGCGCCTCGGCCCGCTGCGGACAGTCGACATTGGAGAGCGCCGCCAGAGCGGCCAGGACGTCGGTCATGTTGGCGCCGTGGTCGAACTGCGCCTTCGCCAGCCGCAGACTGTCGGGTTGGCCGGCGGCGACCAGATAGGCGAGGCAGGCATTGCGCAGCGCGCGGCGTCCGATCGCCGCGCCATTGACGCGGTACGGCCCTGAGTCGGCGAGCGCGTCATAGGCCGTGCGCAACTCGTCGTGCAGCGCCCGGCCGAGGGCGCGGCGCGCCGCCTCGCGCACGGCGTGGATCGCATCGGGATCGACGATTTCCTGCTGATCTGCGAGGTAGGCTTCGCTGGGTAGCGTCAGTGCTGCGGCCGCGAACGCCGGATCGGCCTCGGCGCCGGCGAGCGTCGCGGCGGCGGCGGTGATGACGCCGCGGTCAAGCGCAGGCGCCTCGCCCGGGCGCCAGGATTGCGCCATCGCCAGCAAGGCGTTGGTCGCGTAGCGCTGGCCGGCGTCCCAGCGCACGAACGGGTCGCTGTCGTGGGTGGCCAGGAAGCTCAACTGCTGTCCGCTCAGTCCGGCGAGCCGCACCGGCGCGGAAAAGCCGCGCAGCAGCGACGGTACCGGCGGGCTGGGCACATCCTCGAACACGAAGCGCGACTGCGCCGTCTGGGCCAGCAAGACGCGCGTGCCGGGTCGCGCCGCGGGCTCGCCGGCAAGCCGCAGGGGCAGTTGGGCGCCATGAGCGTCCAACAGACCCATCGCCAACGGCGCCACCAGCGGCTGCTTCTCCGGCTGGCCAGGGGTCGGCGGCGTGCGCTGCGTCACGGTCAGGACGTAGCGGCGGGCGGCCGGCTCGTAGTGATCGGAAATGGTCAGCTCCGGAGTGCCCGCCTGGTGGTACCACCGCTTGAAGGCGGTCAGATCCACACCGGAGGCGTCCGCCATCGCGGCGACGAATTCGTCGATCGTGACGGCCTGGTTGTCGTGGCGGGCGAAATACAGATCCATGCCGCGGCGGAACGCCTCGCGTCCGATGATGGTGGCCATCATGCGGATGACTTCGGCGCCTTTGTTGTAGATCGTCGCGGTGTAGAAGTTGTCGATCGCCTGGTAGCGGTCCGGCTGCACGGGATGGGCGAGCGGACCGGCATCCTCGCGGAACTGCGTCGCGCGCAGCACCCGCACGTCGGCGATGCGTTTCACCGCGGGCGAGCCCTGGTCCATCGTGAATTCCTGTTCGCGATAAACCGTGAGCCCTTCCTTCAGCGACAGCTGGAACCAGTCGCGGCAGGTGACGCGGTTGCCGGTCCAGTTGTGGAAATACTCGTGACCGATGACCGACTCGATTTGCTGGTAGTCCGTGTCGGTTGCGGATTCCGGATCCGCCAGCACGCATCGCGTGTTGAAGACGTTGAGCCCCTTGTTCTCCATCGCTCCCATGTTGAAATCGGACACGGCGGCGATGTTGAACACCTCGAGATCGTATTCCAGGCCGAAGCGCTCCTCATCCCACGCCATCGCCGTCTTCAGCGAGCGCATCGCGTGCGCGCAGCGGTTCTCGTCGCCGGGACGCACCCAGATCGCCAGCGCCACCTCGCGCCCCGATCGGGTGGTGAACCGGTCGCGAACCGCGACCAGCCGGCCGGCGACCAGGGCGAACAGGTAGCAGGGCTTGGGGTGAGGGTCGGTCCAGGTCATGCGGTGGCGGCCGTCCGCAAGCGTCTCCAGCGGACCGGGATTCCCGTTGGAGAGCATCACCGGACAGGCGGCCGGATCCGCGGTCAGGGTGACCGTGTAGCGCGCCATCACGTCCGGCCGGTCGGGGAAGTAGGTGATGCGGCGGAAACCTTCCGCCTCGCACTGGGTGAAGAAGGCGTCGTTGGAGACGTAGAGACCCGAGAGCTCGGTATTGGCCGAGGGGTCGATGACCGCCTCGAGCTCGAGCGTGCAGGCGTCCGGGATGCCTTCGACGAGGAGCGAGGCGCCGTCCAGCCGCCAGCGCCGGGCAGCAAGAGCGGCGCCGTCGAGCATGATGGCGCGCACCGGCTGGCCGGCACCGTCGAGCCGCAGAGGCTGACCGGGCGCGGCGGCCGGGTTGCGGCGCAGCGTCAGGCGGGAACGCACCACGGTGGCGCGCGGATCCAGGTCAAAATCGAGCGCCACCGCGTCGACGAGGAAGGCCGGGGGTCGGTAATCGGCCAGGCGGGTCTCGTGGGGGGCGACGGGGGTGTTGAGGTCGTGGGCGGTGGGCATGGGGCGTTCTCGTCGGTCCAGTATATTCGATGCGGAAGCGCCTCGAAATTCCGCGCACCGCGGCCCGGCCCGTTCGCTCAGGTCCCCACAGCCTTTACGAGCGCATGAGCGCTCGCGCCGGCTGCCCGGAGACGAACGCCGAGTCGCGGTCGAAGAAGCGCCAGGGGCGGGCGGCCCACTCGCCGGCGTAATCGATGCCGATGCGTGCACTGCGGCCGATGCGTACGGCGCGAGGAGTCGCGGGGCGCTCGATCCACAATGCGTCCCCGCAGAGGTCGAGTCCGTTGTGTCGCCGGTCGATGCCCATCGCGCGGCACAGCAGCCCCGGGCCCGAAGCGCGGCCCTCGAGGCCGGCCAGCGGCTCCAGGGCGCGCAGCAGCACGGCATGGGGCACACCCTCATCGCCGGTGACGACGTTCAGGCAGTGCCACATGCCATAGATGAAGTACACATAGGCGTGTCCCGGGGGACCGAACATCACCGTGGTGCGCGCCGTGCGCCCGCGCGCGGAGTGGGCGGCCCGGTCGGCCGGTCCGAGGTACGCCTCCGTCTCGACGATTCGCCCGATGCGCCGTTCGGTGCCGGCGCGATGCACCAGGTGCAGGCCGATGAGCGCACGCGCGACGGTGAGCGTTCTTTGGCGATAGAACACTGGGTCCAGGCGGCAGGATCCAGTCGCGCCGTCAGGGACCCTCGGGCGGGCCGCGTTCACGCCACTTGTCTTGCCGGCGCGCGGCATGCCTCCCAGGGTGCCCCGGCCCATAGCCGCTCAGGTCAAGCCTCGGTATCGAGGACCATGCGCACGAGCTGCGCGAAGGACGAGGCCCCCATTTTCTCCATGACACGCGCCCGGTGGATCTCCACCGTGCGCTGGCTGACACCGAGGTCGGCCGCCACCACTTTGTTCGGCTTGCCGCGGGTGATGAGGTTGAGGACCTCGCGCTCGCGCGGAGTGAGCGATTCGAGACGCTCGCGGATGCGATCCTGTTCCTTCAGCTCCTGGCGCGTGTGCTGGTCCTTCTCCAGAGCCCGCTGCACGCGATCGAGCAGATCCTGATCACGGAAGGGCTTCTGCAGGAAGTCGAACGCGCCGTGCTGCATCGCTTCGACCGCCATCGGAATGTCACCGTGGCCGGTGATGAAGATCACCGGTACGGTCGCGCCGCGCAGATTGAGCAGCTGCTGCAGCTCCAGTCCGCTCATGCCCGGCATGCGCACGTCCAGCACCACGCAGCCCGGCTGGCGCACATCGTACTGGGCCAGGAATTCCTGGGCGCTGCAGTAGACCGTGGCCGGCAGCCCGACCGACTTCAGCAGCAGTCGCAGCGAGGCGCGCACCGCCTCGTCATCGTCGACCACGAAGACCGTGGGCTTCAATTCGCGGGCTGTTTCCATCGGGCTTTCACCGGCGGCTGGAGAGGGCAATGGGTATTCGTCGGTAGAACGGCGGGAATGGACACGGTTGCTCCAGTGAGTAAGTATGTTGCCGTCAAGCCGTCCCGCGCGCTAGGTATTTTCCACATGCCGCCGCGCGGGGTGCATCATCGGGGTGCGCGAAAACCGAGCACCGTGTGTGCCGGCCGGAGAGTCCTGTGGACACACAAGCCGTACGAGCGCGCCTGCTGAGGCGGCGCGAAGAGCTGCAGAGCCGCGCGAGCAACGCGAGCGCCGACTTGCGGCACGAATCGGATCCGCTGAGCGCGGATTTCGCCGAGCAGGTCACCCAGCGGGAGAGCGACGAGGTGCTCGGGGCGATCAACGAATCGGCCCGTGACGAGCTGCGTCAAATCCAGGCGGCGCTGCGCCGGCTCGATGCGGGCTGTTATACCGCCTGTGTCGTGTGCGGCGAGCCGATCGAGGAGGGGCGGCTTGCGGCGGTTCCCTATACCGATCGTTGCCGCAAGTGCGCCGACGGCGAACGGCGCGGACCGAGGCGAGCCTGATGAGCGCACCGGCCTTGCCGGTTCCGAGCGGGGTCATCACGCTGACCACAGACTTCGGCCACCAGGGCCCGTTCGTCGGCGTCATGAAGGGGCGCATTCTCGGACGCTTTCCGGCGGCGCGCGTCATCGACCTGACGCACGAGATTCTGGTGCATTGGCCCGCCGAGGCCGGCTTCTGGCTGATGCGCGCGTTTGCGTACTTTCCGCCCGGTACGGTTCACGTCGCGGTGGTCGACCCCGGGGTCGGCACTTCGCGCGACATCGTCGTGGTCCGCGCGGCCGGGCACCTGTTCCTCGCGCCGGACAATGGTCTGCTGGCGCCGCTGGCGGCCCGGCATGGGGACGCCGAGGTGGTGCGACTGCGGCCCGAGGGACTGGCGCGGCTCGGGATTTCGCGCGCCAGCGCGACGTTTCACGGCCGGGACATCTTTGCGCCCGTCGCCGCGGAATTGGCGGCGGGCCGCTCCCGCCCCGCTGAGCTGGGCGAGAGGGCCGCCGCGCAGTCCCTCGTACCGGCATGGGTGGACGAGCCGACGGCCGATGCCGCGAGCGTCAGCGGGGTCGTGATCACCATCGATCACTTCGGCAATCTGATCACCAACATCGACGGCACGCTCCTCGAGCGATTCCGACTGCCGCTGGTACGCACCGGGCACCATGCCTTCCCCCTGTTGCGTACCTACGCGGATCGGCAGCCGGGGGAATACCTGGCGCTGATCAATTCGTTCGGGGTGCTCGAGATCGCGCGAGCCGAGCAAAGCGCCGCGGAAGGCCTCGGTCTGGGACGGGGCGCCCCCGTCACGGTCCGCGATCGCAGCGAATAGCGCGCGAGAGCTCTTGCTCCGCGCCGAGTTTTCATTATAGTTCGCTGTCTTGCTCCCCGCGAAGTTGCACTACCTAATTGATTTAACTGGGATTTTCGCCGCCAGATGTCGGAACGAGACAACGAGAGCTTCGATCTCGACGAGGAAATCCTGAGCGGAAACGTCGAGGAGGGTACCGATTACGATCGGATGCTCGATCGGGTGGACAAGCGCCGGCCGACGGCCGGCAAGCGCAGCAAGGCCGCCTGGAGCCGGCTCGAGGAAGTCCTGGCGGACAAGAGGCTCGAGAAGGATCTTCGCGATTTCGACGAGGAGCTCTAGCGGCTGCGCGCCCGTGACGCGGATTCGATCGACCCGAGCAGGGGGCGGCTTGCACGCGGCGGCGCCCCGGGGCCTGCTCGGCCTGAAGGTTTGATGCGGCCCGCCCCGCCGTGTGCTCAGGAGCCCCATTGATCCGCAGCGCCTCCCAGTGGATTGTCCTGAAGTTCGGGGGGACCAGCGTCTCTTCGCTCTCGAATTGGCAGAATATCGCCCGAGTCGCCGCAGCCCGGCGCGCCGCCGGCGCCCGCGTCCTGATCGTGCATTCGGCCCTGAGCGGCGTGACCGATCGGCTCGAGCGGCTGCTCGATGCGGCGCGTACCCAGACGTACGAGGACGAGCTGCGCGAGATCGAGGAGCGCCACCGAAGGCTCGCGGCCGATCTCGGCATTCCGCTCGGGGAGGCCTGCGAGGCGCGCCTCGCCGAGCTGCGTCAGATCGCCGCCGGGGTGGTCCTGATCGGAGAGGCGAGCGACCGGACGCGCGCGCGCGTGATGTCGGCGGGGGAGCTGATGGCCACCGACCTCGGGGCCCGTTACCTCTCTGCGCAGGGTCTCGGGGCCGAATGGGCCGACGCGCGCACCATGCTGGTTGCCGATGACCGGGCCGGCGCCTCGGCCAAGGCGAGTGTGCTCTCGGCCGTGTGCCGCTTCGAGCCCGACCCACTGCTGCGTGAGCGCCTGGAAGATCTGGCTCCGGTCGTCGTGACCCAGGGATTCATCGCGAGCGATACCGAGGGCAATACCGTGTTGCTCGGTCGCGGCGGCTCGGATACCTCGGGCGCTTATTTTGCCGCCAAGCTGCAGGCGCAGCGGCTGGAGATCTGGACGGACGTGCCGGGGATGTTCAGCGCCAATCCGCGCTCGATCCCCACGGCGCGGCTGTTGCGTGCCCTGCATTACGACGAGGCGCAGGAGATCGCCACGAGCGGCGCCAAGGTTCTGCACCCGCGCTGTATCCTGCCGGTGCGCCAGTACGGCATCCCGCTTCACGTGTATGCCACGCAGGCGCCGCAGATGCCCGGCACGGTGCTCTCGGCCGAAGGCGACGGTACCGCGCAGGTCAAGGCGGTCTGTACCAAGAAGGGCATCACGCTGGTGTCGCTCGAAAGCCCGGGCATGTGGCATCAAGTGGGATTCCTCGCCGACGTGTTCCAGGTGTTCAAGGCCCACGGCATGTCGGTCGACCTGGTCTCGACCTCCGAGACCAATGTCACCGTCTCGCTCGATCCGGCGGCCAACACGCTCGACAGCGCGCTGCTGGCGGCGCTGGTGAGCGATCTGTCGCGCCTGTGCCGCGTGCAGGTGATCGGGCCGTGCGCGTCGGTGAGTCTCGTCGGCCGCAACATCCGGGCCATCCTCCACCAGCTCGGCGGCGCGTTCGAGTTCTTCGAGGAGCAGAAGATCTATCTGGTCTCGCAGGCGGCCAACGACCTGAACTTCACCTTCGTGGTCGACGAGACCCAGGGTGATCGCCTGGTCGATCAGCTGCACGAGCTGCTGATCCGGCCCGTGGTGGGTGACCGCGTGCTGGGCCCGACCTGGGCGCAGCTGTTCGCCCCGTCGCCGGCCTTGGCCGCGCGCCCCGCGCCGTGGTGGCACAGCGAGCGGTCGCGCGTTCTCGCGGCGCTCGGGACGCGCGACGCGGCCTATGTCTATCATCTCGAGACCGTGCGCGCCGCGGCCCGATCGCTGCGCGCGCTGCGCAGCCTCGACCGGGTGCACTATGCGGTCAAGGCCAACCCCCACCCGCAGATCCTGCAGGTCGTCGCCGCGGAGGGCGTGGACTTCGAGTGCGTCTCGCGCGGGGAGCTCGAGCACGTACTCGCTCTGTTTCCGCGCCTCGATCCTCGCCGGATGCTGTTTACGCCGAACTTCGCCTCGCGCGAGGAGTACGCCTGGGCGCTCGAGCGCGGCGTGCAGGTCACCGTCGACAACCTGTACGCGCTCGAGGAGTGGGGGGATCTTTGGCGGGAGCGGGAGATCTTCGTGCGCATCGACACCGGCGCGGGTGCGGGTCATCACCACCACGTGCGCACTGCCGGCGCGCACGCGAAGTTCGGCGTGCCCATCGCGGATCTGGAGGACCTGGAGCGCTTGGCGCGGCGGCATGGTGCGCGCATCGTCGGGCTGCATTCCCATGTCGGCAGCGGCATTCTCAATGTGAGGACCTGGGAGCACACCGCCCGCCGGCTGGCCGAGCTGGGCCAGCGCTTCGAGGCGGTTCGCGCGATCGACATCGGGGGTGGGCTGGGCATCCCGGAGCGCGCCGACCAGCATGGCCCGGACCTCGAGGAGCTCGATACACTGCTCGCGGCCGTGCGCGCCGAGCATCCACGCCTCGAGATCTGGATGGAGCCGGGGCGCTACCTCGCCGCCGCGGCCGGCGCGCTGGTTGCCCGGGTCACGCAGCTCAAGAGCAAGGGTAATGTCCGTTACGTGGGCATCGCCACCGGAATGAATTCCCTGTTGCGGCCGGCGCTCTATGGGGCATATCACGAGATCGTCAACCTCACGCGGCTCGCGGAGCCGGCCCGCGAGCTGGTCAATGTCGTCGGCCCGATCTGCGAAAGCGCCGACGTGCTGGGCCATGACCGGCTGTTGCCGCCGACCCGCGCGGGAGATGTCCTGCTCATTGCCAACACGGGCGCCTACGGCCATTGCATGAGCTCGCGGTACAACCTGCGTGAGCCGGCCGAGGAGCTGATACTCTGACACGCCCGCGAAAGCGCAACGCGCCGGCCGCTCGCCGCGGCCGCGGCGCCTCCGGCCGCCGCCATCGCTTGCGGCTGCTCGGCTGGATCGTGGGTGGGGCGGCTCTGGCGGGCCTGCTGGTCTTTGCCGGATACGCGCTGTATCTCGATCGACTCGTGACAGGCGAGTTCAGCGCCCTGCGCTGGACGCTGCCGGCGCGCGTCTATGCCGCGCCGATGCAGCTGTATGCGGGTCTCGACTTGAGCGAGGCCGATCTCGAGCACGACCTGCGGCGGCTGGCCTATCGGCCAGTGGCGCAGCTGCGCGGGCCGGGCACGTACACCGCGACGCTCGGGCGCGTCGAAGTCATGCTGCGGCCGGCGCAGTTCGCCGACCGCGAGCGCCCGGCGATGCGGCTGACCGTGAACTTCGGGCCGGCGGGAATCGTGGATCTGCGCAACGGGACGGGGCACCAAGTGCCGGTCATCCGGCTCGATCCACTGCTCATCGGGAGCATCTATCCGCGCGACGGGGTCGATCGCATCGTGGTCGGTCCGAAGCAGGTCCCGCCCTTGCTGCCCAAGGCCCTGATCGCCGTCGAGGATCGGACGTTCCAGACCAACTGGGGCATCGATCCGAAGGGCATCCTGCGTGCCGCCTGGGTCGATCTGCGCGAGCATCGCTATGCCGAGGGCGGCAGCACGCTCACTCAGGAGCTGGTGCGAAGTTATTTTCTCAATGATCGCAGGACCCTGTGGCGAAAGCTCCGCGAGGCCATCATGGCCGTCTCGCTGACGGCGCATTTCAGCAAGGCTGAAATCATGAACGCCTACATCAACGAGATTTTCCTCGGCCAGGACGGCAATCTCTCGGTGCACGGCTTCGGGCTCGCCAGCGAGTACTACTTCGGGGAGCCGCTCGCCGAGCTCGATCTGCCGCAGATCGCGATGTTGGTGGCCATCGTGCGCGGTCCGACCTACTACGATCCTCGCCTGTACCCGGCCCGGGTGTTGGCGCGGCGCAATCGGGTCCTCGGGATCCTGGCTCGGCAGGGTGTCGTCAGCGCCGCGCGCGCCGCCGCGGCGATGCGTACGCCGCTCGGCGTCACGCCCCAGCCGACGGGCGCCTATTATCCGGCCTACCTGGATCTGGTCCGGCGCACGCTGGCTCGCGACTATCCGGAGAAGGAGCTGACCGAGGCGGGCCTGAAGGTCTATACCAGCCTCGATCCGCACGTGCAGGCCGTCGCGCAGGGGGCCCTGGACAGCGTGCTGCATCGGCTCGACCGGACGCACCATGTCGGCGATGAGCGGCTGCAGGGGGCGGTGGTGGTCACCGCGCCGCAGACCGGGGATGTGCTGGCGGTCGTCGGCGGCCGCGACGGGGATTACGATGGCTTCAACCGCGCACTGTATGCCCATCGCTCGATTGGATCGATCGTCAAGCCGTTCATCTATCTCACGGCGCTCGAGACGGGGCGATACACGCCCGCGACCATCATCGAGGACGAGCCGATCGCCGTCAGCCTGGGCGGCGGCCGCTATTGGCGGCCACGCAACTACTCGCGCATTTTCCACGGTCCGGTGCCGCTGGTGCGCGCGCTCGCGCAGTCGCTGAACGCGGCCACGGTCCGTCTGGGGATGTCGATCGGGCTGAACCCCGTCATGCATACCCTGCGGCGCTTCGGTCTGAAACATCCGCCGCAGGAAGTGCCGGCCATGCTGCTCGGCGCGAGCGATCTGACGCCGTTCGAGGTCGCTCAGCTGTACAACGGGATCGCCGACGGCGGCTTTCGCGAGCCGCTGCGCGCCGTTCGCGCGGTGGTGAGCGCCGACGGCAAGCCGCTCAAGGCGTTTCCGGTGCGGGTCACGCCGGTGGCGCCGCCGGCGGACGTATATGAGCTGACCACCATGATGGAACAAGTGGTCACGCACGGCACCGGCCAACCCGCGCTGGCGCGGCTGCCGCCCGGGCTAGTCGTGGCCGGAAAGACCGGGACGTCGCAACATGATGCCGACAGCTGGTTCGCGGGTTTCTCGGGCAATCTGCTCGCGGCCGTATGGGTCGGGTATGATCACGATCAACCGACCGGACTGGTGGGCGCGCGCGGCGCGCTGCCGGTCTGGGCACGCATCATGGCGCAGATCGGCGGCGTGTCGCTCGATATGCCGCCGCCGCAGGGCCTCAACGACGTGTGGATCGACTATGCAACCGGTCTTCAGACCACGCCCGCGTGCGACGGGGCGAACGCGGTCGAGGTTGCGGTGCCGGCGAGTGCCCAGCTTGCGCCGATGGCGGGCTGTGGGCTGATCGGGAGCATGTAATGAGCCGCAGACCCGCGGGGCTTGCGCGCACTGCGCTCGCGGCGCTGCTCGGCGCTGCGCTGCTCTCGAGCTGCGCACTCGTCGGGCCGCCCTATGCAAGCACACATCCAAACACCGACTCGGAGGGACGGAGCGGTGTCCTGCCGCGCTCGAGCGGCGCGCCCGAGAACGCCCCGCTGGGGAATTCCGGCGGGTTCTGGTCGAGGCAACCGGGCTCGGCGGGTTCCTCCGCGGGCTCGCCGCAAGCGATGCCGCGGTACGCCCTGGGTCCGGCGGCGCAGTCGCTCGTCGCCGACGCGCGCCTGCAGGAGCACCGGCGCGATTACGGGCTGGCCACCGAGACGCTCGAGCGCGCGCTGTCGATCGACCCGCGCAATCCGCGGGTATGGGTTGAACTCGCCAAGGAGACTCTGGCGGCCGGCCACGCCGCCCAGGCCAACGGCATGGCGCGCAAAGCATTGTATCTGGCCGCCGGCAATCCTTCGGTTCAGGCCTCGGCCTGGGGGGTGATCGCCGCGACGTTGCGTGCCGAGGGACAACGCCAGGCGGCTGTTGCGGCCGAACAGAAGGCGGCCGAGCTCTCCGCGCAGTGAACCCGCATTCCGGGCCGGCCGCTCAGGCGGCGAGCGTGACGCTGACCGGGCAGTGATCGCTGCCCAGGATGTCGGGGTGGATCTCGGCCGCTGTGACTGCTTTGCGCAGGCTCGCGGAGACCAGCACGTAGTCGATTCTCCATCCCACGTTGCGCGCGCGGGAGTTGGCGAAGTGGCTCCACCAGGTGTAGTAGCCGTTGCCCTGCCGGAACAGGCGGAAGGTGTCGATGAACCCGGCGTCGATGAAGCTCTGAAAGCCGGCGCGCTCCTCGTCCGTGAAGCCCTTCTTGCCGCGGTTGGGGCCGGGATTGGCCAGATCCAGTTCGGTGTGCGCGACGTTCAGATCGCCGCAGAACACGACCGGTTTCTTTTTCTCGAGCTGGCGACAGTGCGCGAGGAAGGCCGGATCCCAGTGCCGGTGGCGCAGCTCGAGCCGGCCGAGGTCGTCCTTGGCGTTCGGGGTGTACACGGTGACCACGTAGAACTTCGCGTACTCCGCGGTGATCACCCGGCCCTCGGTCAGGCTGTCGCGGCCCTCGTGATCGGTGAAGGCATACTTGCGCGCAATCGCCGCCGGGAAGCCGTTGACGACCGACAGCGGCTCACCTCGGCTGAAGATCGCCGTGCCCGAGTAACCCTTCTTCTGCGCCGAGTTCCAGAACTCATGATATTCGTGTCCGTCAAGGTCGATTTCGGCCTGGCCACGCTCGGCCTTGGTCTCCTGCAGGCACAGGATGTCGGGCCGATGCGCGCGGATGAAGCTCTGCAGTGTGCCTTTGCGGGTAACGGCACGGATGCCGTTGACGTTCCACGAGTAGATTGTGGTCATGCTCTGCGCCGCTTGCCGCTGGGGGGTGCGCCCCGGCGCCGATGAGCCCGGAGCCGGCGTGCTGCGCCGAACAGTACAGGCGCGCAGCGGAACGCTCAAGCGCCGAACGCGCCGGTCCGCCGTTTTCTAGCGGCCGCCCGCCAGCCGTATAGGCCCGCCGGGGGTGCCCTCGACGCGATGCCAGACCTGCGAGTGCCCGAACAGCGGGATTCCCAGGTAGCCGCGCATCACAAGCTTGCGGCCGCCGTCGATCAGGCGCAGCTCGCAGTCATACACGCGGCCGGTATTCGGATCGAGGATGTCGCCGCCGACGTAACGCCCGTCCTTGTAGCGCAGATGACGCATCAGAATGAGACCGATGATCGGCTGATCGTGACGGCTGCCCGTGCATTGGGTGCATCGGGCCGAGCTGTGATCGTGGGCCGAGGTCGGCTCGATGCGTCCGTAGTAGAGGCCATGATTCTCATAGATCGAGATCAGCCCGAGCGGCTTGCCGGTGGCCTTGTCGATCGGCGCCCACAGGCCGACCGGCGTGCTCCAGGGTTCGGCGGCGGCGCGCGCGGCGCAAGGCAGGGTGAAGAGCGCGAGCGTGACACACAGCAGCGCCGTGGGCACGCGCAGGGATTCGAGGAAACGCATGAAACGATGTTAGCGAATTACGCGCTTACGCGGGGCACCATTTGGTGCGAACTATCTCCCGCTTTTGGCAGAGGGCCGCACGAGTCCGGCCGCATTGTGTCCCGTCCCTCTAGCGCTCCAGCGCGACATCGGTCAGCGGACGGCTGCAGCAGGTCAGCACGTAGCCAAGCTCGATCTGGCGTGCGGCGATACCGCCCCGGTGACGCATGTCGACCTTCCCGCGCAGCAGCCGTGCGCGGCACTTGCCGCACTCGCCGTCGCGGCAGGAGGCGGGCATCGGTATTCCGGCGGCTTCCGCGATCTCCAAGAGTGTCTGATCGGGGCGACACTCGAGCGTGCAGCCCGAGACGGTGAATGTGACGGACGTGGGTCGGTCCATGCGCGGCACTCTCGGGCGCGAGCGTTTCACTGTCAATCGTGCGGTGTTTTTTCCGGCGAAGTGTCCGGCGGGGGTGAGGCGAGCGAGTTTGCGGCGATCCGGGTGACCAGCCCCTGGGGTCCGGCGGCGATGTATGCGCCCTTCATGTCGGCGGAGACCGGTTCGCTCCGCCGCTTGCGCCACAGATCGAACACGGTGAGCAGGCCTGCCAGACCGGCGAGCGTCGCGAAATACGCCGGCGAGCCGAAGCGGGCGATGAGGGCGCCGAGGAGGATAGGGCTCACCGCCGCTCCGAGCCCATTCAGGCTCAACAATGCGCCGCTCGCCGCCACCATTTGCGCCGGCTCGAGCTGATCATTCACGTGCGATACGCCGAGGGAGTAGAGCGTGAAGGCCATCGCGCTGAACAGCGCGGTCGCGGCATAGAAGAGCACCCGGGGGAGGTCGTGAGCGATCGCGAGCGTGGCCGCGCTGAGCGCCGCGATGACGCACACCGCGGCAATCACGGTCCGCCGATCGATGCGGTCGGAGAGACGGCCGATCGGATATTGACCCACCACCGCCGCGAGAATGCTGACGCCCATGAACGTGGCGACGCCGGGAGTGCCGAGTCCGATGTGCTGGGCGTAGACCGGACCCATGGTGTAGACGCACGCGGTGATCATCCCGGCGATCGTCACCGCCACCACCCCGAGCGGGGAGTTCCGGTAGAGCTCGCGGTAGCTGACCTTGCGCGGCAGGGCGATCTCGGGAGCGCGGTGCGCGGCGAGCGCGATCGGCACCAGCGCGAGAGAAATCATCACCGCCGCGAGCATGAACGGCCGGGTGGTTTCGGGATTGGTCGGGATGAGCAGGAATTGCGCGCTCCCCAGGCCGATGTACAGCACGACCATGTAGATCGCGAGCAGCGAGCCGCGCGTGGCCCGGCTCGCCCGATCGTTCAGCCAGCTCTCGGCGACGACGTACAGGCCGGCGAAGCACAGTCCCGACACGCCGCGCAACAGCGCCCACGTGAACGGCTGCACGAACAGGCCTTGGACCAGAATCGCCGCGGCCGCCATGGCCGCCATGGCGGCGAACACCCGGATGTGTCCGACGCGGCGCACCAGGCGAGGCGCGGCCGCGGTGCCGAGCAGATAGCCGACGTAGTAGCAGGACATCACCACGCCGATGACCGGCACGCTGAAGCCCGCGAGCGTGGCGCGCAGGCTGATCTCCGTGCTCTGCAGTCCCGACCCGAGCATCAGGATGCCGATGCCGAGCAGAAGCTGCCACGTGGCGGCAAGGCCGGAGGGGGAGCCGGAAACGGCGGCCGGGCTGTCGGGGGTCATTCCCACGGCTGAAAGGCTGTCGGGAGGGTGTTGGGTTGAACGCGCGGACCGGGGGGCGACTGACAGAGTACCGTCCCGAGCGCTGTAAGGCGATCCCTGTGAGCGGCGGCAGGGTCCCCGGGGGCGCCTGCCGCCGCGGGACCGGGCCCTTCCCATCAGATTCCCGCTGGCGGGTCGCCGTGCTCGTGGCCGGCCGCGTAGCGCGCCGGCAGCAGGTGGCGCAGGTCGGCCGCGATGATCCCGGCCGGCGCGCCATTCTGCGCCAGCAGCCGCGCCCGCCCGTCGGGACCGAAGATGAATACCGCGCTGCTGTGGCCGACCTGGTAGTCACCGCGCGGGTAGGGCTTCTGGTAGGTGTACGTGACCCGATAGCGCTTGATCATGCGGGTCAGCTGCGCCGAAGTGCCCCGCAATCCGACGAACTGCGGCCCGAAGTCGCTCACGTAGCGGCGAAGCACCGGCTCGGTGTCGCGCCGCGGGTCGACCGTCACGAACAACACGCGCACGAGGTTGGCTTGCGGGCCCAGGCGCTGCAGGGCGTCGGCCAGCGTGGCGAGCGTGGTGGGGCACTCGTCGGTGCAGTGCGTGTATCCGAAGTAAAGCAGCACCGCATCGCCGCGGAAGCTGGTGGCGCTGACCGGTGCGCCGCCCTGGTCGGTCATGTGGAATTTCAGCGGCGCGACCAGTCCGGCAACGTTGGTCATGCGGCCGGGCAGCTGCCGCCGCGTGCAGCCGATGACCGCGGCAAGCATCCCGCCGATCACCGCCAGCACGACGGTGAGCGCCGCACCGGTGCGCGCGAGCTTCGCGCCGTTCATGCCGGGGCTCCCGCCGAGGCATCGGCGGCTTTGGCGCGCGTTTCGGCGAGGGCGCGCCGATCGGCCTGGAGCACGTGGTGCAGGATCACCAGCACGCCCACCGCCGACATCATGGCCCCCGGGATCCAGGTGAGCAGCCCCCCGAGCTGCTGATCGAGCATCGGGGTGATGTGCCAGGCCAGTCCACACACCTCATAGATGCTATAGAGCGGCCTGGAGCACAACGCGATGTAGGCGCCGAGCACGATCTGGGGGAGCGCGACGGCAGTCAGGACGATGACCCGGCGTCCGTAAGGGACCGCCGCGGCGCCCTGGGCCTCGATGGGCGCCAGGATCATCCACCAGAAGAAGATGCCATCGACGAGCATGCTCCAGTTCATCAGCAGGTAGAGCCGCTGACTGAGCATCGCCAGGAAGTGAACCGGAGGGATGAGCCAGAAGTAAATGAGCCCGACGAACAGGACCGGCGCGAGCAGCTCATGCTGCAGCAGGCGCCAGAGCAGGCCGATCGGCCGGCGCACCCAGCGCGCGCGCAGGGCGCGCCATACGGGCCGGGGCAGCCCGGCGCGCAGCACGGATACCGGTGCGGACAACACGAGCAGCGCCGGGCCGACGTGATGCAGGATCAAGTGCTGCAGACGATGAACCCAGAACATGTGTTGGGCCACGTAATCGAAATAGGTCTGCATGACGACGTAGTTGAGCGCCAGGCCGAGGAAAAAGACGAGTGGTCGCCATGGGCCGACCGGCGCTCCGTCGCGCCGCAGCACGGCCAGCCCGCGCAGGTACAGCACGAGCGTGAGCGTGAACACGACACAGGCCAGGGGCGAGAATTGCCAAGGCAGCAGGTAGGACAAGATTCTCACGGCGAATCCCCGGTGAGCCGGCGACGGCACGGTGACGCGCCGCATAGAATATCAGAGCCGCCGAGGCCAGCCGCGGCGGCCCCGCCGCGCATGGAGCGGCTCGACGCTCAGGGGACTAGGAAGCTGTCGAGGGTGTCCGGTGTGCGGCGAACGGGGTGCATGGGCATCAGCGTGGCCGTGACGCGATTGCGCCCGCCATGCTTGCTGCGATAGAGCGCCGCATCGGCCACGCGCAGCATGTGATCGGCCGTCTTGCGTTCGCCGACCGGCACCTGATCGAGATTGCACATGCCGAAGCTGGCGGTGACCTCGATCATGTTGCTCTGAACCGGGAAGGGGCGGTCGGCGATGCCGGCGCGCAGGCGGCGTGCCGCATCGAGGGCCTGATCATAGGCGGTCTCCGGCAGGATGACGGCGAATTCCTCCCCGCCGAGGCGCGCCACCCAGTCGACGCCGCGGCGCAGGCACTCCTGCAGGCGGACGCCGAACTGTTTGAGAATCGCGTCGCCGCCGGCATGGCCCAGCGTATCGTTGATGTGCTTGAAGAAGTCGATGTCGCAAAGAATGAGCGACAGCGGCCGCCTGTAGCGCCCGGCACGCTCGATCTCGCGCGGGAAGTGCTTGCTGAAGAAGCGCCGGCTCGCCACTTGCGTCAATTCGTCCGTGGTCGAGAGCTCGCGGTTCTCGATCAGCGCGATGCGCAGCACTTCCTCGAGCTCGGCAATGCGCCGCGCGGTGCCGAGGCGCGCTGTCAGCTGCGGTTCGCTCGCGCGGTGCGGCAGGCAGTCATCGGCGCCGGCGCGCAACCCGGACTCGATTTCCTCGGGATCGTCGACCGGGGTGATGCACAGGATGAATGGCTCGCGCGGCAGATGCTCGGCGCGTATGCGCCGAATCAGCGCCAGGTTGTCGGTGATCACCAGAGGACGGAATTCCTTGTGCAGACACTCGATCGCCTCGTGCTCGGCGCACAGCGCCACATCCAGCATTTCTTTATGAATGCGCAGCTCCAGCTGCTCGCGGGTGGCGTCGGCGTGGATCACGAGCAGGGCGTGCGGCGGCGGAAGCACGCGCAGCATCACCGCGACGGTCGCCGTCGTGTCTTCTCGCGTGGCCGGCTCGTGGACCCGCCGCTCGAGCACGCGCTTGATGACAGTTGTGTGTCCGCCGGAAGTCATTGAAATCCCCACCGACTCCTCGACCGCTTTTCCGCCGGCGCGCGACAGTCAACGTTGGTTGAGACTGACCATGGCGCCTCGAGGGGGCTGGCGCCTGGGAATCTAAAGGTGACAAGGCCGTCCCAGTGTGATGAACTTCACGATCCGTCGATCGTGCTCTTGTGCAAACCAAGATAGAGACGATGCCGTCACATACCACAGCGTCCGCCGTCGATCCCCCCGCCATTACCCGCCGCCGCCGGCCGTTTCTGGCGCCGGTGTGGCTGAGCATGTTGGCGGCTCTGGCGCTCGCCGCTTTGGGATTGGCGCTCTGGGCTTCGGCGACCAATACACTGGTGGTCATCGTGCCGGCGGCGCTTGGGCAGATCGGCTCGATTGCCAATCCGCCGCTGTCGGCGTCGGGCGGCCAGCAGGCGCAGCGGATCGCCCAGCGTTTCGCGACCGCCACGGGCCGGGAGGGGTTGGTTGCGATCTACGTCGGCGATACGCGCCGTGCGAAGCAGACTGCGGCGCCCCTGGCGCAACTGCTGGGGCTGAAGCCGGTCGTCCTGGCCAGCGGCCATGCGCGGAACATGGCCGGGGAGATTCTCGGCCAGCACGCCGGCGGCACGCTGCTCGTCGTGTGCAACCGGCAGTTCGTCGCCGCTCTGGTTCGTGCGCTCAGCGGCAAGCGCATCGCGACAGTGGCCGAGCGTGACATGTACGTGGTCAGCATCCCGCGTTACGGGTCGGCGAAGATTCTGCGGATGCGCAACTGAATCTATGTTCCGGATGGCGAACTACCAGGAGTCACGCGGCGGGGCGCCGGCCCGCCACGGCGCTGCGCACGAAACGCGTATGCGCGGCGATACGCAGATCGGCGCAGAGGGCATCCTCGATGGTCGCGGCGGAGTCGATCAGAAACGTCGCCCTGCGCAGGCCCAGCCCGAACGGACCGCGGACCCCGTACAAGTCCGCCACGCAACGCTCCTCGTCCGAGAGCAGGGTGAAGGGCAGATGATATTTCTCCCGGAATGCCCGATGGCTTGCCGGATTCTGCGGGCTCACCCCCGCGACCTGCAGACCGGCAGTCTCGATCTGCGGGTACAGATCGCGTATCTGGCAGGCCTCCCGGGTGCACCCGGCGGTGAAGTCGGCCGGGTAGAAGTACAGGATGAGCGGACCGCGGGAGAGCAGGTGCAGCAGCGTGACCGTCCGGCCTTCCTGATCGGGGAGGGTGAAATCGGGGGCGCGCGTGCCGATGGCGAGCATGGGCAGGCTCCTGAGGATAGTCTTGGCTTCCTGGCGCATCATAGCTAAACTCGCGCCCCTTGCATGGGGCGGTAGCTCAGCTGGGAGAGCGTCGCGTTCGCAATGCGAAGGTCCGGGGTTCGATCCCCCGCCGCTCCACCATTTCTCCCAGATCGCTGATTTCTCAGCGATTTTCTCCCGATCCGAGGCTTGCGCTGGCAATGCCACGGCGGGAGGCTCATTTACGTGCTACGGCGAGGCGGTATCTGGACGGTTCGTGTCCACGTGCCCGTCGATCTGCGCCCCCTCATCGGGCGGGGTGAACTACGGCGGTCTGTCGGAACCGCCTACCGTCGTGAGGCGTGGCTACGAGCCGCTATCCGTCAGGGTCACGTGGGCGCGCTCTTCGTGCGCCTGCAACGGGAGCACAGGCGGATGTCGAGGCAGCAGATCGAGGCACTGGTCGGGGAATATCTGGAAGCCGAGTTGTGGGAGTCGGAAACGCGGCTCGCGGCGGGCGCATGGGACTCGGTGATCAATCATCACGGCGAGAAGGGCGACTGGAACGACGTCGCACAGATGCTGCTGGGTGAGGAGATCGAGGAGCTTCCCGACGCACTGCAGTACAACAAGTTGCCAGACCGGACGACGATCCAAAATGCATATCAATTCAGCATGATGGTTGGAAAGCAAAAATGCGCCAAAATCTGGCGATAAATGAATTCGAGACACACATCGCCGCCCCTCATTGAATGCCGCCGTTCTCTAGTGTCTACTTTAGTCAGTATCTTCTTTCTTCGAACGGGACGTCCGCGCTGACAAACGGAGTCGAAATGCGAACGAAAAATCGAAGCGTCCGGCCTCATACGATTCCCCTTCTCCTTACGGCAGTCGCCAGCATCCTGGTGCTCGTGCCATCAATATCCTCGGCCCAGGCACTCGAGCGGGTCGACGAACTCTCGAGTTTTCCCATATATCACTTGATGCCCATGGCCAAGAAGGGCGATGTCGACGCGGAAGAGGCGATCGGACTGAAGTACGCATACGGCGAGGGCGTCAAATGGAATCTGCCCAAGGGCATCCATTGGCTAAGCAAAGCCGCTCACGACGGTAGCGTCGATGCAGATTGTTCGCTCGGCGAGCTCTATGACGACGGCCTGCTCTTTGCCGGCCACCACATGAGGCCAGACTACGCCAAGTCCGTGAAGTGGTACCGGCGAGCCGCCGAGAAAGGCTGGTGCTGGCTTCAGCTTGCGCGGGCCTACGACGACAAAGCCGGCTCCGATGCCGATCGAAATGATCGCGCCCTATACGAAAGCGATACACGTGCGGCGGTGCATTGGTGGCGCAAAGAGGCAGAACCCCGCACGTCGTACCCAGCAGGCTACCCGTATGGAAAATTCCCCAAGGGAAACCCGATGGCACAGGAGCACATGGGTTATCTGTACAGATTTGGCCTCGGCGTGCCGCAGAGCTACAAGCGCGCGCTCGTTTGGTATCGCAGGTCTGCAGCGCAACAAGGCGGTGGAGATGCGATGATGAGTCTTGCGTATTTCTACGAGCATGGCCTCGGGGTTCCGGTGAACTTCGAGCTCGCGTACATCTACTATGGACTTGCGCCGCAGGGGTTGGGACCTCAGTGCCATCAGTGCACGAAAGGCAACCTCGACGAACTCGCCAAGAAGATGTCGCCTCGGGAAGTGGTCGGAGCACAGGCAATCGTGTCCACGTGGCATCAGGGCATGCCGCTACCTACCGCGCACGGACTCTCAGTAATGGCCGACCACGCGGATAAGGTGATGGAGAAGTCTTTCTTCCCAGAATGACGGAGCCAAGTGTTTCGTCAGCGACGTTTCGTTCGATCCATACGCTCCCGTCAGCGCTCGTTCGACTCGATTTCCGGTGGAGGATTCGACTGTTCCTCCAAACCGAGCACTCTCCTGAGGCGTGCCTCGAGCGCTGCAGCGAGCGCCAAGGCGTCATTGAAAGCGTCCGCCGGATCCCGCACGAGTGCGGACTCCAGCGCCGATCGGGTCCGCATTGGCTTCCTCACGTGGTCAAGCCCTATGTCGCGTGGAGCTCAGGACTTGGCGTGTTCCTGCAGACGGTGCGGAATGGCTGGCGGAGCGCTCGGAAGGTGCCGGCATGCGCGCCGATTAGGTAGGCACGATGCGATTCCGATCCGAGCTAGTGCCATGGTTTATGGCGCTTGATGCCATAGCCGTCTATATGGCATGATACGCCATATGAAGGCTGTGCTCGCGTACCACGACAAGCAAGTGCTGCCCGATGGGACCCTCGTGGAGATGAAGATCTGGGAGGTCCCGAAGCCCGTGGCCGGCAGCGGTCATAGACTCAAGTACAGCCTGTTCTACGGACGGAAGGGCGAGCGAATCGTCAGCTACGACAATGAGCGCGGTAAGGGCGATCATCGGCATATCCGAGGCAAGGAAGAGCGGTACGCGTTCATGAATGTGGAACAGCTGATCAACGATTTTCTGGCGGATGTGCGTCGGGTGCGAGGTAAATCATGAGCAAGAAAGTCAAAGTGCATGTCGGTACGCTGGATGACATGGGCAAGCGCTTTGCGAGCGCTTGGCATCGGCTCGAGGGCGGTGAGCGCGTGCGCGAGCAGCACGTGACGTTCCCGAATCTATCGTCGATGATGAGTGCCCTCAGTGGCAAGCGCCTGGAGCTGCTGCGGGAGGTGCATCGTGAGCCCGCACCGTCGATCAAGGCGCTCGCGAATCGACTGGGGCGTGACTACAAGCGCGTGCACGAGGACGTTGAGACTTTGGCGGCTTCCGGCCTCGTGCAGCGTAAGGACGGTCAGGTCTCGGCTCCCTACGATGCGATCTCGGCCGAGATGCGGTTATAGAGGGCCTGCAGCAGGCGGCAGTGGCCCATTTCGCTTCTTGAGGTACGCGGGTGCTGACATACCGGCCTGTCGAGAATCGTCAGCCGATCTCGGTCACTGGGTCGAGACCACGACCGCCAAATCCGGGGATTGATCCGAGCGCGAATGAACCGCCCCTGAAATCCCGGAGGCAGCATCGTGGGACCGCACGGAGCAGCAGGAAATCTATCGAAAGACGAATGTTCGGACAGTCCATCGCCGTCCATTCGCAGCAACGTGCTGGGGTGGGGTACCGAATGGGGTATCACGGAGATTAGTTTGTAGAATAGCCAATTCAAATAACCAGTTATGGATCCATTCGATCCCCCGCCGCTCCACCAGTAAATTCAAAGAGTTGGGCACGGATGCCCAACAGTTTGGTAAATATTCGGTGAACCCGTGGGGTGCTTTCGGCTAATCGCGGAGTACGTCGCGTTGCGGGACAGCGGGTAGAGCCAGATGTCCTTGAGCGGCAAGGCGTGCTGGTGAGTCACGTCGAGCTTGCCGCGCCCTGTGGTCTGACCGACATGGACCCAGTTGGCAGCCTTGTAGCAGGTACCGCGATGACGCGGGGTCTCGACGAAAGTCTCGAGGAGCACGGGACGGTAGCCGTAGCGTTGCTGCCAGTGATGCGGCAGTTGTCGGGCGACGAGGGAGAGG
>JAJYFU010000001.1:0-21933 GCA_021790795.1 Pseudomonadota bacterium
CCCCAGGCTTCAGTCCCTTTGCCGACGCGATGCGCACCACGCCGTCTATCTCGGGCGCCTCGGCCTCGCTGCGCGCAACCGCGCCATCGCCCTCCACCGCATCGACCAGCGCACGCAAGCGCTGACCGACGCGGCGGCGTAGCCGCGCCGCGCTGATTTCGGCCGCACATTCCATGAAGCGGTCATGACGTTCCGCCTGGATTTCCGCCGGGACGTGCCCGCCGAGTTCGTTGGCGGCCGCTCCCTCCACCGGCGAATACTTGAAGCAGCCGACGCGGTCGAGCTGCGCTTCGCGCAGCCATTGCAGCAGCTCGTTGAACTGCGCCTCGGTCTCGCCCGGGAATCCCACGATGAACGTGCTGCGCAACGTCAGGTCGGGGCAAAGCCGCCGCCAGGCCCGGATACGCTCGAGCACGTTCTCGGCGTGAGCCGGCCGGCGCATTTGCCTGAGCACGGCGGGGCTGCCGTGTTGGAACGGGATGTCGAGGTAAGGAAGCACGCGCCGCTCGGCCATCAACGGGATCAGCTCGTCGACATGAGGATACGGATAGACGTAATGCAGCCGTACCCATGCGCCCAGCGATCCCAGCGCCCGCGCCAGGTCGGTCAAGCGGGTTCGATACTCGCCGCCGCGCCACGCGGCGCTCTCGTAGCGCAGATCGACACCGTATGCGCTCGTGTCCTGGGAAATGACCAGCAGTTCCTTCACGCCCGCGGCGACCAACCGCTCGGCCTCGAGGAGCACCTGATCGATGCGGCGGCTGGTCAATCGGCCGCGCATCGCCGGGATGATGCAGAAGCTGCACGAGTTGTTGCAGCCTTCGGAGATCTTCAGATAGGCATAATGATGCGGCGTGAGGCGGATGCCCTGCGGCGGAACCAAGTCGAGGAACGGGTCGTGCCGCGGCGGCAAATGTGTGTGCACGGCCTGGAGCACCGCGGCGTAATCGTGCGGACCGGTGACTTCGAGCACCCGCGGATGCCGTTCGCGAATGCGCTCGGGGCGTGCGCCGAGACAGCCCGTGACGATCACCCGGCCGTTGTGCTCCAGCGCTTCCTGGATCGTCTCGAGCGACTCGTCGATGGCCGCATCGATGAACCCGCAGGTATTGACGATCACCAGATCCGCCTGCTCGTAGCTCGGGCTGATCTCGTAGCCCTCCGCCCTCAGCGTGGTCAGAATGCGCTCGGAGTCGACCAGCGCCTTCGGGCAGCCGAGGCTGGCGAAGCCGATTCGAGGGTGGCGCGGGATGCGCCCGCGGCTCTTGGCTGCGCGCAATGCTCTACCGCCCGTAGGGAACGATGATTTCGGCCTCGCCGAGCGCCGCAGCGCGGACTTCGGCCGCGATGGCTTTCGCCGGAGCGGTCTTGTTCAGACCGAGACGTTGGACCCGCAGCGCGTACAGCTCGATGTGGTACCGGTGCGCCGGACCTGGCGGCGGGCAGGGACCGCCGTATCCCCGGAAGCCGTAATCATTGCGCGCCTGGATCGCTCCGGCGGGCAACGAGCCGTCCGGACCGCCGGCACCCGCCGGCAGGGCACGGGTGTCGGCCGGCAAGTCGAACACGAGCCAGTGCCACCACAGCCCGCCCGGCGCATCCGGGTCGAACATCAGCAACGCGAAGCTGCGGGTGCCGGCCGGTGGATTGCGCCACGTGAGCGCGGGAGAGACGTTGTGGCCCCGGCACCCGGCGCGGTCGTAGATCTGCGGGCTCGGGAAAGTGGCCCCCGGCGGCAGGTCGGAACTGCGGAGCGTGAAGGTTCTGGCGGGCGCGGCTCCAGCAGTGCCCTGCAGCGCGAACGGCAGGACGGACGACAGCAGTGCGGTCAGCAGGGCCATCGAGCGGCTCGAACGGACCGGGGATCGTGGACGCATGGAGTACTCCGGGCAGGGCCGGCACGGCCGGCCGAGCACAGTGTGCAGCGAAGCGGACCATCCGGCAAACTAGCGTGGATGAATGCAGTAAAGACCGCTCTCATCACCCGCTCCACCGACGGATCGGGCCGGATGGTGGCGCGTGCGCCGGGGCGCGACGGCCTCTAGCGGCGATGAGCGAGCGCCTGACCGGTCTGGCGCCCGGCGGCAGCGCTGGAACTGAATGAGCAACGATGGAATTCGATCACGCGTATTACGATCGCTACTACTACGATCCGCGCACGGCAGTGACCTCGCGCGCCGAGATGCGGGCCCGTGCACGGTTGATCGGCGCGTTCGTCGCGCACGTGGGCTTGCCAGTGCGGCGCATGCTGGACGCGGGCTGTGGCACCGGACTGCTGCGCCAACCTCTGAGGCGGGCGCTGCCGAAGGCGGCCTACGTGGGTCTGGAGGCGAGTGAGTACCTGTGCCGCCGCTACGGCTGGCTGTCCGGCCACGTGCAGCAATTCCGGCCGGACGAGCCGTTCGATCTGGTGATCTGTTATGACGTGTTGCAGTACCTGGGGCCGCGCGAGGCCGCGAGCGCGCTCGCCAATCTTGCGAGACTGTGCCGCGGGATCTTGTACTTCAGTGCGCTCACGCGTGACGATTGGCGCAACAGCTGCGATCGCAGCCGTACGGATCCGAACGTCCATCTGCGCGAAGGGGAGTGGTACCGCTCGAGGTTGCGGCGCGCATTTCGCGAGGTGGGGGCCGGGTTCTGGCTGCGGCGCGGCGCGCCGCTGACACTCTGGGAACTGGAATCGGCCGGTTGAACAACGGGAGTACGCAGTGCCGGAGACTCGAGCGGACCGTCTGATCGCCGTATTCCGAGGTACGGTGACCTGCGTGCGCGACACCGGCGTTTCCCCCGGGTTTACGCTGCGGGGCGCCTCAGCTGCGAACGCCCAGGAGAGCTTGATCGTAACGTTCCTGGCCGATGCCCCGGAGGATCTGCCCCGGCGACTCGCGGCGCCCAGCGTCCAGGCGGTCGACGCCCAGTGCTACCGTATCGAGAGCCCGCCGCGACAGTGGCTGATCTGGGCGCGAGCGCTGCATGTGCACCGGGATGTCGGCGTCGGATTCTTTGGGGCCGTTCCGCCGCGGGTGGTGCCGCTGCGCAAGCGGTTGTTCTGGACGGTCGTGTTCGCGGTGGCGCGCAGCCGCGCCGGCCTGCTGTTGTTGCGGGTGGTGCGGGTGGTGCGGCGCGATTGAGCGGGGTGCTCAGCCGGCCTGGGCAAGATGTTGTTCGAGGACGGTCGTACTTTCTCCGGCGAGCAGCGCCCGGTAGACCGATAGCTGCCCCTCGAGCACGCGTGACCAGGTGAAAAGCCGCAACACCTGCGCGCGTGCGTGTGCGCCGAGAGCCTCCATATCACGCTCGTAAAGAGCCGCGACTGCATCGGCCAGGCTTGCCGAGTCGCCCGGCTCGCTGAGCAGCCCGCAGCGCTCATCGACCAGCTCCGGTATCGCGCCTGCGCGCGCCGCAACCACCGGGCGGCCGCACGCCATGGCTTCGAGCACGATCAGGCCGAAGGTCTCGAGCGTGCCGGCGTGCACGAGAGCGTCGGCCGAGGCCAGCCAGCACGCCAATTCAATGCTGTCGCGGCGGTACGGGACTCTCGTCACGTTGGGTGCCAGACGCGCCGCGCGGCCACCGCCGATCAGCAGCAGGTGGTAGGGCCGTCCGAGAGCGGCGAACGTGCGCAACAGCACCGGCAGGTTTTTCTCGCTGGAGAATCGACCGGCGTACACCAGCACGCGTGCCGCGCTGCCGAGCCCGAGCCGACCGCGCAGCCATGGGCCGCGTCGGCACGGATGGAACACCCGCGCATCGACGCCCAGGGGCTGGCGCACGACATGCCTGATTCCCAGACTGGCGAGAAAATCCAACATCAGGCGGCTCGGGGCGAACACCACGTCGAACTTGCCGTACAGCTCGCGCAGGTAGCGGCTCAACAGCCGCTCGCTCAGGCTGCCGAATCGCCGGCCGGCGATCCGCGGCAGATTGGAGTGGCAGAATGCCGCGCAGGGAATTCCGCGGCGGCGCGCCACTTGCCAGGTCGCCCAGGCCGGATGGAACGCGTCACCCGCTTCGATGAGGTCGGGGGCCAGTGCATCGAGCTGGCGTGCCCACAGGCGGGGATTCAGCGGCAAACGGTAGTTGAATGTGCCGGGCACCGGCACGCCGGTGAGGGTGCTGACCCCGCCGCGCTCGATCCGCTGGGCGGCGCCCGGTACGAGCAGGGTGTGTTGCCATCCTGGCTGAGCCGCCAACCAAGTGTGCTTGGCGGCCAGATACCGACGTACGCCCCCGCTCGTCGGCGAGTAGAACACGGTGGTGTCGACCAGATGGCGCGGGTTCATGGGTCGATCCGGATCCTCGGGGCCCGTCTCCCCCGGGGATCATTGCACGCCGCCCGCCCGGTAGTGTCAAGACAGCGTCCGCCGTTGCGGGCAGACTCGTCATGCGGCCGACTGCGCCCGTCCCCGGCTGCCGTGGCGCAGCGCGACGCACGCCGCGATCAGCTCCTCGGCGCTTGCGAATCGGTCCTCGCGCCGCTTGGCCAGCAGCCGGGCGAGAAGCTCGGCATAGCCGGACAGCGACGGCGGCAGGCGGGGCGGCGAGGCATTGACGTGTTGCTGCAGAACTTCCATCGCGCTGTTGCCCATGAACGGTTTGCGGCCGGTGAGCATCTCGTGGAAGATCACCCCGAGACTGTACAGATCCGAGCGCGGATCCAACTTCTCGCCGAGCGCCTGCTCGGGGCTCATGTAATAGGGTGAGCCGCGCAGCACCCCGGTATACGTGCTGTGGTGGCTGACATCCAGGAGGCGGGCCAGGCCGAAGTCGATCAGCACCACGTTGTCGCTTTCGCGCAGCATGACGTTGGGCGGCTTCAGGTCCCGGTGCAGCAGCCCCGCCCGGTGCACCACGGCCAGGGCCGAGCCGATCTTTTCCAGAAAGCGCAACGCCTCCGATTCGGTCACGCCCACCTGCATGCGCGCCTTCAGATCGCCGTGCGGGAAGTATTCCATCGCCAGATATTCGTAGCCGTCCTCGATGCCGTGATCGAATATGCGTACCACGGCCGGGTCATGCACGGCGAGGATGGCCTGATACTCGCGCGCCAGCGCCTGCTTGGCTCGGTCTTCGCAGGGAATCTTGCTGACCTTCAGCGCCACTTCGGTCCCGAGCGCGCGGCTCTCGGCCAGGTACACCACGGCCTTCTCCGACTCGCTGAGCGTGCGGATGATCTCGTAGCCGGTGATGGTGGGCTGCCCTGTCGCAAGCGGCGCCGCGGCGCGCCGCTTGGTCGCCGCCGCGCGGGCTTCCGGCATGCTGCGATCCAGCGCCACAAACGCCCGGTCGAGCGCACTCTTGAGCCGGCTCGGCGTCAACAGGCGCTTGGGCAGGTAGTCCGCCGCGCCTGCGCGCAGTGCCTGGATCGCGGTGAGCTCATTCCCGCGCTCCGCCAGCGCCACGAGCACGGGCGCGGCGTCGCTCGAGCGCAAAGTGCGCACCAGCTTCACCCCCTCGGGCTCGCCCGGTTCATCGCCCGCGCCGAAGTCCGCCGACAGGATGAGCCCTTCGCAGGCCCGTCCCGTCGCCAGGCCGCTCATGGCGTGGCTGTCCTCGGGATCCAGGGTGCCGATCGCCGCCTGAGGATAGAGGATTGCAAGGTGCAGCCGCAGCCATTCGCGATATTTCGTATCGCGTTCAACGATCAGTATGCGTTGTGTTGCGGAACTCATGCGCCGACCTCAAACCATGAACCAGGGCGGCTGCCTTGTCGCGGGCTGCGGCGTCATTCTGTGAAACCGGTCATTTCCCCTGTTGCGTTATGTGATGCCGGATGTCCCCCGGGGCGTGAGGGCCGAGGGACTCCAGGCACAGGGGGCGTGACCCGCCGCAGGGGGCTGCGCGTCGGGCCTGGCGCAGCCAGTCCCGACTGGAACGGTCGGCGTTCACTCGCGTTCCGCAATCAGCGCGGCAGCAGGAACTCCCGCCCGCGATAGCTCAGCGCCACGCCGTCCGGCCGGATCGCCACCACCGTGACGCCGTCCGGCAGAGAGTCGCCGGTGTGCAGGATGTGCATGTTGATCATCACGTAGCGCTTGCTCGGGTTCGGATCGTAGACGTGCAGGTCCATATGCAGGTGCGGCAGGTCGCTGCCGGACTGCGCAACGATCTGGGCATAGAGCGGAAGGGCGCCCCGCGCGCCGGCCGCCGCATCGCCGCCCGAGGCGGGTGGCGAGATCGCTGGGGCGAGATCCGCTGGGTTGGGCAAGCCGGCGAGCGTCAAGGAGCCGGTCGAGCCGGGCTGTGAGGAAGGCCTTGCCGCAAGGGCCGGCGCCGGCGGCTCCGGCGCAGCGAGCGGCGGCTGGCCCGATGTGCCGATGAGCGCCGCTGCGGAGATGGCTGTGGACGCTGAATCGGGAGTTGCCGTCGCGGAAACCAGCCGGGCGCCTGTCCGCGGCGCCGCGACTGAGGGCGTCGCGGGTGCCGGGCTCGCTGCGACGGCCGTCCGGGCGGCGACCGCCGGTGGGGCGGGCGAGGCCGCCGGGTGGCGCAACATCAGCCAGGCGAGGACGACGGCATTGATCGCCAGCAGAACGCCGATCATCACGGCCCACGCCGGCAGCGCCCGCCGGGGCGGGACGACTTTGACCTCGAACAGGCCCGGCCCAGCCTGACGTTGGCGGGCGCTCTCGGATTTCTTCAGCGCATCGAGGATGAACGACATATCAGCCGCCTTGGCCGTGCGGATCCAGCACCGGCGTCCCCGGCTCGACAAGCGCGCCGGACAGCGCCAATTGCGTTTCGATGCCGGCGATACCGTCGACCGTCAATCCGTGAGCGCGCTGGAATCGGCGCACCAGGCGAGTCAGATGCGCATCGTATACGTCGCTTGGGGGATGCTTGCCCCGGATACCTTCCACGCGCTCCAGGCTCTCACGCAGCCAGCGCACGCGCGTCCCGGTCATGCCTTGCAGGAGCGTGCGCACCCGGCCGCCGGTCGGCCGCCACAGCAGGACGTAATGGCCCATCCAGTCGTGCGAGAGCGCGGCAATGCCCACCCGCTCAGGGGTGGGTCCGAGCGCGAGCAGCGCATGTGCGTGATCCAGGCCGGTCATGAGTACCTCGTACCTGTGGCCCCTCGAGCCGATCAGCCGCAGGATGGCCGGCCGATTGTACAGACGCAGCTGCCCGAGCGAGCCGTGCGACTTGAGGCAGGCCAGGCCGTGCTGCGCCGCCTGGGCACAGGGACCCGTCCCCGAGCCCGGGTCACCGCCGACATAGCGCAGATTCCATAGCCCGAACAGCTTGGCATAGGCCGCCTGCCGGCTGGTCTGTCTCGTGTATCGGTCGAGCAGCGCCGCCAGCGTTGGCTTTATCTTCACAGGCCGAGGCGCGGGCGCGTCGGGCTGCACCGCCGGCTTGATGATGCGTGACGCGGCCGGTGCGGGTTGCCACGCCACCGGCCCAAGCCGCCACAGCGCGAGGGCTGTGGCGGTGAGAAGAACGAGCGCGGCAGCCGCGGGCCATATCACCCAGCCGCGCCGCGGGCGCCATCCGAACACCTCGCGGGCGGCCTGGCGCACCAGGGCGGAGGTGATGCGGTGACGATCGAGCGAATAACCCCCCAGCAGCGCCCGGTCGCACAGAATGTTGATGACCCGAGGCACTCCGCCGGAGAGGCGATGGATTTTCCGCAGAGCACCGCGGCTGAAAATCTCGGTGGTTGCTCCCGCCACGCGCAGCCGATGCCGGACGTAGGCCGCGGTCTCGGGCGCCGAGAGCGGATCGAGATGATAGCGGCCGGTGACACGCTGGGCGAGCTGGCGCAATTCGCTGCGCTCGAGCAGCTCGCGCAGCTCCGGCTGCCCAATCAGGATGATTTGCAGGAGCTTCTGGGTGTTGGTCTCCAGGTTGGTGAGCAGCCGCACTTGCTCGAGCACCTCCGGCTCGAGGTTCTGCGCCTCGTCGACCACCAGTACGACGCGCTGTCCCGCCGCGTGCGCGCGCAGCAGGTAGGCGTTGAGAATGTCGACCAGGTCCTTCAAGGAGCCGACGGCGGGATCGGGCACCCCGATGCCGAGCTCTTCGCACAGGGTCAACAGGAACTCCGGCGCGGTCATGCGCGGATTGAGAATGAGCGCAAGCTCGGCATTCTCCGGCGCCTGCGCCAACAGCGAGCGCACGATCGTCGTCTTCCCCGTCCCCACCTCGCCGGTGAGCTGGATGAAGCCGCCGGCCTCCTTGATGCCGTACAACAGGTGCGCCAACGCCTCGGCGTGCCGCTCGCTCAGAAACAGATAGCGGGGGTCCGGCGTGATCGAGAACGGTTTCTCGTTCAGACCAAAGAAGGACACGTACATCGTAAGTCGACTATTTCAGAATGTTGCCCCGGCGCAGCGCCGCGTTGCCGAAGCGCGCGCGGACCTGCTCGAGTGTCGAATCGAGGCGTGCATCATCCCCGGCGCGCTCCGCGGTGTCGAACAGGCCCATCTGCCGGGCGGGCGAGAGCCCCCCGAGCACCACGCCCAGCAGGCGCAGTTTGGCACCACGGTGCTCGGCCAGCCAGCGCCGCAACAGATCCCGAGCCACGTCGCGGATGACGCGCTCCGCCTGCGTCGGCGGGGCGATCGCCCGCTGCCGCGTGAAGGTCGTGAAATCGCGGCAACGGATCTTCACGCCGATCCGGGCCGTCATCAATCCTTTGTGGCGCAGCCGCCCGCAGGCGGTGTCCGTCAGACGGCACAGCTGGGCGTCGAGCGCACGGGGATCCTCGAGGTCGTGTGCGAAGGTGTCTTCGGCGCTGAGCGATTTCTCTTCCAGGTCGGTCAGTACCGGCCGCTCATCCACGCCGGAGGCTCGTTCGCGCATGCGAGGGGCGTCCCGCCCGAACAGCCGCCAGAGCAGCGCATCGGGTGCGCCGCGCAACTGCCCGAGCGTGCGCAGTCCGGCCGCCTCGACCTCCTCGCCAAGCTTGCGCCCCAGTCCCGGCAGCCGCCGGATCGACAGCGGGTCGAGGACCGCGCGGACGCCTTCGGCCGGCACGACGGTCAGTCCGTCCGGTTTCTCGAGATCGGAGGCGATTTTCGCCACCAGCTTGTTGGTGGCTACGCCAACGGAGGCGGTCAGTCCCGTGCGCGATCGAATCTCGTCCTTGATGCGCCGAGCGATGGCCGGCGGCTCCCCAAATAATTCCACGCTGCCGCTCACATCGAGAAACGCCTCATCGAGCGATAATCCTTGCACCAACGGTGTGATCTCATGGAATACCGCAAAGATCTGGCGCGAGATTTCCCGGTAGCGCGGCATGCGAGGGGGAACGCATGTCAGCGCCGGACATAGCCGCAGCGCCGTGCTCATCGGCATGGCCGAGCGCACACCGAAACGGCGGACCTCGTAGCTGGCCGCCGCCACGACGCCGCGAGCGCCGGCATGCCCGACCACCACCGGCTTGCCGGCGAGCTCCGGCCGGTCATGCTGCTCCACGGACGCGAAAAAAGCGTCCATGTCGACATGCAAAATGGCGCGGATCATGGCGGACGGGCTCCGCGAACGGCGCTCAGAGCGTGAGAAAACCGTAGGTTGCGATTACCAGGAACATCAACGCAAAAGCGGTCAAGTAGCCCAGCGAAATCACGGCAAGTTTCGCGAGGGTGCGCCCCCGGCCTTCCCGATACACCCGACGCATCGCCAAGTAGAAGTAAACCAGCACGTAGATCGACAGCGCGTCGCCGACCGGACCCAGGACCAGTCCCGAGGACGTGATCATTCCCAGCAGCGTAAATAGGCCGAGCAACACGAAAATGCTCGTCTGGTTGTAGACGAGGAACAACAGATGCTCGACATAATAGCGCCGCGGGTTGCGGTACAACGGCTTCAGACACAGGGCCATGAGCGGCAGAAACAGGAACATGGCCCGCTCGATGCTGTCCAGCCAGATCGCGTCGAGTCGCTCGATGCCGCCCTCGGTGTTCAGCGCCGTCCAGCTGCGCTGAATGCGCGGGGAGAGGTCGGTGCACCATGCTCCGAGCCTCAGGCTACGCGCTGCGACCGCCTTGCACGCCGATTGCATCGGTACGGTGGTGGGAGCGGCGGGCGCCGCCACGGCGTGTCGCGTCGCTGTGACGGGATTGCGGTCGATCCGCCCGGAACCGGCGGAGCCGGCGTTCACGTCGTACCGGAACAATCCGTGGGAATTCTGTACCCGGATCGGGGGTGGGGACAGCCACGACTGTAGTCCTACCAGGAGGAAGAAAATGATGCTCACGACCAGATAGAGCCGTACTGGCGGCAGATAGCGCGCGCGGCGGCCGGCGAGGAATTCCTCCGTCAGAAATCCGGGGCGCAGCAGCAGCGCGTACAGCGTCTGCCACAACCGTGAGTCGGCATGCGTCAGGTCCTCGGTCGCTTCCCCGATGAAATGACGCAAGGAGTGAGCCGGGTGCGTGTGGTGGCGCTGTCCGCATTCGCTGCAGAAAGGTCCGGTGAGAATCGTTCCGCAGTTGGCGCAGGCGCGGGCCGCCGGGATCTCAGGCCTGCCGGTTGGAGCGGGCTGTCCGGCGGCGGAGTTCATGCGGGCCGGGCCGGCGCGCCGGCGCGCGGCGGCTGCGGGCCCGCCTGCCTGCCGAGTTCGTGCGGGGCGAAATCATCGACATGAATGAGGTTCATGACCTTGCGGTCGTACTCGTGCAGGGCCTGTGCCTCGGCCGAGGTGATGATTCCGGCCGCGAGCGCCTGGTCGATCTGTCCGGGCAAGTCCAGCGCGGTGATGCGTCCAGCCTTGACGCCCTCGATGCGAATGCGCTTTTCGATGGGCTCCATTTCCATGGCGAGCGCCAGGGCCTCGCCCAGCAGCCCCAGAGGATTGCCCGGCTGGACGGTGGTGTAGATGAATTGGCCGAGACGCACGCGCGCATCGCCCGGCTGGGTGAGAAGCTCGGCGACCTGGCGGCCGAGCCGGTCGGACGGCGATGAATAATGTCGGCCGCGCGGGAAGACGACGAACCGCATCAGTCCCGCGAGCAGCCGGTTCGGGAAGTTGCGCAGGAAACCGTGCAATTGCTCCTGGGCGTGATACAGCAGGTTGCGGCAGGCCCACTCGACGATGGGAAGGTCCTGCGCCGGCCGGCCCTGATTCTCGTGATGCTTCAGCACCATCGATGCCAGGTACATCGCCGACAATACATCGCCGAGCCGCGCCGAGAGGCTCTCCTTTTTCTTCAAATATCCCCCGAGCGTCAGCATCGCCACGTCCACCGTGAAGGCGAACGAGGCGCTGAAGCGCACGATGTGCTGGTAGTAGCGCGCGGTCGGACCGCTCACCGGCGAGCGGGTGAAGCGCGCATGGGTCAGTGCCATGACCAGCGATCGCACCGCGTTGGAAATCGTGAAGCCGATGTGGCCGAACAGCGCGCGGTCGAACTCCTCGACGCCGCGCACGTGGTCCGGATTTCGGGCCGCGTTCATTTCACGCAGCACGAACGGATGACAGCGCACCGCGCCCTGCCCGAATATGATCAAGCTGCGGGTCAGCAGATTGGCGCCCTCGACCGTGATCGCCACCGGCACGCACTGATAGCCGCGCGCCAGGTAGTTCTTCGGGCCGAGGCAGATGCCCTTGCCGCCGTGCACGTCCATGGCGTCGTTGGCGACTTGCCGCCCCATCTCGGTGACATGGTACTTGAGCATCGCCGAGGGGACCGACGGCTTCTCGCCCCCGTCGATTGCGCCGGCGGTGACCGAGCGCGCCGCGTCCATCGTGTACGTCAGCCCGGCCATGCGCGCGAGCACTGCCTCGACCCCCTCGAATCGCCCCACCGGCGTATTGAACTGCCGGCGGATGCGGGCGTAGGCGCCGCTCGCCCATACTCCGGCCTTGGCGCCGCCTGTGGCGTTGGATGGCAGCGAGATACATCGTCCGACCGATAGTTGCTCCACCAGCATGCGCCAGCCGGTGCCGGCCATCTTCGGACCGCCGATGATGAAATCGAGCGGCACAAACACATCATGTCCCTGGATCGGGCCGTTCTGAAACGGGATGTTCACGGGGAAGTGCCGCCGGCCGATGCTGATGCCGGGCGTGTCGCGCGGGATCAACGCGCAGGTGATGCCCACGTCGACCGCTCCGCCCAGGAGCTTCTCCGGATCGAACAGCCGGAAAGCGAGTCCGATGACCGTCGCAATCGGCGCCAGAGTTATGTACCGCTTGGAAAAGTTGAGCCGCATCCCGAGCACGTCCTGGCCTTGCCACGTACCTCGGCAGACGACGCCGGTGTCGGGGATGGAGGCGGCGTCGGAGCCGGCACGCGGTCCCGTGAGAGCGAAGCACGGCACTTCCTCGCCGCGCGCCAGGCGGGGCAGATAGTAGCTCTTCTGATCTTCGGTGCCGTAATGGTTGAGTAACTCGCCGGGACCGAGCGAATTCGGCACCGCGATGGTGGAGGAGGCGGTCGTGCTGCGGCTGGCGATCTTGGTGAGCACGCACGAATGCGCGTAGGCGGAGAACTCCAGTCCGCCATAGCGCTTCGGAATGATCATCGCGAAGAATCCGCGCGACTTGATGAAATCCCATACCTGCGCAGGCAGGTCGCCGATTTCATGCGTGATGGCCCAGTCGTCGAGCATGCCGCAGAGCTGTTCGCACGGCCCATCGAGGAACGCCTGCTCCTCGGCGCTCAGGCTCGGCGGCCGGGCGGCGAGCAGCTTCGACCAGTTGGGCGCGCCGGTGAACAGCTCCCCATCCCACCAGACCGTGCCGGCTTCGAGCGCCTCGCGCTCGGTTTGCGACATCGGCGGCAGCAGCCTGCGGTAGGCCCGCATGAAGGGGCGCGTGATCAGCGCCTTGCGCAGCCAGCGCACGTTCAGCAGCCACAATGCCGCCAGCGACAGCCACAGAAAGCCCTTCCACGTGGCGCCCGCGGCGCTGTTCGCGCCGAAGTAGCTGTACGCGGCCAGCAGCACGGTGAACGTGACGGTGAAGGCCAGCAGCGACAGGCGGCGGTAGGCCAGGTAGAGTACGGCGGCGACGAACAGGAGGGTTATGATGCCCCCCGCCTGGGTCACGGCATAGGCGATGGCCGCGGCCGCAATCAACGCGAGGAGTACACCCAGCATGGAAGCTCCTTCAATCCAACTTGTTGATGAACGTCAGCATTCTGTCCGGACCGCACCGAGCGCGAAAGGGGCTCTCGCGCGATACCACGGCGGACGTTGCGTGCGGATCATTGCGCATCACCTGCTCCGCGCAGGCCCAGGGCGCTCGTCTCACGGCGCCGACTCCGCAGCGCGGCGCTGCGGAGTCGGGCTCCTGTCCGCCCGCTCGTCGCGTCCCCGTGCAGCCTGCGCCTCGCACCGTTCAAAATCGCTCGCGGCGATCTTGCGGCGTTCAGCCCAGGAGCGCCTTCACTCCCTCGCGCTCCTCGCGCAGCTCGGCGAGCGTCGCGTCCATGCGTTTGCGGCTGGCGGCATCGATCTCCAGGCCCGTCACGATACGGTATTCGCCGTCGTGCGTGGTGACCGGATAGGAGTAGATCACCCCCTCCGGGATCCCGTAGCTGCCGTCGGACGGTACCGACATGCTGACCCAATCCCCCTCGCGCGTGCCTTTCACCCAGGTATGGATGTGATCGATTGCGGCCGAGGCGGCCGAGGCGGCCGACGAGGCGCCGCGCGCCTTGATGATGGCCGCGCCACGCTGTTGCACGAGCGGGATGAAGGTGCGCTCCACCCAGGCGTCATCCACCAGCGAGCGGGCGGGTTGACCGCCGACCAGCGCGTGGTTGATGTCCGGAAACTGTGTCGAGGAGTGATTCCCCCAGACCGTCATGCGGCGGATGTCGCGCGCATGCACGCCGGTCTTCTCGGCGAGCTGTGACAGGGCGCGATTGTGGTCGAGCCGGGTCATCGCGGTGAAATTGTGCGGATTCAGATCCTTGGCGTTGGCACGCGCGATCAGGGCATTGGTGTTGGCCGGGTTGCCCACCACCAGCACCTTGACGTTGCGAGCGGCGACCTCGTTGAGGGCTTTGCCTTGTGCAGAGAAGATCTGCGCGTTGGCGAGCAGCAGGTCCTTACGTTCCATGCCGGGCCCGCGCGGGCGCGCGCCGACCAGCAGCGCCACGTGGCAGTCGCGAAACGCGACCTTGGCATCGTCCGTGGCGATGATCTTGTTCAGGCCTGTAAACGCGCAGTCGGCAAGCTCCATTACGACCCCATTGAGCGCCGGCAGCGACGGGGTGATTTCCAGCAGGTGCAGATTGATGGGCTGATCCGGTCCCAGCAGCTGCCCGGAGGCGACCCGGAAAGCCAGGGCATAGCCGATCTGGCCGGCGCCGCCCGTGATCGCGACATTCAATGCGGGTTTCATGGTGAGTCGATTCCTTCGAGGAAAGCTTGTGATTCTAGCGCCGAGAGCTCCCGTTTATCATCCCGTCCTGAAGGAAGCCGAAGGCGCGCAGGGCCTCGACGCGTTCCGTCCGGCGAGTCGCCGGGATGCGCCGCTGCGGCGCCTCAGGCCGGTTGATCAAGCGCTCCCGGAGGGTGCAGCAGATGGCCGAACGGAGCGCCGGAGCTGCTTTGACGCTGCAGCAGCACGAGCAGCTCCTCGATGGCGCAAGGCTCGCCGAAAAGCCTCCCCTGTACCTGGTTGCAGCCGTTGCGACGCAGGAAGTCCAGCTGGCTTTGCGACTCGACTCCCTCGGCGACCACGACCATGCCGAGGCTGCGGCCCATCTCGATGATGGTGCGGACCAAAGTGGCGTTGCCGGTGTTCACGCCCACGTCGCGCACGAACGACTGATCGATCTTGAGCGTGCCGATCGGGAATTGTTGCAGTGCCGACAGTGAGGAGTAGCCGGTGCCGAAGTCGTCGATCGACAGGTGCAGCCCCATGGCGTAGAGCTCCTCGAGCAGCCGCAGGGTGTTCTTGGTGTCGGCCATGAGCGTCGTCTCGGTGATTTCCAGCTCGAGCGCGGTGGGTGAGACACCGTGGCGGCGGAACACCGAGCGGCAGCGCAGGATGAAGCTGGCCTGACGCAGCTGGCGCAGCGAGAGATTCAGCGAGATGCGCCCGGGCTCCCCGCCGGCGCCCTTCAGCTGCCGATAGTCCATGCATACCCGGTTCAGCACCCACTCGCCGATGTCCAGGATGAGATTGGTCTCCTCGGCGAGGGGGATGAAGCGCGACGGCGGAATGTCGCCGTGTCCCGGCAGGCGCCAGCGCAACAGCGCCTCGGCGCCCACCACCCTGCCGCTGGCGAGCTCCACTTTCGGCTGATAGCGGATGACGAGCTCGTCGCGCTCGAGCGCGCGGCGCAATTTGCTCTTCAGGATCAGCCGCTCGACCGCGGCCGCGTTCATCTCCGGAGCGTAGAATGTGAACGTGTTGCCGCCGTTCTGCTTGGCGTGATACATGGCCGCATCTGCGTTGCGGATCAGGTCGATGACGTTCTCCGCATCGCGCGGGCAGAAGGCTATACCCACGCTTGCGGTGAGAAACACCTCCTGCTGGTTCAGCTGAAACGCGCGCGCGACTTCATTGAGGATCGCGCGCGCCAGCTGCCCGATCGGCACGCGATTGTCGGTGTCGGCGGGCAGCCCGTGCAGGCACAGCGCGAACTCGTCGCCGGCCAGCCGACCGAGAATCGCATTCGGCGGCAGGGCCCGCGTCAGGCGCTCGGCCAGCACTTCGAGAACCCGGTCGCCGGTGTCGTGGCCGAACGTGTCGTTGACTTCCTTGAACCGGTCCATGTCCAGATACAGCAGCGCCACCGCCCGCCCGCCGCGCAGCCCGCGCGACAACGTCTGTTGCAGCACGTGTTGGAACTGCATGCGATTGGCGACTTTGGTGAGCGTATCGTATCGGGCCAGGTAGCGGATGCGCCGCTCGGCGCGCTTGCGGTCGGTGATGTTGCGGGCGACGAAGATGTTGCCCTGGAACTGCGGGTCGTCGGTCTCGATACGCGACCCGGCGAGGGACACCGGGATGGTCTGGCCGTCACGCGTGCGGACCACGGTCTCGCGCGTATCCTGCGCGGCCTGCAGCAGGTCGAAGTCGGCGCGCGCGTGCTCCTCGAGCAGCGATGCGATGCCGCGGCCGAGCAGTTCCTCTTCGCCGTAGCCGAGCATCTTGCGGGCCGCCGCATTGGCGGATTTGATCACGCCATCCGGGGAGGTGAGGAACACCGCGTCGGCCATGCTGTTCAGAACGCTGCGCAGGTAATCCTTGTTGATGGTCGATTGGCGCAGCCGCGCGCGCATTCGCTCCATGGCCTGCTCGAGCTCGGCCAGACCATCCTGGCTGTACGTTTCGACGGGGCGCGCGTAATCGCCCTGGCCGATGCGCTGGGCGCTGCGGGTGAGCGACTCGGCGGCCTGCTGCACCGTCCGGCCCGACCGCCATGCTCGCACCGCTACGATGACGCCACCGCCGGCGGCCACCACCCCGCCCAGCGCCACCGGCACGACGCCCGGCCAATGGCCCCACAGCGCCACCGCGGCGCTCAGCGCGGCCGCGGCGAATGTGGCCGCGAACGCCCAGAGCGCGGAGCTGAGGTTCTTTAATGCGCGGCTCAACCGAGGTTACTCACAAGTGCAGAACGAGATCCGATCGTGTCCTCCACGCTACGGCGCACTGGAGCCGGCCCCCGATAGAGATCGGATCGGCGCGCGCAGATCGGCGGAGGGTCCCGGCAAGCTGGGGCCGGCGCTACCCGGCGGCTCGAGCCGCTCTCCATGCCCAGGTACCCAGGCACAGGTCATCATAGACCGCAGAATATCAGAGTCCCCCGCCGCCCGCACGAACAGCCGCCGGCGCGAGTCGTGGCCGATGCCGGCGCGCGCGGCCGCGCTTCGCGCTAGCCTCGCGCGCCGGACCAGATCCGCTTGAGGTAGTTCACCATCAGGCCGCGCATGGTGGACATCGGGTCCGCGGTGGCCGCGAAGATCGGCGGTCTGCGCCGCAGCAGCCGCCAATTCTCGCTGCGCAGCACCCGGCGCAGAAACTCGACGTTGCGGTCGATGGCCTCGATGTACGGATTGTGTCCGTTGTAGAGAATCTCGATGTGGCGGTAAGCCCCGCCGAATTCTCCATCGAGCCGCTTGATGCGCACCTCGTCCACGAACTGGGGTGTCTGGCGCAGCAGATCGAGGCCCGAGGCATATTTGACCTCGGTCTGACCGCTGGCGGAAACCGGCAGCGCCACGCCGCCGAGCACGAACTCGAGGTACAGGCGGTCACGGCACTTCTCCAGGTAACAGCGATCCGCCATCTGGGCGATCATGTCCGCCGTGCCGAGCAGATGCCCCACGATGATGTCACGGCGGTCGCTCAGACGCGCCTCGATCTGCGCCGCCGGAAACTCGTAGCCGGTGAAGTGGATCGCTTCCCGGGCGAACGGCACCCAGTGCGCGAGCCCGATCCGCGGCAGATAGTCCTCGAGGAAGCGCGCGCCGCGCGAGACGTGCACCCGGGTGAATTCGGCGCCGTTGCGCGAGTCGTGCTCATCGGAGCGCCGCAGATAGCCGACGTCGTGAAACAATCCGGTGATGAGGCCGGCGATCGCGCGCTCGCCGCCGAGCCGCGCAGCCGGTTCGGCCTGGCGCTCGTAGCCGACCAGCAGGCGCGCCAACGCGAGAGTTATGTCGAGAGTGTGCTGGCGGTCGTGATATACGGTGTCGACGCCGTAGTAGCCGGGGATCTCGCCGGCGAACAGCCGCTCGAAGTGAGCAAACGCGCGCCGTAGCGGCTCCAGAGACGCGCTCGGCCAGGTGGGGGCGAACAGCGCCTCAATGGCCGCCTGCACCGCGGTCGTGGAGCTGACTTGCACGGTGTCGGTGACGTCGAAATCGCTGCGCCGGGCGCTGGTCATTTTACTTTGTGAGCCTGCGCGGTGGGCCGCCGGCCGGATTGATGCTCGGGTCACTCTGGGCCAAAGGTCATCAGGATACCGAGAGCCATTGCTCAGAATCATCGGCTGCGCCGGGTGAACTGCGCTCCGCCTCACGTCACCGCTTCGGGCGCGTCGATGCCATGCTGCTTCAGCAGCGCCTCGACTCGTGGCGGCCGTCCGCGAAACGCGATGAACGCCTCGAGGGGATCCCGGCTGCCCCCCTGCGAGAGGATCGTGTCGACATAACGCCGCGCCGTGGCGCGGTCGAAGACGCCATGCTCCTCGAATGCCGCGAACACGTCGGCGGCAAGCACCTCCGCCCATTTGTAGCTGTAATAGCCGGCGGAATAGCCGCCGGCAAATATGTGGCCAAAGCTCATCGGGAAGCGACTCCACTGCGGCATGGGCACGACGGCGACTTGCCGGTGCACGTCGCGCAGCAGCTCCAGGACGCGCCCGCCGCGCTCGGGGTCGTACTCGGCATGCAGCCGGAAATCGAACAGCGCGAACTCGAGTTGTCGCGCCATGTGCAATCCGGCCTGAAAGCTCCGGGTCGCGAGCAAGCGCTCCTGGACGTCGGCCGGCAGCGGCGCGCCGCTGCGATAGTGGCCCGAGATCCGTTGCAGCACCTGCGGGTTCCAGGCGTAGTTCTCCATGAACTGACTGGGCAACTCGACAGCATCCCAAGCGACCCCGTTGATTCCGGCGAGACTGGGGAAGTCGATCCGGGTGAGCAAGTGGTGCAGTCCATGCCCGAACTCGTGGAACAGCGTCAATACGTCATCGTGCGTCAGCAGCGCGGGCCGATCCGTGCCCGGGGGCAGCAGGTTCAGGACCAGGTGCGCTACCGGCAGCGCATCGCCGCCGGCCAGATGCATCCGGCCGACGCACTCGTCCATCCAGGCGCCGCTGCGCTTGTGAGGCCGTGCGTACGGATCGAGGTAGAAGCTTCCGGCCGGCCGTCCGTCGCTGTCGATTTCGAAGTAACGCACATCGGAGTGCCAGACGGGCGCTCCCGAGCGCTCCCGGATGCGCACGCCGAACAGCCGTTCGGCGACCTCGAACAGTCCCGTCAGCACCCGGGGCAGGGGGAAGTAGGGGCGCAGCGCCTCCTGCGAGACCGCGTGCTGCTGCTGCTGGAGCCGCTCGGAGTAGTACGCGACGTCCCAGGCCTCGAGCTCGTGGCCCGCGAAGTCCCGCAATTGCGCGAACTCCCGCAGCGCAGCGGATCGTGAGGCGCGCGCGAGCTCGTCGAGAAACGCCAGGACATCCCCGGGGCTGCGCACCATGCGCTTTTCGAGGGCGTATTCGGCGAAGCTGCTGAAACCGAGGACACGCGCCACCTCGTGCCGTCTGGCGAGGATCTGCTCGATGACAGGGGCGTTGTCCCAGCGTCCGGCCTGCGGCCCGCGATCCGATGCGCGGGTGGACCAGGCTTCGTAGAACACCCGGCGCAGCTGCGCGGATTGTGCATCCGTCACCACGGCCACATAGGTGGGTTGGTCCAGAGTCAGAATCCACCCCTCCGTGCGCTTCTCGTGCGCCCGCTGCCGGGCCTGCTCGATGACGACCTCGTTCAAACCCCGCACCTGGGCGGGATCCGTCACGTGGTGGCTCCATGCCGCGGTCGCGTCCAGCACGTTCTCCTCGAACTTCGATTGCAGCTGGGTGAGCTCCAGCATGAGCGCCTTGAGGCGCTGCTTGGCGTCGCTCGGCAGGGCAACTCCAGCCAGGGCGAAGTCCTGTAGCGCATGCTCGAGCACGCGCCGGCGCACCGGATCGAGCGTTGCGCCCTCGTGTGACGCGATGGTGTTGTAGGCCTTGTACAGCCGCTCGTTCTGAGCGAGGTCCGTCTGATACGCCGAGAGCAACGGCAGACAGGCGTTGTAGGCGGCGCGCAGCGCCTCGGAATTGAGCACCGCGTTCAGATGGCTGACCGGCGACCAGGTGCGGGCCACGCGGTGATGGAGCGCCTCGAGCGGCTCGACTACCGTGGCGAAGGTCGGTGGCTCGTGGCTGGCGATCTGCTCGATTCGGCCGCGGGCCTGCGCGAGCAGCGCGCTGATCCCCGGCTCGACGGCGGCCGCCTCGATACGTCCAAAGGGCGGAAGCGGCTCTTGCGCCAGGAGTGGATTGTCCATGACGGGGGATTCTGCCAGTTACGCCCGAGCAATACATGTCCGGGCGGATCGGTGATCGCGGGCCGGCTCACCGCATCGTGACCAGCTCCTCGGCGCTCGTCGGGTGAATGGCCACGGTATCGTCGAAATCCGTCTTGGTCGCCCCCATGCGCACGGCCACAGCGAACCCCTGCATCATCTCATCGGCCCCGGGACCGATGACGTGCACCCCCACCACACGCTGTTGCGGGCCCACGGTCACCAGCTTCATGTCGCAGCGCGGCTTGCGTTCCGTGAGTGCGTGATACATGGGCACGAAGCTGGACTTGAACACGGTGACGTCGGCATCGCCGTAGCGCTCGCGGGCCGCCGCTTCCGTCAGCCCAACCGTACCTATCGGCGGATGGCCGAACACCACCGTGGGAATATTCTGATAGTCGAGGTGGCGGTCGCCGCGACCGCCGAACAACCGGTCGGCGAGCCGCCGGCCCGCGGCGATCGCCACCGGCGTCAGTTGCGCCCGCCCCGTGACGTCGCCGATCGCGTAGATGCCCGCGGTGCTGGTGGTCTGGTACTTGTCGGTCTCGATGAATCCCTCGGCATCGCAGGCCACCTCGGCGCGCGCGAGATTCAAGTCGGCGACCGCGCTGGCCCGGCCGATCGCCCACAGCACGCAATCGAACGGGCCGAGGTTCCGGCCGTCGCGAATGCGCAGAGTCAGACCACCGGCCTCACCCGCAAGGGCGTCGGGCACCGCTTGCGTGTGCAGCGCCACGCCCTGCGCGGCGAGGATCTTCAACATGGATTCCCCGAGCATCGCATCGAACTGCCGCAGCGCCGAGCCGGTGCGCATGACGAGCGCCACGCTGGAGCCGAGCGCAGCGAAGATGCCCGCCAGCTCGAGCGCGATGTATCCGCTGCCCACCACGGCCACGCGCCGCGGTCGCTCGGGAAGCTCGAAGAAGCCGTCCGAGGTGATGCCGTGCTCGGCGCCCGGCAGCGGCGGCAGCAGTGCGTGGCCGCCGGTGGCGATGACGATGTGCGGAGCGGAAAGCCGGGCTCCGTTTACCGTGACCGAATTTCGGTCGGCGAACGCGGCCCGGCCGCGCGCCAGCGTGACGCCGCGCCGGTCAAGATTGCTTTCGTAGTTGGTGTTTAGGCGTTGGATGTAGGCGTCACGCTTGCCTTTCAACATGCTCCAGTCGTGGGCGCCGCAGGAGTGCGAAAACCCGTATTCCGGAGCATCGTGTCCGCCCTCGGCGAGATCGGCGGCGTACCACATGACCTTCTTCGGCACGCAGCCGACGTTCACGCAGGTGCCGCCCAGACGGTGTGATTCGATCAGCGCCACTTTGGCGCCGTACTCGGCCGCGCGCTGCGCCGTGGCCAAGCCACCGCTGCCGCCGCCGATGACGATCAGGTCGAATTTGCTCATGCGCTTCCCATCAGGCCGGCAGCGCGGTGTATTACTTGGCGGCGCGCGCGCGGCTCGAAGTCTTCGCGGCGCTCTTGGCCCGCTTGTTCGCCGCGGATGCCGTGCCCTTGGCTTTCTTTGCCGCGGGACCGGCGGGTCGAGCCGGCCGCTCGTCGCTGTTGCGACTCGCCTTGGCCGCTGCACGGAGCGGCGCCTTTCCACGCGCCGTACGCGGGGCCGCCGTGCCACTGGCCGTCCCTGGCGGCCGGCCCCCCGGCCCGCCCGATCCCGGGCGGGCGCTCGCCGCTTTCGCGGGAGCCGCCGTGCCACTGGCCGTCCCTGGCGGCCGGCCCCCCGGCCCGCCCGATCCCGGGCGGGCGCTCGCCGCTTTCGCGGGAGCCGCCGTGCCACTGGCCGTCCCTGGCGGCCGGCCCCCCGGCCCGCCCGATCCCGGGCGGGCGCTCGCCGCTTTCGCGGCTCGCCCAAATCGGCCGCGTCGGCCCCGAGCCGGAGCCTGCGCGAGCATCGTGCGGCATTCTTCGAGGGCCAGGGATTTCGGGTCGCGGTCCTTGGG
>JAJYFU010000001.1:22033-53155 GCA_021790795.1 Pseudomonadota bacterium
ATCCCGGGCGGGCGCTCGCCGCTTTCGCGGCTCGCCCAAATCGGCCGCGTCGGCCCCGAGCCGGAGCCTGCGCGAGCATCGTGCGGCATTCTTCGAGGGCCAGGGATTTCGGGTCGCGGTCCTTGGGGATCTTGGCGTTCTTGGCGCCGTCGGTGACGTATGGGCCGAAGCGGCCGTTCAGCACTTGAATCCCGTCGACTCCGAAATCGCGGATGATCCGGTTGGCGTCCGCTTCCTTCTTCAGACGGATGACCTCCAGCGCCCGCTCGAGCGTCACGGTGTACGGATCGTCTTCCTTCAGGGAGACGTACTTGCTCCCGTACTTCACGTAGGGCCCGAAACGGCCGATGTTGGCCAACACGGGCTCGCCGTCGGCAGTCTCGCCCAGCGTGCGGGGCAGCTTGAACAGCTCCATCGCATCGGCGAGGGTGATCGAGTCCATCTTCTGTCCAGGCCTGAGACCGGCGAAGCGCGGCTTCTCGGCGTCGTCCTTCGTGCCGATCTGCACGAACGGACCGAAGCGGCCCATGCGCACGGTGATCGGCTTGCCGGTTGCGGCATCGATTCCGAGTTCGCGCGCCTGTGCGACCTGCTCGCGCGTGACGTTCTTCTCGATGTCTTCGACCTGATGGATGAAGGGCTTCCAGAACTTCTCCAGCGGCACAGTCCAGCGCTCTTCGCCGCGCGAGACGGCATCGAGTTCATCCTCCATGGCGGCCGTGAAGCCGTACTCGACGTAGCGGTGGAAGTGCTCGGTGAGGAAGCGGTTTACGATCTTGCCGATGTCGGTCGGTACGAAGCGCCGGTTGTCCATCTCGACGTATTCGCGGTCCTGCAGGGTCGAGATGATCGTCGCATACGTCGAGGGGCGGCCGATTCCGTGTTCCTCGAGCGCCTTGACCAGGGAGGCCTCGCTGTAGCGCGGCGGCGGCTCGGTGAAGTGCTGAGCGGCAGTCAGGTTGAGCAGATCGACCGCATCGCCTTCGTGCAGCGGCGGCAGGGAGTGGTCCTCCTCGTCGCCCTTGGCATCGTCGGTCCCTTCCTGATAGACCGAGATGTACCCGGGCTTGACCAGCGTCGAGCCGGTGGCGCGCAGCAGGTGCCGATCCGGCCCGTCGGGCCCCGCCAGCATGTCGGCGGCTACCGTGTCGAAAACGGCCAGCGCCATCTGCGAGGCTACGGCCCGCTTCCAGATGAGCGCGTACAAGCGGTACTGATCGTGGTCGACCTTGCCCTCGACGTCCGCAGGCGTGACTGCCGCGGAGGTCGGCCGGATGGCCTCGTGCGCCTCTTGCGCGTTCTTCGACTTGGTCTTGAACACGCGCGGTTCATCCGCGACTTCCTCCTTGCCGTAAAGTCGCGCCGCGACCGCACGGATTTCCTGCACCGCTTCCTGCGCGAGCGACACCGAGTCGGTGCGCATGTAGGTGATCAGGCCGATATTGCCTTCGCCGAGGTCGACGCCCTCGTACAACTGCTGCGCCAGGCGCATGGTGCGGCGGGCGTTGAAGCCGAGCTTGCGCGCCGCCTCCTGCTGCAGCGTCGAGGTGGTGAACGGCGGTGCGGGCGCACGGCGTCGCTGCTTGCGATCGACCGTGAGCACACGCAGTCGTCCAGGCGTCCGGCCGCCGGCCGCATCGCGCGCGGCGGCTTGCACCGAGTGCTCGACCTCGCGCGCGGTCGTCTCGTTGGTAAACGAGAACTGCTCGACTTTGCGGCCGCGATATTCGATCAGCTTCAGCGGGAACGGCGAAGTGCTCAGCGCCTCGCCTTCCAGTGTCCAGTATTCCCGCGTAACGAACGCTTCGATCTCCGCCTCTCGCTCGCAGATCATGCGCAGCGCGGGGCTCTGTACGCGTCCCGCGGAGAGGCCGCGGCGAACCTTCTTCCACAGCAGGGGCGAGAGGTTGAAGCCGACCAGGTAATCGAGCGCGCGGCGCGCCTGTTGCGCGTTCACCAGATCGAGCGACAGCTCGCGCGGGTGCTCGACCGCCTCGCGAATCGCATTGCGCGTGATCTCGTAGAACGCCACCCGGTGCACAGCCTTGCCGTCGAGCTCGCCGCGCGACCGCAGGATCTCCTTCAGGTGCCAGGCGATGGCCTCGCCTTCCCGGTCAGGGTCGGTCGCCAGATAGAGGGCTTTCGATTTCTTCAGGCCGCGGACGATGCTTTCCACATGACGCTCGTTCTTCGTCAGCACCTCGTAGCGCATCGCGTAGCCGTGCTCCGGATCGACCGCGCCTTCCTTGGGCACCAGGTCACGCACGTGCCCGTAAGAGGCCAGGACCTCAAAGTCCTTGCCCAGGTACTTCTTGATGGTTTTCGCTTTCGCGGGCGATTCGACGACGACCAGATTCTCTGCCATGTCTTCTCGTATCCGATCAGTGCCGCGCGACCTTGCGCTCGCCGGCCATCAGCGCCTCGAAACGGGCGAACGCGTCGGACTGTCCAGGCTGCACGGACAGTGCCAGGAGCACCACCCATTTCAGCTGCTCCAGCGAAGGCTCCTCGACATCGAGCGCCAGCGTGCGCTCGATGACCAGCTCGCGCTGCTCGGGCGAGAGCACGCCGTCCAGGTCGAGACGGGTGATGAACGCCCGGCACTCATCCGAGAGCCGCCAAAGCTCTCCCTCTGCAAACACCCGCACGGCACGCCGCGGCTGCGCCGAGGCCATGCTCGAGGCGTGCTCGGAGCCCTCGGCCAGCACCGACAGCCACTCCATCGCATGCGCGACCTCACCGGTCGTGAAGCCCTTGCGCACGAGCGTGGAGAATATCTGCTGCCGGCCTGGCAGCTCATCGGGGTCCGACATCATGTAGTGGTCGTAGACGTAGATCAGGACGTCGAGAACGCAGCCAGTTGTCATTGAATTCAGCGTCAGTCCGAATTGATTCGGCCGTAGCGGCCGCCAGGGTATGGCGCGACACGACCCTGCAGCTCGAGTATCAGCAGCATCGAAGCGATCGATTCGCCGGACAAGCCTGAGCGGGCCGCGAGGGTATCGAAGGTCACGGGCTCGAAACCGAGCGCATCTAACAGCATTTCATATTCCTTGTCCAATGCGGGCACTTGCGGATTTTGCATAATTTGTTGATTTTCTTGATGAAACGAGATCTCCTCCAGTACCTGTGCCGGAGTCTCGACCAGATGGGCCCCCTCACGGATCAGCTGGTGGCACCCGCGCGAGAGGGGGTTGCGGACCGACCCGGGTACCGCAAAGACCTCCCGGCCCTGATCGGCCGCGAAGTGCGCGGTGATCAGTGAGCCGCTCTCGGCGGCGGCCTCGACCACCAAGGTACCCAGCGCCAGTCCGCTGATGACCCGGTTGCGCCGCGGGAAATTCTGCCGCCGGGGCGCCTCCCAGGGCGGGAATTCCGAGACGAGCGCGCCACGTCGCAGAATGCGCTCCGCCAGAGCGCTGTTCTCCTGCGGGTACCTATGGGCCAGACCGCAGCCGAACACGGCGATCGTCGTGCCGCCGGCCTCGAGCGCGCCCTCGTGGCCTGCCGCATCGATGCCCCAAGCCATCCCGCTGGTGATCACGAGCCCGGCGCGCGCAAGCGCTGCGGCGAACTCGCGTCCGATGCGGCACCCTGCCGGCGTCGGGCGGCGAGAGCCGACCACCGCCAGCTGCGGTTGTCGCAGCGCGGTGACATCGCCCTGGACGTAGAGTACGGGCGGCGCGCCGCGTGTGGCCGCCAATTGCGGCGGATACGCCGCGTCCAGGCACAGCACCAGCTGGACGCCGTGCGACTCGCACCATTGCACGTCGGCGCATACGGCAGGAGGCTCAGGCGCCGCCAGGTAGGTTCGCACGGGTTCGGGCAGGGGCACACGGGAGATCACCCCTGGCGTGCACAGGCGGGCCGGATCGACCGCCTCCCGCGCCAGTGCCTGAACATGCTCGGCGGTAAGGCCTGGTGCGCGGGCCAGGCGGGCGCAGAGGTGAGCGAGGCTCATGGACCAGCAGCTTAGGACGGCGTGACGTCCGCCGCAGCGCGCAAATGCGCTGTGTTGCGCCACAAATGCAGCGGTGCCTCGTCGCCCTGCGCCACCCGAGTTACCCAGGCCCGCCGCGCGCCGCACGGGGGCGTCCGACCACATTCCGTCGCGCGCGATGCGGCGAGGTGTGCGCCCGAGCGCTCGGGAACACGCGCACTGCATTCGCGCATACTCTGGCCGCATGAAGTATCGACATCTGTACCATGCCGGCAACTTCGCCGACGTGCACAAGCACGTGACGCTTTTGACGGTACTCGCGGCGCTCAAGCGAAAAGAGAAGGGATTTCTGTACTTCGAAACCCACGCCGGGCGCGGCGTGTACGACCTGGCCGATTCAGCGGCGGAGTCGCGCCACGGTATCGGGCGGCTCGTGGGCGCCGAATGCGTCGCCGCGCCGCTGCGCCGCTATCTTGTGCTGCTCGAGCAGTTGCGCGCCGCGCGCGGCGGGGCGCGGCTCTATCCCGGCTCGCCGTGGCTGGCGGCGAGCGAGCTTCGCGCCCAGGACCGCGCGGTGTTCATCGAGTCCGTGCCTGAGGAGGCGCGTGCGCTGGAACGAGCTTTGTCCGCCGTGGGCACGGCGCGCATACGCGCCGAGGTAGGCGACGGATTCGAGAAATTACGCTCGGCGCTGCCGCCGTCGCAGGGGCGCGCGCTGACGCTCATTGATCCTCCGTACGAAGACACGCGGCGCGACTTCGAGCGCACGAGTGCGGCGGTGGCCGACGCCATCAAAAGATTCCCGACGGGAGTGGTGGCTGTCTGGTATCCGGTGAAGATGGCCCGCGATACGGAGCGCTGGCTCGACGGGATGGCGCGTCGGATCACGCGAGCCGTGCTGACCGCGGAGCTGCGGCTCTATCCTGCGGATTCGCGAGTCGCGCTCAACGGTTCCGGTATGTTGATCATCAATCCGCCCTATCAACTTGACGCCCAGCTCTCGGAACTGCTTGCTGAGCTGTACGCGCGGCTGGCCGTCGGGCCGGGCGGCGGGGTCACCGTGCAGCCGCGCGCGGCACGCTAGACGAGATTATGGTACACGGCTGTCCGCCGGGGACGTGATCGCGCGGGAACGCCGCGATTTCGGCGAGCGCACGCAGTGTGCAGCTCACGTGACAGCTGCGCCGCTGGGGCGCAAAATCGGCTCATGGAAGGGAGAGTGGACCAGTATGCGGTGGTGGGCCATCCGGTTGCCCACAGCCTGTCTCCTTTCATCCATTCCCTGTTCGCGCGCCAAACCGGCCAGGTGCTCAGCTATCGGCTGATGGACGTCGAGCCGGAGCACTTCAACGAGCGGGTGAGTGAGTTCTTCGCCGCGGGGGCGCGCGGCGTGAATATCACCGTGCCGCACAAGGGCCGTGCACTGTCGCTCGCCAACGAGCTGACGGAGCGCGCGTGGCGTGCCGGCGCGGTCAACACGCTGGCGGCTCGTGACGACGGGACTATGCTCGGTGACAACACCGATGGAGTCGGGCTGGTCCAGGATCTGGTGGTCAACCTGGGTCTGACGATCCGCCAGCGCAGCATCCTGCTGATCGGCGCCGGCGGGGCGGCGCGCGGGGTGATCGCGCCGTTGCTGGCGCTTGCGCCGCAGCGGGTCGTCGTCGCCAATCGTACGGCGGAACGGGCCGTGGCCCTCGCCGCGATGTTCGAGGGGCTCGGCCCGATCGAGGGTTGTGGCTTCGGCGAACTCCAATCCCAACCGTTCGATCTGATCGTCAATGCCACCTCCGCCAGCCTCACCGGCGAGCTGCCGGAGGTGCCGGCGGCGGCCTTCGGCCCGAGTACGTTCTGTTATGACATGGCCTACGGGCGAGGCGATACGCCGTTCGTGCGCTGGGCGCGGGGGCTGGGGTGCCGTGATGCCGTGCCGGGCTGGGGAATGCTGGTCGAGCAGGCCGCCGAGTCCTTCCGCCTGTGGCGCGGGGTGCGCCCGCTCACCGCGCCGGTACTCAAGGCGCTTGCCGACCGCGCCGGGCCGGACCGAATGACCGGATTCAGCGCTTCAAGCTAAGGGTTGCCGACGACGTCGCCGTCGTTGATGGTGTGCGAGGCGGCCACCACCAGGGCGAACGACAGGTGCTGGTACGTCTTGAACACCAACAGTGTGGCGATGCGATAATTGGGTAGCTTCACGCGCGGCGAGAGCAGCGTGCCGGAGGAGCCCATCGCGTGGAAGAGCCATGCGAAGGTTCCGTAGGGGTCATGCACGACCCTGCCTCGGTGGTCGACCGCCAGCACATCTCCCGGGACGAGACCCGCGCGGCTGCCGCGGTCGACGACCACGATGTCGTACGTGCCGGCCATGTCCTCCTGACCCCCGGTGCCGCCGACCACGCAGATGATGTGGCCGCGCACGGGGCGGGAAGGCGCGCGTGGCTCCATGGTGAGCGGCAGCGGCGCGTCATTCGTGACCAGCCGATCGCCTGGGAAGGTCTCGCGCGCCGAGTTGGTGATGACTGCTGTGGCCGGATCGCCATCGGCGGTCACCACGGCCGTGCCGGTGAACGTGCCGAGGTAACCGTAGACGTGTCCGAAGCCCCAATAGCCGGGCGCACGCAGCGTCTGCCCGACGTGGATCACGCTGTAGTGGCTGTGAGGATGGCGCCCCAGGCTGCTGGCGTAGACGACGAAGCCCGAGCCGGCCACCTGGTGCTGATCGCGGATGGCGATGACGTGGGGCGCGCGCTGGATCTGATCCGCGGTAAACACCAGGGGACGCGTCAGGAACGGGGCAATCGCCGAGTACGGAATAGTCGGTATGGCGGCAGTGATGGGTGTGCTGCGCAGGTGCGGCTTGAGCATCACCGTCGATTCTTGCGTGCGCAGCGGGCTGGGCCGCACCACGCGAATCATGGGCTTGCCGTTTCTCCCATAGGCGAGCGCCAGGACGTCGCCCGGATAGATCCAGTGGGGATTGCGGATCTTGGGATTGATGTACCAGACCTCGGGCCAGGCCCAAGGATTGCGCAGGAATTTCGAAGCGATACCCCAGAGCGTATCCCCGGGCTTGACGGTATAGGTCATCGGGGCGCTGGCGCGAATGATCGGCGCCGGGTCGGCGGAGGCATTCGAACCAGACGGATCCGGCGTGGCGGTAGCCTGCTGAGGCGCCGATGCCGGGCGAGACCGCCCGGACGAATGATCTGCGACCGCCGCGGGTCTAGAGGGGGCTGGGTGGGTGACGCCATGCAGCGAAGAACAGGCTCCGAGCAGGACCGAGGCCCCGATCACCAGCAGAAGGCGCGTGCTGCGAATCTGATTTGACCCCATGGCTGGGTATAATCGCATTTCGGCTCCCCGTGTACGGCGGTTCAATGTCAAGTTGTGCAGCCGGTCACGGTCGTGCCCGGTACGGCTGCCCGACGCGGACCGTCGGAACCCCTCTCCCCATCCCCACTCGAAGTCCTCATGACGTTGCGAACGATTCTTGAGTTTCCCGATCCACGGCTGCGCACCCGTGCCCAGCCGGTCACCCGCTTCGATGCCGGCGTGGAGCGCCTGATCGACGACATGCTCGAGACCCTGTACGACGCTCCCGGCATCGGCCTCGCGGCGACTCAGGTCGATGTGCATCAACGGCTCATTGTCATCGATGTCTCGGAGGCGCACAACGAGCCGTTGGTGCTGATCAATCCGCGGATTCTCACGCTCGAGGGTGAGACCAGCACCGAAGAGGGCTGTCTGTCGGTTCCGGGCGTTTTCGATACGGTCACGCGCGCCGCCCGCATCCATGTGCGCGCCCAGGCGCGCGACGGCTCGGTGTTTGAGCGCGATTGCGCCGATCTGTTGGCGGTGTGCGTCCAGCATGAGATGGATCACCTCGAAGGCAAGCTGTTCGTGGACCACCTTTCCAACCTCAAGCGTGAGCGTATCCGCAAGAAGCTGGATAAGGAGCGCAAGACCCGGTCACGCCGCCGCGCGGCGGCGGCCCGATCGGCCCTGTAAGCGGAGCGGCCGTGCCCCAACCAGCCTCCTTGCGCGTGGCGTTCGCGGGCACGCCGCAGTTCGCGTTGCCCGTCCTGCTGGAGCTGCTGCATTCGCGCCATCGGGTCGTCGGGGTTCTCACCCAGCCTGATCGGCCCCGGGGGCGGGGCCGACAGCTGGCGTCCTCGCCCGTCAAGCTGGCCGCGCAGTCCAGTGTCCCCATCCGCCAGCCGGCCGCTCTGAAGGCGCCGGCCGATTGGTCGATGCTGGACGAGTGGCGACCGGACGTGCTTGTTGTGGTGGCCTATGGCTTGATCCTTCCGCAGCCGGTACTCGACCTGCCCCCGCTCGGTTGTCTCAATGTGCACGCCTCGCTCCTCCCGCGGTGGCGCGGCGCGGCGCCCATCGAGCGGGCGCTGCTGGCCGGGGACCGCGAAACCGGCCTGACCGTGATGCGCATGGAGGCGGGGCTCGACACCGGTCCGATTCTGCTGCAGCAGCATGTGCCGATCGAGCCGCGCGATACGGGCGCGAGCCTGCGCGACCGCCTGGCCGACCTGTCGGGACCCCTGCTGCTGCGAGCCCTGGACGGTGTGGCCGACGGGACGCTTGCGGCCATCCCCCAACCCGCGGCGGGCGTCACCTACGCCCGCAAGCTGGATAAGAGCGAGGCACGCATCGACTGGCGACGGCCCGCGGCGGAAATCGAGCGTCTCATCCGCGCGCTGCAGCCGTGGGCCACGGCTGATACGGTGCGTGTCGATGCGCAGACCGGCGAGGAGGAGCGCCTCCTGGTGCACGCCGCCCGGATCGCCCCCGATTGTGACGACGCGGGCGCAGCACCGGGATGCATCGTGCAGGCAGTCGGACGGCACCGGGATGGCTACATCAGGGTTCGATGCGGCGAGGGTTGCCTGGATCTGCTCTCATTGCAGCGGCCGGGCGGTTCGCGTCAACCCGCCGGCGTGTTCGCCAGCGGCCATCACGCGCTGCTGGCCGGCGCACAGTTAGGTGGCGCGGGTTGAATCATCAGCAGAGTCAGGGGGCCGGCGTGCTCGCCGACGCCGCGCGCGCCGTCGCGGCGGTTCGCGGCGGACAGTCCGCGGACGTGGCCCTCGCGATGTTCGAGTCCAGCGCGCAACGCTCTGCCGTGCGGGCAATTGCGCTTGGCACGGTGCGCTGGTACCTGAGGTTGCGCCCAGCCATCGACACTCTCCTGGCGCGGCCCGACACGGTCGATCGGGACGTGCACGCGCTATTGGTCACCGCGGCGCACCAGATCGAGTACTCGCGCACCGCGCCACAGAAGAGCGTCCACGCCGCCGTCGACGCCGTGCGTGTCCTGCGTCATGCCCATGCGAGTGGTCTGGTCAATGCGGTGCTGCGCAAGTTCGTGGCCGGCCGCGAGACCCTCCTCGCGCAGATCGACCGGGATGTGGCCCGCCGGACGGCTCACCCGGCCTGGCTGGTGGAGGCATTGACCGCGGCATGGCCGCGTCACGTCGAGAACTTGCTCGAGGCCGACAACGTCCACCCACCCCTCACGCTGCGGTTGAATCCGCGCCTGCGTTCCCCGGAGCAGTATCTGGCCGATCTGGCCGCGGCGGGTCTCGCCGGCCGACTTGTCGAGAATCTCGGCCCTCTGGCGGGCACCACGGCCATCACGCTCGAGCGGCCGGTGCCGGTCGCGGCGCTGCCCGGATTTCGCGAAGGCTGGGTGTCGGTGCAGGACGCCGGCGCCCAGCTGGCCGCTGCGCTGCTCGATGTCGCGCCTGGGATGCGGGTTCTGGACGCCTGCGCCGCCCCCGGCAGCAAAGCCGCGCACGTACTCGAGCTCACCCCCGACGTCGAGCTCTGGGCGCTCGACATCGATCCTGCGCGGCTGCAGCGGGTTCGGGAGACCCTTGATCGGCTGGGCCTCAAGGCGCATCTGGCGGCGGCGGATGTCCGGGAGCCGCAGACGTACTGGGACGGACGACCCTTCGAGCGCATTCTGGTGGATGTGCCGTGCTCGGGCACGGGCGTCATCCGGCGTCACCCGGACATCAAGCTCTTGCGCCGAGTAGAGGACGTTGCGTCGTTCGCCGCGAGACAGCTGGAGATTCTGCGGGCGGCCTTCGAGCTGCTCGCACCCGGAGGGAGGCTGGTGTACGCCACGTGCTCGGTGCTGCCTGAGGAGAACGAGGGGGTTCTGGAGCGCTTCTATGCGCAGGCGCCCCAGGCCCGGACCGTTCGACTCCCGGCAGAACGCCTGCCGGCCGGGGCGGTGGCGACCACTCGAGGCCTGCAGCTGCTGACCGGAGGGGCTGTGTCGACGGACGGCTTTTATTATGCTTGTGTCGAAAAGACAACGGCTGGAACCTGATACAGTCCGCAGGAACGGAAATTGACGCGCGCGAGCGTTGCATTGATGCCACGAATAATTTCGCGATGGGCGCCCGCGGCGGGATTGGCGTCCAGACTTCTGGTGGCCGCCGCGATGCTGGTGCTCATCGGCTTCGGCAGGCCTGCCTGCGCCAGCGCCCTCGACGGCGCGCTCGCGGTGCGCGCGGCGTATGTCAATTTCGACCATGGGGTCATCGAGCTCAATGCGCAGGTGGCCTATCCGCTGAACCCGACCATTCTCAAGGCATTGCAGAACGGCGTGACACTCAGCTTCGACGTCGAGGCTCGGATCGATCAAGTACGCCGCTTCTGGTTCGACGCCACGATCGTCGACGTCACGCTGCACCGGGAACTCGCCTACCACCTGGTCACCCGCCGCTATGTGGTGCGTAATGCCCAGAGCGGCGCGGAGGACAGCTTCAAGACCGTCCAGGAGGCGCTGCACTATCTAGAGCGGGTGAGCGACTGGCCGATCCTGGTCGAGTCCCAACTGCACGGTGGGCGCTACATCATCAGTGTCCGTGCCAGCGTGCGGCGCGGGAAGCTGCCCGCGTCCCTGCGTGCATTGCTATTCTGGACGGACGACTGGCAGCGCGAGAGCGCGTGGTACACATGGTCGCTGCCGATGTGAGTGGATCCGCGCCGCGGTGGCGCGCCCGCGCGGTCGCGGCCATTGCGCTGTGGAGCGTCATCGGGCTCACCGCCCTGATGCTTCTGGCGAAGAGCACCCAGAACTCCTCCGAGTTCAGCCGGCTTCAACCCTGGATCGTCCTGCTCAACGTGATCGGCGTCTTTGCGCTGATCGTGCTGCTGCTGCGCCGAGTCTGGCAGCTGGTGCGCGACTACCGCAACCATGTGCCGGGCTCGCGCCTGACGGCCCGCACCGTGCTGATCTTCGGCGCACTGGTGGTGGCGCCACTGCTGATCGTGTATTTCGCCTCGCTGCAGTTTCTCGACCGCGGCATCGACAGCTGGTTTCGCGTCGAGGTTCGCGCAGGACTGAAGGATGCCTTGGTCTTGTCGCGCTCGGCTCTGGACCTGCGCGTGCAGGCGGAATCGCGCCGCACCACGGTGCTGGCCCGTTCTTTGAGCGGACGGCCGACCTTGCAGATCCAGGCACAGATCGACCGGGCGCGCCGCGTCGACTCGGCCCGCGAGATCATCCTGTACAGCGGCAGCGGGCGCATTCTCGCAGCGAGCTTGCGGGATCCGCTCGCCGATGTGCCGCTCGCGCCGCCCACCAATCTGGTGCGCACCGTAACGGCCAGACACACCTACGTCAGGCTCGAGCCTCAGTCCGACGGCCGATTCCTGATCCGCATCGGCGTGCCGCTCGCGCAGGCTTCAAACGATGGCGCTTTGCGGTATCTGATGGCCTTGTACCCGGTGCCGGCGCGGCTCTCGGCCCTCTCCGACGCAGTCCAGCGCTCATATTCGCGCTACGGCAATCTGACGGCGCTGCGCCAGCCGGTACGATACAGCTTCACCTTGACCTTGACGCTCGTGCTGTTGCTGGCGATGCTGGCTGCCATCCACGGTGCGATCTACTTCGCCGAGCACCTCGCTCGCCCCGTACAGGACCTCATCGCCGGAACCCGTGCAGTGGGCAAGGGCGACTTCGCGACCCGGCTGGCCCTCCCGTCGCGTGACGAGATGGGTTTCCTCGTGCATTCCTTCAACGACATGACCAAACGGTTACGCCGAGCTCACGAGGAGGCTACCCGCAGTCAACAGGCGGTCGAGCGTGAGCGCGAGCGGCTGGCGATCATTCTCGCGCGGCTCTCGACCGGGGTGGTGGCGATCGACCGCAATTTGGTGGTGCGCATGGCCAACCGGGCCGCCGGCGGCATCCTGGGCACCGACCTGTCGGCCGCCGCCGGGCGGGCGCTGCCGGACCTTTCGGCCGGCAACGAGCGGCTCGCGCAGTTCGTCGCGGCGCTCGCAGTGCGCTTTGCGCGCGGCCGGGAGGAGTGGCGTGAGCAGATCGAGTTCGGCAAAACGGGCCGGGCGGTCACGCTGATGTGCGCCTGCACGCCGCTGCCGGGCGAAAGCGGCGACATGGGCTACGTGATCGTCTTCGACGACATCACCGCGCTGCTCGAGGCGCAGCGTGATGCCGCCTGGGGCGAGGTCGCGCGCCGCCTGGCGCACGAGATCAAGAATCCACTGACCCCGATCCAGCTGTCGGCCGAGCGTTTGCGGCGCCGGCTGCTCTCGCTGCTCGCGCCGGCGGAGGCGGAAATTCTGGATCGCTCCACCCATACCATCGTGCAGCAGGTCGAGAGCATGCAGCGGATGGTCAACGCATTCAGCGAATACGCGCGCGCCCCGGAGATGCACGTCAGCCGTTTCAGCCTCAATCAGCTGGTGACCGAGGTCGCCGACCTGTATCGCTCGCAGGACGGGCATGCCGCCATCGTGCTCGATCTGGATGAGCGGCTTTCGGCCATCGAGGCCGATCGTGGTCGGGTGCGCCAGATTCTGAATAATCTGGTCACCAACGCGCTCGAGGCGCTCGAGGGCCGTCCCGCGCCGCGGCTCGAGATCGCCACGCGGCTCGAGGGTGGCGGTAATGCGTTCGCGGCGGTGACCGTGTGTGACAATGGGCCCGGCTTCCAGCCGGAGCTGCTCGGCCGGATCTTCGATCCGTACGTGACCAGCAAGCCCAAGGGTACGGGCCTGGGGCTGGCGATCGTCAAGAAGATCGTGGAAGAGCACGGCGGGCGGATCGACGCCGACAACCTTCCGGAAGGCGGGGCCCGCATCCGGGTGACGCTGCCGGTGGCGTTCGGCCGCCGGTCGGGGGCGCGAAAGAGGCAAGAGACATTGCGGAGCGAGCAAGCATGAGTTCGGCACACATCCTGGTGGTCGATGACGAAGCGGATATCCGTGGCCTGCTGAAGGAGATCCTCTCCGAGGAAGGCTACGCAGTCGAAGTCGCGGCCAACGCGGCCCAAGCGCGCGCGTCGCGGGCCCGCCAGACGCCTGATCTGGTGCTGCTCGACATCTGGATGCCGGATGTCGACGGCATCACGCTGCTGCGCGAGTGGTCCACCACCGCCGGTGATGACTGTCCGGTCGTGATGATGTCCGGCCACGGCACCGTGGAGACCGCGGTGGAGGCGACACGGCTCGGCGCGTTCGATTTTGTCGAGAAGCCGCTGTCGCTGGCCAAGCTGTTGCGCACGGTGGAGCGGGCCCTCGATGCGGGTCGCCGTAAACGTCAGGCGGGAAAGCTGTTCACGCCGGCGATGATCACGCCGGCCGGCAAGAGCAAGCTCATACAGCAGCTGCGCGCCGAGCTGCAGCAGATGGCCGCCCACGGCTCGCCGGTGCTGTTGGTCGGAGAGCCGGGCTCGGGACGCGAAATGTTCGCTCAGTATCTCCATGGGCGCAGTCCGCGCGCGGGCGCGCCGTTCGTCACGGTGGTGGCCAGCAGTCTGCGTGACGCCGACGCGGAGAGCCGGCTGTTCGGCTCGATCGAGGGCGGCGTGCGCCGCCCCGGGTTGCTCGAGCAGGCCGCCGACGGCACGCTGTTCATCCAGGAGCTCGAGGATCTGCCGGTAGGGGCGCAGCGCCTGCTGGTCGGAGCACTTCAATCGGGACGATTCACGCCGGTCGGCGCCAACGAGCCCACCGAGTTACGCGCGCGGTTGGTGTCCTGCGCGCAGCCGGGCATCGAGAACCACAGCGCGACGGGAGTGCGGCGCGACCTGCTCAGCCACCTCAACACGCTGATCGTGCGGGTGCCGCCACTGCGCGATTATGCGGAGGACGTACCCGAGCTGTTGCGTCACCATGTCGATCGGCTGGTCGATTCCGAGGGGTTGCCGCTGCGCCATTTCTCCGTCGCCGCGCAAAACCGGCTGCGCAACTACCCCTGGCCGGACAACGTCCGGGAGCTGAAGAACCTGGTGCACCGTCTGTTGATCCAGGGCGGCGGCGAGGAAATCGGCCTGGATGAGGTCGAGCGGGAGTTGGCCCTGCAGGCGCCTCCGGGCGAGCCGCTGGTCAAGCAGGACCTGCTGGCGCTGCCGCTGCGCGAGGCGCGCGAGCAGTTCGAGCGCGCCTACCTCCAACAGCAGCTGTTGCTGTGCAACGGCAAGGTCGGGCAGCTCGCCAAGCGCGTCGGCATGGAGCGCACGCACCTGTATCGCAAGCTGCGCTCTCTGGGGCTGGATTTCCGCTCGATTGCCGAGGATTGAGCGCGGCGAAGCTCAGTGGGTGGCGCCCGGTATCAGCACCGCCGGCAGGCCGACGAGCTTGAGCTGGTGGCGGAAGCGATTGAGTTCCCAGCGCTCGATGACGGGGCCGATGCGCACGCGGTACAGCGTCTTTTCGCCCTCGTGCACCGTATCGATATGCGCAAGTGTTCCCAGGCTGTCGAGATAGGCGACCACCTTTCGAGCATGCGCTTCGCTGCTGTAGGCGCCGACCTGCAGCACGTAGCCGCCGAACTGGGGGCGGCCGCCGGGGCCGACGCTGCGTGCCCCGGGGGCGCTCGGCGCCGGCACGGTCACCCGCAGGTTGGGCAGCATCTGATAGAAGTCATATTGCGGCTGAGACGCCGCCGCGCTCCGCGCCACGATAGTGGATCCATCGCCGCCGCTTCGAGCCGCCGTGTCTCGTGCCGCCGGCGCCGGTGATGCGACCCGCGTCGGGCGGCCGGACTGCATGCTCGGGCCGCTTGTTCCCGATCTGGACGATGGAGGATAGGGCGACGGAGAACGGGCGTTGCCGCCGGCGGAGCCCCCGGGCACTGGTGGGCCGGCCGGTGTCGGCGCTGCAAGCGCGCCGCCGCTTCCGGTGCACGCTCGCGCGGCCTTGTCGGCATGACGCATGATGAGCGCCGCGCCGAGGCCGGCGAGCAGCGCGCCCGCCAGCGCTCCCCATAAGAACTGACTCAGGCCGCCCGCGCCGCGCGGGCGGGGGGCGGCGCCCTTGTAGTCGCGAGTGGTCAGCTGAGACATGCGCTCACATGCTCTCGGGAGCGCTCACCCCGAGCAGGGTGAGCCCGTTGCGCAGCACTTGCTGTACGCCGATCACCAAAGCGAGCCGCGCGTTGCGCACTTTCGAATCCTCGACGATGAACGTCTCCGCGTTGTAATAGGTGTGCAGAGCGTTGGCCAGATCACGCAGATAGTGCACCACTATGTGCGGTGCGCGATTCACCGCCGCCTGCTCGAGCACCTCCGCAAAGCGCGTCACGCACGCGAGCGCCGCCTGCTCGTGCGCACCCGTCAGCAGCGCGGCATGCGCCAGGCCCTCGGCGCGCTCGAAAGCGAGACCCCGGGCGGCGAGCTGCTTCAGCACGCTGGCCACGCGCGCATGCGCGTACTGGATGTAGTACACGGGGTTCTCGTTGGTCCGCGACTTGGCCAGCTCCAGATCGAAATCGAGCGGCTGGTCGTGGCTGCGCATCAGGTAGAAGAGACGGCAGGCATCGTTGCCGACCTCCGCGCGCAGTTGGCGCAGGGTCACGAACTGGGCTTCGCGCTTGCCCATGGGAATCTTCTGCCCGCCGCGGAACAGGCTGACGAATTGGATCAGGGTGACCTCGAGGCTCTCGCCCGGCTCGCCCATGGCGGTCAGTCCCGCGCGCACCCGCGCGACGTAGCCGTGATGGTCGGCACCGAGCACGTCGATCAGGCGGGCGAAGCCGCGCTCGCGCTTCTCGAGGTGATAGGCGATGTCGGACGCAAAATAGGTCTTCTGGCCGTTCTCGCGTACCACGACGCGGTCTTTTTCGTCGCCGAATTCGGTGGCTCGGAACCAGACCGCGCCCTCCGCGCGGTAGAGCCGCCCGTCCCGCTCCAGGCGCGCCAGGGCGCGCTCGATTGCGCCGCTACGCTCCAACGCGTGTTCCGAGTACCAGCGATCGAAGCGCACGCCGAACTGCTCCAGATCGTCGCGTATGTCGGAAAGCATCGCGTCGAGCGCGAGTTCGAGCACGCGCTGGAACGCCTCGCGGCCGATCAGTTCGCGGGCCCGCCCGATGAGCGCGTCGATGTAGATTTCTTTATCGCCCGCCGGCGCGTCGGCGGGCAGCCCAGCCAGCACACTGGCCGCCGGGCGCCGCAGGCTCTCGCCCTCGGCCCCGCGGATGATCGCGGCGATGTCCTGAACGTAATCTCCGCGGTAGCCGTTTTCCGGGAACGGCAGCACCTCGCCGCACGATTCGAGGTAGCGCATCCAGGCGCTGACGGCCAGGATGTCCACCTGCCGTCCCGCGTCGTTGATGTAGTACTCGCGTGTGACCTCGAAGCCTACGGCCGCGAGGATGTTGGCCAGAGTGGCACCGTATGCAGCCTGGCGTCCGTGGCCGACATGCAATGGGCCTGTCGGGTTGGCCGACACGAACTCGACGAGCACGCGCTCGCCGTGACCCAGCGATGCGTGCCCGTAGCGCTCGGCGCGCCGGTGGATCTCGGCCAGCTCGTGGCCATATGCCGCGGGGGCAAGGAAGAAATTGATGAACCCGGCGCCGGCGATCTCCGCGCGCAGCACCAGGGGGCTTGGCGGCAGCGCCGCGACGATGCGTTGCGCCAGTGCGCGCGGGTTGCTGCGCGCCGCCTTCGCCAGACGCAGCGCGATGTTGGTCGCGAAGTCGCCGTGGCGCGGGTCGCGGCTGCGCTCCACCGTCGCCGCGATCGCCTCGGCCGTTGCCGCCAGCGTACCGTCCAGGGCGGCGAGCGCGGCCGCGAGTAGTTGCTCGAGTTGCTGTTTCAAGGAAAGCGAGATCCGGAAGATGGAGGAAGAGGTAACAAATTTTACCCGAAACGCCCGCTCCGCAAGCGGCTTGCCGCGTGCAGCGCTTTGGAACGGTCAAAAAAGCTCGATGGGATCGACGTCGAGCGCCCAGCGCACCCGACGCGCGCTCGGCAATGACTGTACCCGCGGCAGCCACGTGTCGAGAAAGCGATGCAACCCGCCACGCTCACGGCTTTCGATCAGCAGCTGCGCGTGATGGCGGCCGGCACGTTTGGCCATTGCGGCCGGCACCGGGCCGAGAAGATGCACGCCGCGCGCGTCCTCGGCCAGCGCCCGGGCTTCGGTGAGAAACGCAAGTGCAGCCTCCGCGCTAGCCGCTGAGTCGCGCACCGCCGCGAGGCGGCTGAACGGGGGCCAGGCCGCGGCGCGGCGCTCCGCGAGCGCGGTGCGCGCAAAGCCCTCGTAACCCTCGGCCAGCAAGCCATTGAGCAGGGGATGCTCCGGGAATTCGGTCTGGACCAGCACCTCGCCTGGGCGCTCGCCGCGCCCCGAGCGCCCTGCGACCTGTACGATCGTTTGCGCCAGGCGCTCCGGAGCGCGAAAGTCCGAGCTGAATAAGCCCTGATCGGCGTTGAGCACTACCACCAGTGTCACGTTCGGAAAGTCGTGGCCTTTGGTGACCATCTGGGTGCCGATCACGATCCGGCCCTCGCCGGAGGCGATGCGGTGCATGGCCTGTTCGAGCTCTCCCGGACGCCTGATCACATCGCGGTCGAGCCGCACCACCGGTACGCCTGGAAAGACGCTAGTGAGCGTCTCCTCGACGCGCTCTGTGCCTTGACCGACCGCCTTGACGGCGAATCCGCACTGGGGGCAGCGCTGCGGCAACGGCGCATCCGCGCCGCAGTGGTGACAGCGGAGCGCTCGCGCGGCCAGATGCACCGTCAGCCGGGCATCGCATTCGGTGCACGGGGCGATCCAGCCGCACGCGGTGCACAGCAGCGTCGGCGCATAGCCGCGGCGGTTGATGAACACGAGCACCTGGGCGCCGGCGGCGAGGTGCGCCGTCATCGCTTGCACGGCGGGCGTGGAGAGGCCGCCCGACTGAGCGTGCGCGCGCAAGTCGATCAGGGAGAGCCGCGGCGGCGCGGCGCGCATTGCGCGCCGGGTCAGCGTCAGACGGGTGTAGCGGCCGCTGTCGAGATTGTGCAGCGTCTCGATTGCGGGCGTGGCGGAGCCGAGCACGACCGGAACGTTCGCGCCCCGCGCGCGCATCACGGCCAGGTCGCGGGCCGAGTAGCGGAAACCGCCGTCGTGCTGCTTGTACGAGGCATCGTGCTCCTCGTCGACGATGATGATCCCGAGGTTGCTCACCGGCGCGAACACGGCCGAGCGGGTGCCGAGCACCACGCGCGCGCGACCCGAGAACGCCTCACGCCACGCCAGCAGCCGCTCCCGCTCGGTCAGTCCCGAGTGCAGCACCGCCATGGGCGCGGCGAGGCGCTCGCGGAATCGCCCCAGGAGCTGGGGCGTCAGGCCGATCTCGGGAACCAGCACCAGAGCGCTGCGGCCTTCGGCCAAAGTGCGTTGCGCCGCACGCAAGTACACCTCCGTCTTGCCGCTGCCGGTGACGCCCTGGAGTACGAAGGCGCCGAATCGGCCCAGCCCGGATTGGATGGCGGCGGCGGCCGCTTGCTGTTCGTCATTGAGCGGTGGACCGGGCTGGGGCGCCGAAGGAATCTCCGCCGCGTCCCCCGTTTCAGCGAGCGCCGACTCGATCCAACCCCGGACGGTCAACGGTCGGGCCGCGGCGCGCCAGGAGTCTCCCAGCCGCTCGCGCAGCTCATGCGGGGTGCGGGGCGCACCGCGCAACTCTTGCAGCAGGCGGCGCTGCTTCGGCGCCCGCGATGGCTCATCCCGTGCGCAGGCCTGCTCGCCGGCGGTTGTGATTCGCCAGCGCTCCTCGCTGGCCCGCGTGCCGGCGCCGGTGCGCAGGGCCGTGGGCAGCGCGCTTGCCACGACCTCTCCGATCGGGTGATGGTAGTAACCGGCCGCCCACCGCAGCAGCTCCAGCAGGGCGGAATCGACGATCGGCCGCTCGTCGAGCACCTCGAGAACGCTTTTGAGCTTCTCCTCGGCGACATCCGAGCGCTCGGCGGTGCCCATGACGATCCCGATCATCCGTTGCCGTCCGAACGGAACGCGCACCCGCATTCCCGCACCGGGGGCTCGCTCACCCTGTGGGTCCGACGTCGCGCGTGCCCGGTAGTCGAACAGCCGGCGCACGGGCGTGGGGAGGGCCACGCGGAGAACAGGGGCGGAGGACATTGGAAGTTCTTGAAAAATCTGGTGTATCCGCACAGAGCGCAGCGTCGTCGCCGTCAACCGACAGGCTATGGGCGCGTTATACGGGGTATGCCCGAGTCTGTTACGCTCGTCCCGCCTTATAGCATGCCGGCTGCCGCAGGCGGCGACGTGGATCTTCCCAATTCGAACGCCCAGACCGCAGATCGTACGCTCAGCCTGTTTCTGGCGAGCGTCGAGCTCAAGGCGTTCCGGATCGCCCGCGCGGCTTTGCGCCACGAGGACGATGCGCTCGATGCGGTGCAGGACGCGATGCTGCACCTGGCGCGCGCTTATGCGCATCGTCCGCCGGAACAATGGAAGCCGCTGTTCTACCGGATTCTCGAGAATCGCATCCGCGACATGCAGCGGCGGCGCAGCGTGCGCAATCGTGTGATGTCATGGCTGCCTTTCACGGCCGATCCGGACGGGACATCCGATCCCGTTGCCGAGGCGGTCAGTCCGGAAATTCCGTTGGTGCGGCGCTTGGAGCTCGATGAGAGCCTTGCCGCGCTGGAGCGGGCGTTGGCGGCACTGCCGCGCCGCCAGCAGCAGGTATTTCTGCTCCGTACGTTGGAGGGTCTCGATGTCGCCCAGACGGCGCATGCCATGGGCTGCTCACAAGGCAGTGTCAAGACCCATTACTTCCGCGCGCTGCGCGCGCTGCGGGCCCAGCTCGGAGATCTCGAATGAGCGTGCCGGGTGACGATCTGGCCGGGTTCGAGCGGCGGGTGCGCGCTGTCCTGGAGCACGATGCGGGTGGGTTGAGCGGCCGCGTTCGCTCGCGATTGACTCGAGCGCGTCACGTAGCGGTAGCCGGTGCTCGCGCACGGCGCGACACGCCGCATTGGCGGCTGCTGCGGACCTGGTTGCCGGCGACCGCTACTGCGGCGGCCGCGCTGGCGGCTGTCTGGCTGTTGAGGCCGTACCGGACGACGCCGGCGCCCAGACCCGGGACCGGGATCGTGACCACGCAGGACGTACAGCTGCTGACGGATCGCGATGGTTTGGCATTGGTCGAGGAGGGCGACGGCGAGTTCTATGAGTGGGCCGTGGCGCGGGCGCGGAGCAAGTCGACTTCGGCTGCCGGTGGGCGCGGACCGGGCAAGCATGGCGGTTGAGCGTTGTTACGGGGCGATCGTCGCGATGCTCCTGGCCGCCGCGCTCTTCCCGCTGGCGTGCGCCGCGTCACCGCCGGCGCCGCACCCGGCGCGCCGGCCCGTGCCATTGCCTCTGTTGGAGTTTCTCGGCGGCCACGCGCCCACGAGCCGGGCATACAAGTCCGACAGCGGCCGCTGGTTGGAGTATCTGTCACGACTCAATCTGGGCAAGACCGCTCGCGGTGCCGAAACCCCGGCGCCGGCAAAGCGCAAGCCTGCGCACGGCTCGTCCCGCGCCAAGAAGGGACGCGACCGATGATCAGGGTGTGGCGCATCGCTTTGCTTGCTCTGCTGCTCACGTCGGCGCCGGCGTGGGGCTTGGCGCCGCACACGGCACACGGCGTGACGGTGCCTTGGTCGGCGCTCTCGCCCGCTCAGCAGCATCTACTGGCGCAGTTGCGGGGCCAGTGGGCGCGGCTGCCTACGGCGCGCCAGCGTGCGCTTGCGCGCGGCAGCCGGATCTGGCTGCACATGTCGCTGGCGCAACAGCAGCAGGCACAGCAGCGCTTTCGCAAGTGGCGGCGGTTGACGCCGCAGCGGCGGGCACTGCTGCGGCGCCGCTGGCGGCAGTTTCGCGCGCTGCCGGCCCTACAGCGTGCGGCCATCCGCCGCAGCTTCCATCAATTCGAGCGCCTGCCCGAATGGCGGCGTCGGCGCCTGCGTCAGCGCTGGGAGGGTGCGACACCCGCGCAGCGCCAGATGATGATCGCGCACATGCGCCAGCAGATGCTCCATCAGCGCGTGCTGCAGCAGCGGATGCGCCAGCGAATGAGCCGGCCGCACGCCATGCGCCAGCTGCGGCCGGCTCCGCCCTCTGGGTTTGACCGGGGTCGCTTTGAACCGGGGGGATTCGGATCCCCACCGCGCAATTTCGGCGGTGGTCCGGGCGGGATTCCCGGCGGCATGCCGGGAATCGGTATGCAGCACCGCTTCATGATGCCCCCGCGCCCGCCGCATCCCTAGCGGGGCGCACGCGCGCCGCGGCGACTAGACCGCTTTGACCGCCTGAATCAGCTCCGCGGCCGCTTTCTGCGCGTCCCCGTAGAGCATGCGGGTATTGTCGAGGTAGAACAGGGCATTCTCGATGCCCGAGAAACCGGCGCCTTGGCCGCGCTTGATCACGATGACGTTCCTCGCCCGATCGGCGTTCAGGATGGGCATACCGTAGATGGGGCTCGATTTGTCGCTTCGCGCCACCGGATTGACCACGTCGTTGGCTCCGATGATGAGCGCCACGTCGGTGGTGTCGAATTCGGCATTGATGTCATCCAAGTCGCCGATCAGGTCGTAGGGCACTCCGGCCTCGGCCAACAGCACGTTCATATGCCCGGGCATGCGTCCAGCCACCGGATGGATTGCGAAACGCACGGTCACGCCTCGGTCGATCAGCAGTTGGCACAGCTCCCAGATCTTGTGCTGCGCCTGCGCCACCGCCATGCCGTAGCCCGGCACCACAATGACCTTTTCGGCGTAGGCGATCATCACGCCGGCGTCGGCGGCGTCGATGGGCTTGAGCGATCCGGCGATTGCCCCGCCCTCGGCCGAGCTTTCGCCGAAATTCGAGAACAACACATTGGCCAGCGAGCGGTTCATCGCCTTGGCCATCAGCTGGGTCAGGAGCGTGCCGGCCGCCCCGACCACCATGCCGGCGATGATCATCGCGGCATTGCCCAGCACGAAGCCCTCGAAGGCGACCGCGAGGCCCGTGCACGCGTTGTACAGGGAAATGACCACCGGCATATCGGCGCCGCCGATCGGTATGGTGACCAGGACACCGAACGCGAGCGCCAGCGCGAAAAACGCGATCACCAGCTGCATCGGGGCGTCGCCGCGCAGCGCGATCACCCATGCGCCGGCGGCGACGGTGGCGAGCAGCACCAGGAAGTTGACGATCTGTTGGCCGCGATAGCGCAGCGACTTCTTGATCAGGCCCTGGAGCTTGGCGAAGGCGATGAGGCTTCCGCTGAAGGATACCGCGCCGATCAGGGCGCCGATCACCGCCAGCACCACGGGCGCCGGCGCGAACGGATAGCCGCGCACCAGCTCCTGGCAGGCGATGGCGGCGGCCGCACCGCCGCCCATGCCGTTGTACAGCGCGACCATCTGCGGCATCGCGGTCATCGGTACGCGCTTGCCGCTCCACCAGGCCGCGATACCGCCCACGAAAATCGCGGTCAGGATGAGGATGTCATTGTGCATCCCCGGCCACAGGAACGTGATCAGGCCGGCAATCAACATGCCCGCGCCCGCCCAGACGATTCCGCCGCGCGCCCCCTTGGGCGAGCTCATGCGCTTCAGACCGATGATGAACAGCAGCGCGGCGGCGAAGTACACCGCCTGAATCAGATCGCCCGTCACCGAGGCCGGTAGCGCGCTCATGCTTTGCCGCCTTTGCGCTTGTCCTGACTCGACTTGAACATCTCGAGCATGCGCTCGGTGGAGACGTAGCCGCCCACCACGTTGCCGGAGGCGAGCAGCACACCGAGGAAGCCGATCGTCTTCTCGAGCGGCGTATGCGCGTTGCCGAGCGCCACCATCGCGCCGACCAGCACGATGCCGTGCACGAAATTCGAGCCGGACATCAGTGGCGTGTGCAGGATGACCGGCACGCGCGAGATGACCTCATAGCCGGTGAAGGCCGCCAGCATGAAAATGTAAAGTGCGATGATTCCAGTCATGATCTCCCCCAATCCGAGGCTGTTCAGCCTTCGATCGTCTTGCGGGTCGGCTCGTGGCGGATTTCACCGGCGTGGGTGAGGCACGACTGAGCGAAGACCTCGTCATTCCAGTCCACCTCGAGGGCTCCCTGCTTGATCGCCGGCGTCAGAAAATTCAACAGATTGCGCGCGTACATCTCGCTCGCGTTGTAAGCCAGCTGCGCCGGCAGATTGACCGGTCCGATGACCTGCACGCCCCGATGAACGACGGTCTCTCCCGCGCGCGTCAGCTCGCAGTTGCCGCCTTGTTCGGCGGCGAGGTCGACGACCACTGATCCGGGCCGCATCCGTTCCAGGGCGCCGCGCAGGATGATCTTGGGCGCGGGGCGGCCGGGAACGGCGGCGGTGCTGATCAGCGCATCGGCGGCGGCGATCCGTGCATCGAGGATTTCCTGCTGGTTGCGCCGCTCCGCGTCGGTGAGTTCTCGTGCGTATCCGCCCGTGCCTTCGGCGCTGACGCCGGTGTCGACGAATTTCGCGCCGAGGGATTTGACTTGTTCGCGTGTCGCGCTGCGTACATCGTACGCCTCCACCACTGCCCCGAGGCGCCGTGCCGTCGCGATCGCCTGCAGTCCAGCCACGCCGGCGCCGATGACCAGCACCTGGGAGGGGCGGATCGTTCCGGCGGCCGTGGTGAGCATCGGCAGGAACTTCTGCAGGTGGTCTGCCGCGATCAGCACCGCCTTGTAACCGGCGACGGCCGCCTGTGAAGACAGCGCATCCATCGATTGCGCGCGGGAGATGCGCGGCACGAGTTCCATGGCGAAGCTGGTCACGCCTCCGCGCTGCAGGGCCAGGATCTCCTCGCGCCGGGCGTGGGGCTGCAGGAAGCCGACGACCACCGCGCCGGCTTTGAGCGAGCCGATCTGCGCTGCGGCGAGCGGCTGCACGGTGAGCAGCACGTCCGCCTGGGCGAGCACACCGGCGGCGTCGCTCCACTCGACGCCGCGATAGGCCGAATCGGGAAAGTTGGCCCGCTCCCCGGCGTCGCGCTCGAGCAGGATCCGGGCTCCGGCCCGGATGAATTTCTCGGCCACTTCCGGTACCAGGCTGACCCGTGTCTCGCGAGGCGCGGCTTCGCGCAGCGCGCCGATTATGATTGGCATCGATGGCCCTCGCAAAGCGGCAACCGGCACGGTTTACGGGGTGCCGGCCCCCGGGAGCGTCTACCCTACACGTTGGCACGTTGAACTCAAGCACATTCTTGCCTTAATCTTACAGACGTCATGATGGGCATAGACCTTGATCGGGCCGATCACGGAGTGATCGATGACCCGCGGATCATCCCGGCCGGAACGGTGCGCGGGCTGTCCCAACTCGTCCTGCGCGCGGACGTATCCGGGATGCCGCTCGAGTGGATCGATTACCGGGAAGCGGCCCGGCTGTACACGCAGGAGCAGGTGGCGTACACCTGCGGCAGCCGCCTCTATACGCTTTTCGGCGGGATCAACGCGCTGACCGGCCGGCGCACCGCGCTCGAGATCAACTCCATCGTCGCCACCGTGGGGCATACCGGCAATCCCGGCAGCACGCGCCACGATTACGTGCCGCCGCTGAACAACCAGACGCTGTTTCGCCGGGACGCCCACGTTTGCATGTACTGCGGGCTGCGCTTCCCGACCCGGGAGCTTTCCCGCGACCACGTGCGGCCATTCAGCCAGGGGGGGCTCGACATCTGGACCAACGTGGTGACGGCCTGCCGGCGCTGCAACAACCAGAAGGCCTCGCGTACCCCGGAGCAGGCGCACATGCAGCTGATCGCGGTGCCGTTCACGCCCACCTATGCCGAGTACGTCTTCCTGAAGGGGCGGCGTGTGCTGGCCGACCAGATGGAGTACCTGCTGGCGCACTTCCCGCGGTCGAGCCCGCTGCACGACCGCATCCAGCGCTGGCTGAGCTGACGCGGGCTCGGCCGCACGCTGCGCGCCCTCCGACGGTGGAATCGCCGACGTTGATCTACCTCATCGACGCTTCGGTCTACGTTTTCCGCGCCTATCACTCGCAATTGCCTGACATGCTCGACACCGAGCGGCGCCCGGTGCATGCCGTATTCGGCTTTGCGCGCTTTCTCGGCGACCTGCTGGAGAGAACCCGGCCGGAGCTGGTCGCGGTGGCCTTCGACCGGCGGCTCGCCTCCTCCTACCGCAACGACATCTATCCGCTCTACAAGGCCAATCGTGAGCCGCCGCCGCCGGATCTGGCGGCCCAATTCGATTACTGCCGGGAGCTGTGCGCCCGGCTCGGTCTCGCCGTGTTCGTCGATTCGCGCTACGAGGCGGACGATCTGATCGGGACCCTGTCGTGCCTGATGCGCCGGCAGGGGATTCGCTCGGCGTTCATAACGCGGGACAAGGACTTCGCCCAGCTGGTGCGCGTGGGTGATCTGTACTGGGATTTCGGGGCGCGCGGCCAGTTGGGCTATCACGAAGTCGAGCGCCGGTTCGGGGTGCAGCCTGAGCGCTTCGCCGATTATCTGGCGCTCACCGGTGATGTGTCCGACAACATCCCGGGCGTGCCGGGCGTCGGACCGAAGACCGCCTCGGCGCTGATGCGCGCGTTCGGCTCAATCGACGAGCTGTATGAGGGACTCGGGCGGGTGACTGCGCTCGGTCTGCGCGGCGCCCGCGAACTGCGTGAGCGGCTGCGCGAGCATCGCGAGACGGTGTATCTGGCGCGTCGTCTCACACGTATCGTATGCGACATGCCACTCGAGGTGACGCCCCAGGATCTGCGGCCGCGCGTGCCGGATCTCGCGGCGCTGGGCACGCTCTACGATCGGCTGCGATTCGGCTCCCTGCTGCGCAGCCAGGGCGCGCGTCTGGCCGCGTGGGTTGCCGAGGGCGGCGGCGCGCCTGCGTCCGACGCCGGTGCGTGAGTCCGGCAGTGATTGGTTCTGCATGATTTCGTGAGCGGTTCAGTTATGCTCGGCGCTCTTTGATCGGCCGACGGGGGCAACTATGGCAAGCAAGAACATCGAGTCCGTCCTGCAGGAGAAGCGAACGTTCGAGCCGCCCGCGCAATTCACCGCTCGGGCGCGGCTCAAGGCGGCCGATCTCGAGAGCCTGCGCCGACACGCCGAGAGCGATTACACCGGCTTCTGGGCGCGGCTGGCGCGCGAGGAGATCGTCTGGCGCAAACCCTTCACGGTGACGCTCGACGAGAGCGAAGCGCCGAACTTCCGCTGGTTCACCGACGGGCGGCTCAATGTTTCGTTCAATTGCCTGGACGTGCACTTGGCCGAGCGCGGCCGCAAGCCGGCGATCCTGTTCGAGGGCGAGCCCGGCGATACCCGCCGCATCAGCTATCAGGACCTCCATACCGAGGTCTGTCAGTTCGCCAATGCCCTCAAGGCGCAAGGCGTGCACAGCGGTGATCGGGTCGCGATCTACATGCCGCTGGTGCCCGAGGTCATCGTGGCCATGCATGCCTGCAATCGCATCGGCGCGATCCATTCAGTCGTGTTCGGCGGATTTTCCGCGCCGGCGCTGAAGGACCGGATCGAGGATACGGGCGCCAAAGTGCTCATCACCGCAGACGGCGGGTGGCGCGGCGGACACGCCATCGAGCTCAAAGCCGCGGCGGACAAGGCGCTGGCGATGGGTTGTCCGAGCATCAAGCGCGTGATCGTGCTGAAGCGCACCGGCCGGAATGTCGACATGGAGCCGGGACGCGATCTGTGGTGGGACGAGGCCATCGCGGGGCATTCGTCGGTATGCGAGCCCGAGTGGGTCGAGGCCGAGCACCCGCTCTACCTGCTCTATACCTCGGGCTCGACCGGCAAGCCGAAGGGCATTCAACACGCCAGCGCCGGCTACCTGCTCGGCGCCAAGCTGACCACGAAGTGGGTTTTCGACCTGCGCGACGACGATGTGTTCTGGTGTACCGCCGATGCCGGCTGGGTGACCGGGCACACCTATCTGGCGTATGGCCCGCTTGCCGCCGGAGCCACCATCGTGATGTACGAGGGCGCTCCGGCCTATCCCGACGGCGGGCGGTTCTGGAAGATCTGTCAGGATTATGGGGTGACCGTGTTCTACACGGCGCCCACGGCCATCCGGGCTCTGATGAAGCTCGGCGAGGAGGTTCCGGCCCGGTACGATCTTTCGAACTTGCGGCTGCTCGGCAGCGTCGGTGAGCCGATCAATCCCGAGGCGTGGATGTGGTATCAGCGTGTGATCGGGCGGGGCCGCTGTCCCATCGTCGACACCTGGTGGCAGACCGAGACCGGGGCGATCATGATGTCGCCGATTCCCGGCGTGACCGCGACCAAGCCCGGCTCGTGCACACATCCCCTGCCGGGTATCGACGCGGACGTCGTCGATGACCACGGCGAGCCGGTAACGCAGCCCGATGCGGGTGGCTATCTGGTGATCAAGAAGCCCTGGCCGGCGATGCTGCGCACGATCTGGCGCAACAACGACCGATACAGGGCGGCGTATTGGGAGAAATTCCAAAACCGATACTACGTGGCGGGCGACAGCGCGCACCGCGATGCCGACGGATACTTCTGGATCATGGGCCGTATCGACGACGTGCTGAATGTCGCGGGTCACCGGCTCGGTACCATGGAGATCGAATCGGCCCTGGTATCGCATCCGCGTGTCGTCGAGGCGGCGGTCGTGGGCCGACCGCATGAAATCAAGGGCGAGTCGGTCTTCGCGTATGTCGTGTGTCGAGGCGCGCATCCGAAGGGGGGTACGGCGCACCTCGCGCAGGACCTGCGCGAGTGGGTTGGCCAACAGCTTGGCGCCATTGCCAAACCGGACGAAATCCGCTTCGCCGATAATCTCCCGAAGACCCGCTCGGGCAAGATCATGCGCCGTCTGCTGCGCGCGATCGCCCGAGGCGAGGACATCACACAGGACGTTTCCACGCTGGAGAATCCGGCGATACTCGAGCAGCTGCGCGGTGGAGTCGCCGCGGCGGGGAGCGAAGCAGCGCCTGCAGGTGCCAGGCGGGCTGCGCCGTCACGGGCGCGCTCCGCGCGCCGCCCCCGAGCGACGGTGAAGCGCACGGGCGCGAAACGTGGGACGCGGGGCGCCGCACTGAAGCAGGCAAGACCACAGGCCCGAACCAGACGTGTCAAGGTCACGCCCGTCAAGACCAAGCGTGGCGCAGCGGTCAAGGCCAAGCGTGGCGCAGCGGTCAAGGCCAAGCGTGGCGCAGCGGTCAAGGCCAAGCGTGGCGCAGCGGTCAAGGCGAAAGTGGCGAGATTCCAGAAGACCGGTCCGCGGACCCGAGGCGCGTCGCGCCGCACGGCTCGGCCGAAGCGCTCACCTCGGGCGGGCCGAGGACGGACCGCCCGGCGCTGACGCGCGGGCTCTGGAGACGGCGAGGCGTTCGTCGCATCACGCCACACTGGCGTGCTGATACGACGTCAGCCCGCGGGAGAATCCCTGCGCGTCAGCGGCTCGTAACGACGCTCGCCACTGGCGGGATCATAGAGGACCTCCATCGGCTGGCCCGTGGTGGGGTCCTCGAACCGTTCTCCGGTGCGTTCCCACCGTCCCGCAACCGGCGGTTGCTTGCGATAGCGCCAGCGCTCAAAGGCAGTGGCGATCGCCGCTACGGCGCCGAACGCCAGCAACTGCAGTCCGCCGTCCACGTGCTGCAGCATCAGCGCGGCCCCGATCAGGGCCGTGACCACGCTCACAGCGAGGACCGCGGTACGCAGCATCATGGGGATTTCTCGATGTCCACCGCGGTGCCGTAGGCGACGATCTCGGTCATGGTCTGGCCGATCTCGGAGGAGTCGAAGCGCATCATGATGACGGCGTTCGCCTGCATCAGCGTCGCATTCTTCACCATGCGGTCGACGGCATGCCGACGCGCATCTTCCAGCAGTTGCGTGTACTCGGAGATCTCGCCGCCGGCGAGCGAACGCAGGCCCGCCATGACGTTGCCGGCCAGGCCGCGGCTGCGGACCACGACGCCGAATACCTGGCCTTTGACGGCGGTGACGCGATAGCCCGGAACATTCTCGGTTGTGACGATCAGCATCGGCGGCGACTCCTGTGCTGGGTGTGCGCGGCGCCCGGCGGGGCGCACCCTGCGGGCATCATGACAATCGTAACACCGTGGCATCGCGGCGGGTGCGCGGCGCCCGAAGGTCGCAAATCTGCACGTTTTCGCCACCTATACCCCTGGCGGGGGCGTCCTGGAAACGCCTACTCTGTTTCGGCCTCACAGGGGTTGATCCGCGGGAGCGGCGCTCATGGGCGAAAACATCCGGGTGACTTTCCAATCCGAGCACGACTGGGAGCGTACCCGCGCGCAATGGATCGAGGATCTGCTGGCCGTCGGCGCCTTGTTCGGCGACGACGAGTCGCTGATGCGCGCCAAGGCGGACTGCGTGCATCAGCTGCTGCGGCGCATCGTCGAGGATATCCCCGCGATACGCATCACCGCCAAATTGCCCGATGGCGTGCCGCCGGAACAGATCCCGCTGTTCAGCGCCGCGGTTCGGGAGGCGGCGCTGAAGGGAATCGAGGCGAGCATGAATCATTCGGTACGTCTGGTCATGGCGGCGATCTTCGATCTGTGCACCTCCAAGTTGCGCCGCGAGCCGTCCTAGCGTGCGGCTCATGCCGAGGTGTCGCGCGGCTCCGCTGCCGGTAACAAGCCCAGATCGACGTCCGTCCAGCCCTGACAGTGCCGGGCGAGGAGGTTGGCGAGCAGCGCCGAGTGCTCTGGGCGGGCGTTGAGCGCCGGGACATATTCGAATCGTTCGCCGCCGGAGCGCATGAACGCGGCGCGGTTCTCGACATCGATTTCCTCGAGCGTCTCGAGGCAGTCGACCGCGAAACCCGGACAGACGACCGTGACGTCTTTGATGCCGCGGTGCGGCATGGCCTCGAGCGTCTGCATCGTATAGGGACGCAGCCACTCGGCCCGGCCGAAGCGCGACTGGAACGTGACGCTCCATGTGCCTTCGGCGAGCAGCAGCTCCTCGGCGAGCAGGCGCGCGGTCTTCTGACACTTGCAGAAGTACGGATCGCCCTGATGGAAGTAGCGCTCGGGAATGCCATGAAACGAGATCAGCAGGTGAGATGTCCGGCCGTGCGTGCGCCAGTGTTGCACGACACTCTCGCGCAGCGCATCGATGTATTCGGGCTGATCGTGGTATTCGGCGATGAAGCGCAGCTCGGGCAGCCAGCGCCAGCGGGCGAGCTCCGCGTTGACCTGATCATAAACCGCGGCCGTCGTGGCGCCGCAGTATTGCGGGAACAGCGGCAGCACCACGACCCGCTGCGCGCCCGCCGCGCGCAGCCGTTGCAGGGATTCGGACACGGTCGGAGTGCCGTAAAGCATCGCGAATTCGACCGAGAACGGCGCCATCATCCGCTGCGCGAGGATGCTGCTCAGCGCAGCGCGGAGCTGCGCCGACTGCTCACGCAGCGGCGAGCCTTGTGCCGACCAGATCTTGCGGTATTTGGGCGCCACGCGCGCCGGCCGCAGCGGCAGGATGAGCCCGTAGAGGATCGGCAGCCACAATGGCCGGGGCAGCTCCACCACGCGCGGGTCGCGCAGCATCCGCGCCAGAAAGCGCCGCACATCGCGCGGCGTGGGGGACTCGGGTGTGCCGAAGTTCACCGCGAGGATGCCGATGCGCTCGGCCATGTCGCGGTGGAAATCCAGGGACCCTTGATAGCGCATGCAACGCAAGATACCGCAGCGCAAGCGTGCCCAGCCAGAGGGTTGTGGGAAATCCCTACCGGAGGCGGGCACCGCCCGCTCGTCGGCGCGTTCATCCGCCTCTGGCGGTTGCCCCTTCCTCCCGAAAGCCCAGTCCAGCCATGCGCCGCCGAACCCGGCGTCTGCTGTGGACCGGCCCCCGCGTCACACCCGGCGGGCGCCGGCGTCCCCGTCGGACCCGTCG
>JAJYFU010000001.1:53255-85224 GCA_021790795.1 Pseudomonadota bacterium
CCCGTCGGACCCGTCGCGATCGTCGTGCTGAAGGTGCTGTTCGAGGAACTGCAGGGTCCGTTTCCGGGCGAGCTCGGCGGCGGAAGGGTCGTAGGAGGCGCGCAGGTCGCAATTGAAGCCGTGAGCGGCCCCCTCGTAGATGTAAAAGGTGCCGCCAGGGTGCAGCGCCTTGATGCGCTCGACCTCCTGAGGCGGGATGCTCTGGTCGGCGCCGCCGAAGTGGTACAGCACCGGACAGCGCGGCGGCGTTCCCGCATCCTGGACGCGCCCGTAGTAGACGACCGCGCAGTCGATCGGCAGCAGGCAGGCGGCCCGGTAGGACTGGGCACCGCCGAAACAGTAGCCCACGGTGGCGACGCGTCCCGCATGCTTGACGACCGCAACGGCCGCAGCCAAATCCTTCAGCGTCTGCTCGGGATTCAGCTGCTGCGCATAACCGCGGCCCTCGTCGATTTCAGGCGGGCTGTAGCCGAGCTCGATGCCGCGGCGAACGCGATCGAACAGCGCCGGAGCGATCGCCGTATAGCCCGCCTGCGCAAATCCATCGGTCACGGCGCGGATATGCCGGTTGACCCCGAAGATCTCCTGGATCACCACTATGCCGCCGCGCGTCTTGGCGGGCGGGGCGGCGAGATAGGCCTGGAGCTTGTGCCCGTCGCGGGCCATGATAGGGGTGAATTCGCCCATCGATTTTGTCCTGTGGTCCGCGCAATCCGCGCCTGAATTCAAAAGGATATCGCCCGACTCACCGCCCGGCAAAAACATCGGCGGCCCTCGGAGCAGTTGCCCGCGCGAGAGCGGCGCATGATAGCCTAGCAGCCGCACTGGGACGCCGGTCGTCCCACGGGAGGGGGTCTATGCTGGTCGGCTCGGCCGTACGGCGAGTGGCCATCGTGGGGGGAGTGCGCATACCGTTCGCGCGGGCCCACGGCGTCTATTCGTCCGTGGGCAACCGGGAGATGCTCACCGCGGTGCTGGGCGCGCTCGTGGCGCGCTTCGAGCTGCAGGGGGCGCGTCTCGGCGAGGTCGCCGCCGGCGCGGTCATCAAACATCCGCGGGACTACAACCTGACTCGCGAGTGCGTGCTCTCGTGCGGCCTGGATCCTCAGACTCCGGGGCTCGACCTGCAGCGCGCCTGCGGCACCAGCCTGGAGGCGGCGCTCGCGATCGGCAACAAGATCGCTCTCGGCCAGATCGATGCGGGCATCGCCGGCGGCTCCGACACCGTCAGCGATCCGCCGATCACTTATCCGCGCGCCTATCAACAGCTGTTGCTCGCGAGCTTTCGAGGCCGGACGCTCCGCGAGCGTTCGCGACCGTGGCTGCGCCTGCGGCCCGGGCATTTCAAACCCGTGCTGCCGGCGGTGGCCGAGCCGCGCACGGGATTGTCGATGGGACAGAGCGCCGAGTTGATGGCGCAGCGCTGGGGTATCACTCGAGAAGCGCAGGACCGGCTCGCCTGCGACAGTCACATGAAGGCGGCGGCCGCCTGGCGCGAGGGATTCTACGAGGATCTGGTCGAGCCATTCCTCGGGCTGCGGATCGATAACAACATCCGTCCGGACTCGTCGATGGCGAAGCTCGCAACGCTGCGTGCCAGCTTCGATCCGTCCGCCGGTACGCTCACCGCCGGCAACAGCACCCCGCTGACCGACGGCGCGAGCGCCGTGCTGCTCGCCTCCGAGTCCTGGGCCGAGCGGCACAAGCTTCCCGTGCTCGCCTACCTGCGCTACGGCAAGGCTTGGGCGGTCGACTTCGCCAGCGGCCGGGAGGGCCTGTTGATGGCGCCGGCGTATGCGGTTGCGGCGATGCTGCGGGATGCTCAGCTGAACCTGCAGGATTTCGATTATTACGAGATTCACGAAGCGTTCGCGGCGCAGGTGCTGTGCACGCTCGCGGCTTGGCGCTCCGAGCAATTCTGTCGCGAGACGCTCGGCCTGGATGCGCCGCTCGGCTCGATCGATCGAGCGCAATTGAACGTGAAGGGCGGCAGCGTCGCCATCGGGCATCCGTTTGCGGCTACCGGTACGCGCATCCTCGCGACGCTGGCGATGCTGCTCGCCACGAATCCCGCCGCCAGACGTGGCCTGGTCTCGGTCTGCACGGCCGGCGGCATGGGCGTGGCGGCGATTCTGGAGAGGTAACCGGGCGGCCGCCGACAGCGGGGTCCAGCGGCGCGCGGCGCGCGCGTCCCGCGATTGAACAAACATAGACGTGCGTCAGCATGCGGGGAGGTTTGAGTGAACGGCATTGCAGTCGATGCCGCGGCGAATGCGCCGGGCGACTTCGGCTGTCCGGCGCTGGCGGCGCCGTGTGTATGAGCCGCGACCTCTACGACGGCAGCACGGCCCTGCGGGACGACCTCGGGGCGCTGCTGGCGCAGATGCCGCTGTTCAACGCGCTGGCGCCGAACGTGCTGCATCAGATCGCCGATACGGCGGAATGGCTGTCGCTGCCCGGCGGCGCGGCACTGTTTGCCGCCGGCGAGCCAGCCGATGCGCTCTACATCGTGCTCAGCGGGAGTTTGGCGGTCCTGACCGCCGACGGTCGGGTGCAGGGCCGCTTTCTGGCGCGGCTGGCCGCCGGCGACACTGTCGGGGAAATGGGCCTCATTTCCGGGCGTCCGCGCATGGCCCACGTCGTGGCGCTGCGCAACACGGAGCTGGCTCGGATCTCGGCCCGTGCATTCAACGACGTGCTGCGGCGCGATCCCGAAGCCATGTGGCGCATCGCGCAGCTGATGGTCAAGAGGCTGGAGCGGATGGATGCCATGCCGCGGGCGCATCTGCGCGGCGCCTCCACGTTCACGGTGCTGCCGCAGAGTCTGGAGGTGGACTTCGCGGGCTTTTCAACCGCGCTGGTCAAGGCGCTTGCCGCGTTCGGGCGCGCGGAACTGGTGTGGAGCGTACGCGCGGGCACGCACACCAGTCAGTGGTTCAACGACATCGAATCGGCCAATGACTTCGTCGTCTACGTGGCCGATCCCACGCCCAGCCGCTGGACCAAGCTGTGTGAGCGTCAGGCGGACGCGCTGTTGCTGCTGGCGCGCGCGGAGAGCCCGGCGGGCAGCTGGGGCGCGCTACGGTGGCCGCACGATCATAGCCTCACGCCGCGGCGCTGGGAGTTGATCCTGGCGCACGACACCGGGATCGAGACGGGCGCCGCTGCCCGTTGGCTTACCAACCTTCCCGACATCCCGCATCATCACGTGCAGTCCCCGGCCGATTATGCGCGGCTCGCGAGGGTGTTGACCGGTCGGGCCGTGGGGCTGGTGCTCTCCGGCGGGGGCGCGCGCGGCTTTGCGCACATCGGCGCCGTCAAAGCGCTGCGCGAGGCCGGTATCCCGATCGATATGGTCGGCGGGACCAGCATGGGGGGCATACTCGGCGCCGGCGTCGCCGGCCATTGGAGCGTGACGGAGCTGACCGACCGGTTCCGTCATTACTTCGTCGAGTCCCGGCCGCTGCGCGACTACACGCTGCCGTTCGTGTCGCTGGTGTCCGGCCGCAAGGTCAGCCGAATGTTGTTCGAGGCCTTCGGCGAGCTGGCGATCGAGGATCTGCCGCTCTCGTTCTTCTGCGTCTCGTCGAATTTGACCACCGGGCACCCCTACGTGCATCGTCGCGGCGAGCTCTGGCGGGCACTGCGCGCCTCGGTCTCGGTGCCGGGCGTGCTGCCGCCCGTGGTGAACGCGGGGCAGGTGTTGGTCGACGGCGGGGCCATGAACAATCTGCCCGTCGATGTCATGCTGGAGCTTGGTCGCGGACCGGTGATCGGCTGCGATGCGGGGGCGGATCGCGCTTTCACGACCTCGGGCGATGACCTCGATGTGCCCCTGCCGTGGCAGGTCATGCGTTGGATCAGGGCACGGCGGCAACTGCCGAATATTTTTCAGATTCTGTGGCGCAGCGGCATGATCAACAGCACGACGCTCACGAGCGCGCAGCGCAGCAGGACAGACCTGCTGCTGCGCCCGCCTCTGGCCGATATCGACATGCTCAACTGGAAGGCATTCGACCGGGCGATTCAATCCGGCTACGACTACACCGTGCGTCGGCTCGATGAGCTGCCGGAGGATTCCGCGCTCCGGCGCAGCGCGGGGTGAGCGGGCCGATAGAGCGCCGGGGCTTGCGGGAGTCGGCTCGAAGCCGCATGCTCGAATGATTGGCAGCCTCGCACGGATCCGGCCATGATCACGCTGTTTCACCATCCCAAGACGCGCTCCACACGTTTTATTTTCCTGCTCGAGGAGCTGGGCGCTCCGTATGAGATCCGTCGGGTCGTCGACCGCAAGCATGGCTCGGCGCTGACAGCCTGGCGGGCGATGGGCCGTCCGGCCGAGCCCACTTTCGAGCAATCGCGGGTCCTACGCGAGGCTGCGCGCTTGCCGCCGCCGCGGATCGTGCCGCTGCACGGCGCGTCGCCGCAGTTGAGCCTGCGGTTGCTTGCGCACGCGCTGGCGCTCGTCAGGCTCGAACGCTGAGCGCGGTAGGCTGCGCAGCCGTTGCCGGCGCATGATCTTTGTCTTTGCCGAGCGCCGCATAGGCCAGATGTCCGGGCCCCGATCATATGTCGAATGACGTTCCGCCGGCACCTTCCGTTGCCCTGGCGATCTTTTGCCGAAAGCCCGTGCTTGGTCGGGGTAAGCGACGCCTTGCCCGCTGTCTGGGCGATGTCCGGACGCTCGTCCTAGCGACCGCGTTGCTGGAGTGTGTGCTGGAAGACGCGGCCGCGTGGCCGGATGAGTTGATCATTTCGCCGGCCGAGGCGTCCGATGCCCAGTGGGCCGGAAGCCTCACCTCCCGGCCCACATGGGTCGTGCCGCAGCCGGACGGCAATCTCGGCGAGCGGATTGCCGCGGTCGATGCCGCTGCGCGCGCGCGAGGCTGCGATCGGGTGCTGTTCATCGGCAGCGATGCGCCGTCGATGCGGCTCGAGGATCTGACCGCGGCGCGCGCCGCGCTCGACCACAGCGATGTCGTCCTGATCCCCGCCGTCGACGGCGGGGTTACCCTGATGGGCTCGCGGGTCGCCTGGCCCGATCTGACGGATCTGCCCTGGAGCGAGGTGTCGCTCGGCGAGGCGCTCGAGCACCGCTGTCTGCAGACCGGGCGAGCCGTCACCAGACTCGCGGGTTCCTACGATGTCGACACCCCCGCGGATCTGGCCCGGGCCGTGGACCAGCTGGCGCAGGACCCCCGGCCAGCGCGGCGGCGCCTGCACGCGTTGTTGCGCGAGCTGGCGCCGTCCGAGCCCGGCGCGGAAGATCCGGGGTGCGCGGGCGTGTCGCGCTGAGCAGTGCGCCCGGTCAGCGGGCGAGGAAGTCGAGAATTTCCTTCTGCTCCGCGCTCAGATGCTCGCGCGGCGTGACCACCGCCGCGCGCAAGGCCCTGCGGCATGGCCGTGACTCGTCGTCCCGGTAATCGGCGACCGCGCGCGCGATCAGCTGCTGGACACGTGTCAGGCTATCGCGAAATTGGCTCATCACCTGGTCCACCGATGCGTGTTGCGCGGGATCATCCAGCCAGCAATCGTAATCGGTCGCCACAGTCACGGTGCAGTAGCCGAGTTGCGCCTCCAGAGCGAGGAACGCCTCCGGTATGTTGGTCATGCCGACCAGATCGGCGCCCGCCGCGCGCAGCCAGAAGCTCTCGGCGCGTGTGCCGAGGCGCGGGCCCTCGACGCAGGCATAGGTCTTGTCCCTATGAAGCGTCAGGCCGAGCGCGCCGGCCGTGCGGGCGAGCAGCGCCGCCGTGGCCGCGCAGGAGGGATGCGCCGTCGAGACGTGCGCCACCATGCCTTGGCCGAAGAAGCTCGCCGCGCGCACCCCTTTGGTGAAATCGAGATACTGTGCGGGCAGGGCGAGATCGCCCGGCCGAATCTCCTCGCGCAGGCTTCCGACCGCGGACACGCCGATCACGGTGCGCACACCGACGCTCTTCAGCGCCCAGATATTGGCCCGGTAGTTGATCTCACTCGGCAGCAGATTGTGCTGCAGGCCATGGCGGGCCAGGAACGCCACCGGCCGGCCGTCGAGCCTGCCCAGCATGACGGGCGAGGAGGGCCGTCCATACGGGGTTTGACGCTCCTGCGACTCGTCCACTTCCAGTCCGTTCATGCGATACAGACCGGTACCGCCGATGATGCCTATCATGATGATTCTCTGTTGCGCAGCTCGCCGCGAGGCTGCAAGATGCCTGAATCGGCGCTGGGCAACAAGTGCCGCGTCTAACTCGGGGATCCGTCCATGAGCACCACTGCATTCCCGTCATTGAATCCCCCGCGGTGGCCCGGACGAGTGACGCGCCTGGGGCTGTGGATTCTGGGTGCAGGGCTGCTGGTCGCCGGCATCGCCGGTCCGCTGAACCGTTTCGCGTTGACGAGCTTCAGTGTGGCGTTGCTGACGCTGATGATCGGTTTCGTGGTGATCGTGGCGGGGACCGCCATCACCATCATTGGCGTGCTGTTCGGCACGGTGAAGCGCGCGCGCATTCCCGGCACCGCCGCCGTGATGGGCATCGTGATCGGGCTCGCCCTGACCGCGTATGTGACATCGTGGATCTATCGGGCGCAGCACACCCCTCCGATCAACGACATCACCACCGATCCGGCCAACCCCCCGAAGTTCGTCGCGGTCATTCCGTTGCGGGAGCGAGCGCATGCCACTGTTTCGCCGCGATACATCCGCGAGGAGCGCATCGGGGACAAGACCATCGACGTGACGGCGCTGCAGGAGCAGTACTATCCGTACATCAAGCCGCTGTTCATGAGTCTCTCCCCGGCGCAGGCGCTGACCAGGGCCCGCCGAGTGGCGCAGGCGCTGGGCTGGCGCATCGATGCGTACGTGCCGGCCGACGGGCGTCTGGAGGCGACGGCACACACGTTCTTCTTCGATTTCAAGGACGACGTGGTGGTGCGCGTGCGGCCGCACGGTTCCGGTTCGCGCATCGACGTCCGGAGCGAGTCACGAGTCGGCGTGGGCGACGTCGGCACCAATGCGGCGCGCATCCGGGCGTTTCTCGATCGCATGAAAGCGCCTTGATTCCAGGACGATGCACCGCATGAACGGCGCGGGCCGCGATATCGTGTTCGAACGGCGCCTGGCCGCCCTGATCAACAGCGGCCAGCCCGAAATCCTGCAGGGCGGTCTGCGCGGCGTGGAGAAGGAATCGCTGCGCGTGACGCCCGACGGACGGATCGCGCAGACGCCACACCCGGCGGCGCTCGGCTCGGCACTCACCGGCGAGCACATCACCACCGATTACTCCGAGGCGCTGATCGAGCTGGTCACGCCGACTTTCACCACCACCTGGGAGCTGCTGCAGTACCTGCTGGATCTGCATCAGTTCGTGTACCGCCACATCGGCGATGAGCTGCTGTGGGCGACGAGCATGCCCGGCTGGATCGAGCGTGACGAGGAAATTCCCATCGCGCGCTACGGGAATTCGCACGTCGGCCGCATGAAGAGCGTCTATCGCGAAGGTTTGGGACTGCGTTACGGGCGCATGATGCAGGCGATTTCGGGTGTGCATTTCAACTACTCGTTCCCGTCGGCTTTCTGGCCCGTCTATGCGGCGGCGCTGGAGTCGAGCACTCACGGGCAGGAATTCGTCTCGGCGCGCTACTTCGATCTGCTGCGCAATTACCGCCGGCACGGCTGGCTGGTGCTGTTTCTGTTCGGCGTCTCGCCGGTTCTGTGCAAGTCGTTCCTGCGGGGGCGGCCGCGTTCGATGGCCGAGCTGACACCCGGCACCGCTTTCGAGCCCTACGCCACCAGCCTCAGGATGAGCGATATCGGTTATCGCAACCGCACACAGGCCGGCTTGAACGTGTCGGTGAACAGCCTCGAGGAGTACGTCGATGATCTGAGCCGGGCGATCAGCACGCCGCACCCGCCCTATGCCGAACTCGGGGTGCGCACGGGCGAGGTCTACCGTCAGCTCAACGCGAATCTGCTGCAGATCGAGAACGAGTACTACAGCTTCATCCGTCCCAAGCGCGTCGCCCGCTCCGGGGAGCGCCCCACCCAGGCGCTGAAGCGCGCGGGCGTCCAGTATGTCGAGGTGCGTGCGCTCGACGTGAGCGCCTTCGATCCGGTCGGTGTAAATCAGAACAAGCTGCGTTTTCTCGAAGCGTTCGTGGCCCTGTGCCTGCTGAAGGAGAGCCCGCCCATCGTCGATGCCGAGCAGCATGCGCTCGATCACAATCACCTCGAGGTGGCGCATCGCGGCCGCCAGCCCGGTCTGACTCTGTGGCGCGACGGGCGCGAAGTCGCCCTGCGGGATTGGGGCCGGCAGCTGCTCGATGAGATGGCCGGTCCGTGCGAGCTCCTGGATCGGGGCAATCCCCTGCGGCCGTATTCGCTGGCGCTCGACGTGCAAAAGGCCAAGCTCGAGGACGTCGCGCGTACCCCGTCGGCGCGCATGATGGCGGAGCTCGCATCCACCGGAGAGACCTTCTCGCAGCTGGCCCTGCGGATGTCGCGCCAGCACAAGGCATATTTTCTGGACATGTACCCGCCGAACGAGGCGCGGCTGGCGGAATTCGCCCGCGAGGCACGGGAATCGCTCGAGCGGCAGACGGCCGTCGAGGCGGCCGATCAGGGCACGTTCGACGATTATCTGGCGCGCTACTTCGCCCCCTGAGCGGCTCGCCGCCGGGAGCAATCTCCCGGATGGGCCATTGCAGATACGCTCCAGGTAAGGGATTCTTGTGGAATGAATGCGCTTTCCGTCCAGGGATTGACCAAGACCTACGGCAACGGCGTCCAGGCCCTGAAGGGTATCGACCTCGCCGTCGAGGAGGGGGATTTCTTCGCGCTGCTCGGGCCGAACGGGGCCGGCAAGACCACACTCATCGGCATCGTCACCTCTCTGGTGCGCAAGACGGCCGGTCACGCCAGCATCTTCGGGTACGACGTCGACCGCGAGCTGGAGGCGGCCAAGAGCTGCATCGGCGTCGTGCCGCAAGAGATCAACTTCAATCAGTTCGAATCGCCCGAGACCATCGTGATCAATCAGGCGGGCTTCTACGGCATTCCTCGCCCAGTGGCGCGCGTGCGGGCGGAGTTGTACCTGAAGCAGCTGCAGCTGTGGGACAAGCGCAAGCACGCCTCGCGGGCGCTGTCCGGCGGGATGAAGCGGCGGCTGATGATCGCCCGGGCGCTGATGCACGAGCCGCGGTTGCTGATACTGGACGAGCCCACCGCCGGCGTCGACATCGAGGTTCGCCGCTCGATGTGGGAGTTCCTGCGTGAAATCAATCAGCGCGGCACGACCATCATCCTGACCACGCACTATCTCGAGGAAGCCGAGACGCTCTGCCGGAATATCGCCATCATCGACCACGGCCGCATCATCGAGCGCGACCGGATGAGCAATCTGCTCAGAAGGCTGCATACCGAGACCTTCGTGCTCACCCTGCGCCATCCGCTGCGGCAGGCGCCGCAGCTGCCGGCATACTCGGCGAAGCTCGTCGACGAGCACACTCTCGAGGTCGAGATATCCACGGAGCAGAACGTCAATGATCTGTTCGCGCGCCTCTCGGCGCTCGGCATCGAAGTTATCTCGATGCGCAACAAGGTGAACCGGCTCGAGGAGATCTTCATACGTCTGGTGGAGAAGGGAGCGGCGGCATGAGCACCGTGGTCGAACGCCTGACCCCGCGTCCGCTGGCGCGCGGCCGGGCCCGCTGGATCGGTTTCGAGACCATTCTCATCCGGGAATTCCAGCGGATCATCCGCATCTGGCCCCAGACCATCCTGCCCTCGGCCGTGACCGCGACGCTGTACCTCGTGATCTTCGGCAGCGTCATCGGTCGGCGGATCGGCACCATGGACGGCTTCGCCTACATGGTGTACATCGCGCCCGGTCTGATCATGCAGGCCGTGATCATCAACTCATACAACAATGTCGTGTCGTCCTTCTACGGAGCCAAGTTCGGCCGGCACATCGAGGAGCTGCTGGTCTCTCCGTTGCCGAGCTGGATCATCGTGTCCGGCTACGTGGCCGGCGGCGTCATGCGGGGCGCCATGGTCGGCCTGGTGGTGAGCGGGGTGTGGATGTTCTTCACCCGCCTGCCGATCCTGCATCCGACGATCGTCATCGCGGCGGCGGTGCTGACTTCGGTCACGTTCTCGCTCGGCGGCTTCCTCAATGCCATGTTCGCCAAGAGCTTCGACCAGATCAGCATCATTCCGACGTTCGTGCTCACGCCGCTGATCTATTTCGGCGGCGTGTTCTATTCGATCAATGCGCTGCCGGTATGGGCCCGTCACCTGTCGCTGGTCGACCCCATTCTGTACATGGTCAACTCGTTCCGCTTCGGGTTCCTCGGTGTGTCGGATGTCGGCGTCTGGGATGCGTTTGCGATCATGATCGTGGCGGTGACCATCCTGTTCGTCGCGGCGATCGTGCTGTTGGATCGCAGCTCGGGCATCCGCGAATGAGGCCCCGCCGCGACCCTGATCAGGACGCGGCGCGCAGGGGGTTTGGGACGTAGGCGGGGGACTCGGGGTGCTCGCGCGGGCCGAAAGCGGTGGACCATGACCGTTCAGGGCGGTTTCCGCGCGCCCGCCGCGGGGACAGTACGCTACACTTGCCGGCAAGGGTCGAGCGGACCGGCAGAGGCGCAGGTGCAGAGTAAACGGGCGCGGGACGCGGACAGTTTCCAGGGAACGGGCGAGGCGCCGGCGCTCCCGGCGCCGGAGGACGGCTTTCAGCCGCCGCTGTGGCTGCGCAGTCGTCATCTTCAGTCGATGCTGGCGAGCGTCTCGGTGCGCCGCGGCGCGATCGTGCGCCGCGCCGCGCCGTTGCTCGCCGCGCAACAGGAGTTGCTGCTGCAATGCGGCGGCGCCGTGCGCCTGCAGTGCTGGCGCTCGACAGGCGCCCCGGGGGGCGATCCGGTGGTCGTGTTGCATGGCTGGGAGGGCAGCGCGGAATCGCTCTACGTGCTATCGCTCTCCCAGCAGCTCTACGAGCGTGGGTTCGACGTGTTCCGGCTCAATTTGCGCGACCACGGCGAGACCCATCACCTGAATCCGGGATTGTTTCATTCCTGCCGTCTGCCCGAGGTGTGCGGCGCCTTGCGTTCGCTGCGCCGGCTGACCGGGCGGCCCATCCGGTTGATCGGCTTTTCCCTCGGCGGTAATTTTCTGCTGCGTGCGGCCGCCGAGGCGCGGGCAGGCGATCTCGACCTGCATTCCGTCATTGCCGTTTCCCCGGTCCTCGATCCGCATGCAACCCTGCGGGCGCTCGAGACGGGCTTCCGAGCGTACGCGCTGTATTTCGCGCGCAAGTGGTGGCGCTCGCTGCGCAAGAAGCAGACCGCATGGCCGGCCGAGTACGACCTGCGCGATCTGCGCGGCCTGTACGACCTGCGCCGCCTCACCGCCGAGCTGATCGAGCGGTACACCGATTTCCCCAGCCTCGATGCGTATCTGAGCGGATATGCGCTGGTCGGGTCGAGGCTCGCGAGCCTCGACGTTCCGGCGCTGATCATCACGGCGCTCGACGATCCAATCATTCCGGCAGGGGATCTCACGCGCCTGGCGCGCCCGCCGACGTTGCGCATCGTCGCGACCCGCCGCGGCGGGCATTGCGGATTTCTCGAGCGGCTGACCGGGCCCAGCTGGGCGGAGCGGCGGATTCTCGCCGAGCTGAACGCGGACGGTCCAATTCCGGCCAACGGCAACGCTCCCGCTGGCGAATTAGCGTAAACGTAAGCTCGAGTTTTTTCGCGGTCCGGATCTCCCTTCCGGCGGAGCGAGCACTCCCTATTCCGTCACAGCGCGCCGGCCCGGCCGTCATCCGTGGGATGCCGGGCGTACACTGGATTCATGAAACGGACCGCTCTGGCGCGCTCTGCGGTGTATTGCCCTGCCGAACCGGCGGGGCGCGAGCAGGTGCACGCGCGGCGGCTCGCCAACGGCATGCAGATCATCGTCTGGCCGGTGCACCACATTCCCAATGTGGCGCTCAATCTCTGGGTTCGCGCGGGCAGCCGCAACGAGCGGCCGGGAATCACGGGACTGGCGCATTTCTTCGAGCACATGATGTTCAACGGCACGCGCGCGCGCGCGCCGGGAGAGTTCGATCGGCTGATGGAGGCGCAAGGCGGGGCCAACAATGCTTTCACCAGCGACGACGTCACCGTCTACGAGGACTGGTTTCCGGCGAGCGCCCTGGAGCTGGTTCTCGCGCTCGAGGCGGATCGGGTGGCGAACCTGGCCTTCGCGCCCGAGTTGATCGAGAGCGAACGCGGCGTCGTGGCCTCGGAGCGGCGGCTGCGGGTTGAAGACAACAACCACGGGCTGCTTGCCGAGCAGGTGCAGGCGGCCGCCTTCACCACGCATCCCTACCGGTTTCCGACCATCGGCTGGCCGGATGACATTCGAGCGTGGCGATTGGAGGATCTGCAGCGCTTCCATCGGACCTACTACGCGCCGAACAACCTGACATTGACGCTGGCCGGAGACGTCGATCCGGACGAGGCGCTGGACCTGGTGCGCCGGTATTTCGAGCCGATCGCGGCCCAAGCGCCGCCGCTGCCCGTCGCGGAGCGCGAGCCGCCGCAGCTCGCCGAGCGACGCGTGCGCATGCGGCGCAAGGTCCAGACACCGCTGGTGCAGTGCGCCTACAAAGCGCCCGCGGCCGCCGATGAGCGGGCAAGCGCGATTCACCTGCTGATGTCAGTGTTGATGGAGGGCGACGCGTCGCGTCTGCACCGCGCGCTGGTCGAGGAGCGGCGCCTCGCGATCGAAGTGGGAGGACATTGGCAGGAAGGCTTCGACCCGGGGCTGCTTTGGGTTTCGCTCACGCTGCCGCAGGACGCCGACCCGGATCATGCGCTGGCCGTTCTCGATGCGCAGCTGGCGCGGGTGATCGCGCAAGGTGTGACCCAGGCCGAGCTCGAACGGGCGCGCAATCTCGCCATGGTGGGATTCTGGAAGCGTCTGGCGACCATCGATGGCAAGGCGCACCTGCTCGGTGAGTACGCCGTTTTCCACGATCGGTGGGCGGCACTGTTCGATGCGCCGGCACGGCTTGCGGCCGTGTCTCGCGAGGAGCTGCGCGCGACGGCCGCGACTATATTCGTCGCCAGCCGGCGTACCGTGGGCATTCTAGCCAGCAGCGGCGCGACCGCAGGGGCCGGTCGCTGAATGGTGCGCGTGCCGGCGCACGAGCGCCTCGAGCTCGAGAACGGTGCGACGCTGATCCTGCTCCCGCGCCGCGAAGTGCCGCTGGTGGCCTGTCAGGTGCTGCTGCGCGGCGGCGCGGGCGGCGATCCGCCGGGGCTGCCGGGGGTCGCCTCGCTGGTCGCGGCTTTGCTGGAGAAAGGCGCGGGCCGACGGGATGCGTACGCGTTCGCCGAGGCTGTCGAGGGCGCCGGGGGCAGCTTTACTGCTGCGGCGGCGCCCGAGGCGGTCACCGTGCGCAGCCAGTTCATGGCGCGCGACCAGGGTCTGATGCTCGAATTGCTCGCCGATGCGCTGCGTACGCCGCGGCTTGCCGCCGAGGAGTTCGGACATCTGCGTGACCGACAGATCGAATTCATCAAGGCGGTCAAGGATTCCGAGCCCGCCGAGCTGCTCGACGCGTACGGCCGGGCGCTGCTGTTCGGCAGGCACCCATACGGTCGCGCGGTCCACGGCAGCGAGTCATCCCTGGCCGCCATCACGCCCGTGGACGTGCGCGAGTACTATCGGGCGCAGCTCGGCGCCGAGCGGCTGCTGCTCGTCCTCGCCGGCGATCTTGACCTGCGCGGAGCCGAGACCGCCGTGCGCGCGGCCTTCTCCACCTGGCCGCGCACGCCCGCGCCCCCGCCGCCTTTGGCCTCGCCGCCCGCCGCGCCCGCGCGGCGCATTCTGCTGGTCGACGCGCCGGGCGCGACGCAGAGTCATTTCTGGATCGGCGCGCCGGGTGTGGACAAGCGCTATCCGCGCCGTGCCGCGCTTGATCTGGTGAATACACTGTTTGGCGGACGGTTCACCTCCCTGCTCAACGCCGAGCTGCGTATCAAGTCGGGGCTGTCGTACGGCGCGCGTTCGGGATTCGTGCGCGGCAGCGCGGGCGGCGATTTCACCATCCGTTCGTTTGTCGAGACCCCCAACACCGGCCAAGCCATCCGGCTGGCGCTGCAGGCGCTCGAGCGTCTGCGCGGCGAGGGGGTGAGCAGCGAAATGCTGGAGTCTGCCCGCGCGTACACGCTCGGCCAGTACGCTCTCGGTCTGGAAACGGCGGCCGATTGGGCCGCCGCGCTCGCGGAAGTCGAGTTTTTCGGGTTGGGCGCGCGCTACATCGACGACTATCCCGCGGAACTCGCGGCGGTGGATCGGGACGCGGCACGCGCGGTGATCGCCGAGGCGTTTCCCGATCCGCGCGACACCGTGCTGGTTGTAATCGGGGACGCCGGTCGCATCGGCGCGCAGCTCGGGGGCTTCGGGCCGATGGTGCGGATGCGGCTGACCGATGCGCAGTTCAGCCTCGAGACTGCGGGAGACGAAGCCTTCCCATGAGGGGGTTATGGGACGCCCCGTCTCCCGCTCCCGTCGGCTTCCCTGCCGCCCAAGCTCCCTCCTGTCAGGTCGTGCCCGGAGTGGATTCCGGGAGACGGATCGGGCTCGCGAGGCATGAGCACGCGTTCCGTCTCCCGGACCCGTCCGGTTCACAAGATGCAGTGCAGATTCCGGAAGGCGAGGCGTGCTCATGAGGGGGGTATGAGGGGACGCCCCGCCTCCCGGATCCGTCAATTACCGCGTGCGTGCACCTCCGTCGTGTGGAATTTCACAGCCGCCTCGTTGCGGGCGACGAAACCGGCACCGGGCGAGATCGCCATCGCCTTGGCCAAGTCGGCGCGGGCGCCGACCCGGTCATTGGAGAACCAGCGCATCACGGCGCGGTCCGAGTAGGCGACCGCCAGGCGCCGATTCGGGCTGCCGCCGCTCGACTCGGCCCAGGGCGCGGTCTGGAAATGCGGGGCGTTCGCCGTTTGCACCGCGGCGTCGCAAGCGGCTCGCGCCCGCTGCCACTGGCGAGTCATCGCGTAGGCGACGCAGCTGTTGGCGTTGACGGCGGCCGGATCGAGCGCGCCGGATCCATACTCGTGCAGTTGGTGCAGCGCGATCGGATAGCGGCCCGAGAGCAGGTCGTGTCCGCCCGGCGCACTGGCGTAGACTTTCAGCACGAACGGAGCGGCATGACTGCCCGCGAATGCGACCGAGGACATCGCCATAGTCGCCGCGGTGCACAGCGCCAGAGGCAACGAGCGGCGTATGCGGCGTTGTGACGACATGTTTCTCTCCCATGTTGGTGGTTCGCGTTGAACGCTCCAGGAGCGTTGGAAGCCACGATACGGGTGGGCTGTCCGGTTCACAAACGAGAAGATTTGTGGTGTTCATGAGCGGTTGTTCATCCGCATGCCGCGGGTTTGTCCGCGAACTGCTCGCGCACCCACGCGGTGATCGCGCACACGTCGGGCCGATCGGCATCCCTGGATCGATTGACCAGATAGTACGAATCCGCCGTGGACAGCTTGACGGCGAAGATGCGCGCCAGCGTGCCGGAGCGGAACCAGGCCTCGCAGTGCGCGGTGGGCACCAGAGCCACGCCGAGACCGAGCTCGGCGGCGCGCACCACTGCGTGCATGGTGTCAAATTCGAGGACGTTCTTCGGCTCCGGTGCTTCGAGCCCGACTTCCTGCGCCCAACTGCTCCAGGCATCGGGCGAAAGTTTGTGCACGATCAACGCCAACTCGCGGAAGACGCCGCCGCCGAGGCGCGCCACGGTCGGCAGGTGCGCCGGAGAGCATGCCGCAGTCAGCGACAGCGGAAAGAGGTGCACGTAATCCATGCCCTGCGGCGGGGCGTCGCGCAGCAAGATCGACACGTCGGCATTGGCCGAATGCAGCGCGGGACGCGGGTCATGCGTGTCGATCCGTATGTCGATCTGCGGATACCGGTCGCAAAAGGCGCCGAGCCGCGGCAGGAACAGCTCGCTGGCGAAGAACGGTGGCAGCTGGATCCGCAACGTGCGCCGGCCGCCGCCGCGGGCGATCTGGGCCACGCTGCGATCGAGCGCCTCGAGCAGCGGTTCGGCTTGCTCGAGCAGCGCGGCGCCGGCTTGTGTCAGCTCGAGCGAGCGCGGCTTGCGCTCGAAGAGACGTACGCCGAGGGCCGTTTCCAGCTCCTTGATCTGGTGGCTGACCGCCGAAGGCGTCAGGAACAGCTCGTCGGCCGCGAACTTGAAGCTGCAATGGCGCGCGGCTACGCAAAAGATCCGGAGGCTTCGGGTCGGCGGGGGACGGGACAGGCGCATCGGTACAACAGTCGACACTTTGTGTGTCTGGGAGATTGCAAGTGCCGTGCCAGCGCGACCCGGCGCGAAAATGCTTGTGTCACAGGGGTGCGTGGCCGATTGCCCCGCGGCGACGCACAGATTTGGACCGCCTGGAGCCTTCCTCGCACCAACTCGAGACATCGTGCTCCGGCGGGCGCAGGGGCCGAGCCGCGATCAGGATCCGGATCCGGAATCGGCCGCGCTCGCGGCCAGGAACCCGATTTCCTCGAGTGTGCTCTCGCGCCCGAGAATGCGGTTGCGGTCCGGAAAGCGCCCGAAGCGGGCGACGATCGAATGCCGCCGTTCGGCCAGCGTCTGCACGCCGGCCAGGAAGGGCCGGAATTGCCCCGGAGCCTCTTGTAGAAGCCGCCGGTAGGCCGCGAGCGACTCCTCCTGAGCGTCGAGCCGCTCGGCATGCTGCAGCGGCATGCACAGGAAGACCCGCTCGATCGGCGAGAGCACCGCGTCCGCGGCCGCCTGAACCGCGGACAGCGCCAACGCGAGCGCCCGCTCATCGGTGGCGAAGGCGCGCGGCGTGCCCCGGAAGGCGCTCCGTGGAAATTGGTCGAGCAACAGGACCAGCGCCAGACAGCGGCGGGGACTGGCTGCCCACGCACCGAGCTCGCCGGCGGCCGCCCGCTGCATTTGGGCGCCGAAGCGCCGGCGGATCACGTCGTCGACCGCCGCCTGCTGCTGCGGTGTGGCGCAGACTCCGAACCAGAGCTTCTGGCGATCGTTGATGGTCTGCAGCGTCAGCGGCGCCGGACCGAACCAGAAGCGGTTGACGTCGAGTGCCTCTTCCGCTGGGCCAGTGCCGCGGCGCGCGCTCACGCCGTCTACTCGCAGAGGCTTTCCAGATAACCTTGGGCGACGGGCGAGAGGCGCTTCAGTGCCAGCGCGCGCGCCTTGGGGGCATCCACGATGTATTCCAGCGGACCGGAGACGAGCATCTGGCGGATGCCCGGGTGCCGGGCCGAGACCCGCGCCATTTTGTTGAGTACGGTGAAGCCGCGGTTGATTTTCTGGCGAGGCGCCCGGTTCTGCTCGATGGTGCGGGCGAGGTATTGGCCGAAGCGCACGTAGAGGAAATAGTCATCATCGCCCACTTGAAAACGGGCTTCGGCGAAGAAATCGGGAAAGTTCTTTTCCAGATACGAATTGACGCTGCAGAGAGCGGGGCGGGGATCGCGATCGGGCGACGCAGTTTGCTGCTTCATTTCGCGGGTCACACCTCCAGAGGGTCCAGACCGCCATCGTTGGACGTCGCGAGCGGCACCACACCCCGCGGCGCGGCGCGAATGGTGCGCGAGAAGGCCGCGCGATGCAAGCGAAATCATGGGAGGGCTGCGCGTGGCGCGCGGATCAGTCACAGGCTCCCCGATCGCGCCGCCGCCGCGCGCGCGCCACCATCTGAACAGCGAGCGCGACGGCGGCCAGGAAGGTCAGGGTACTGGTCGCGAGCGTCAGATTAAGCATCTGTTCCAGCGTCTGATCGCGCACATGAGCCCACCGATCGGATGTTTGTGTGACCTCGAGGTAGGCTATGAAGCCGCGGCCCGCCCTGCCGCGGATCGGTACGCGGACCGTGATGGGCGCGTTGTGGTCCGCGTCGGCCAGCCGGCGGAACAGGAGGGTGAGCATGCCGGCGTGCGGTGCCGGAATGTCCGGCACGATCGGTTGGGCCGCCTGGGTCAGCAGCGCGCCGGAGGGCGAGGTCACCGAAAGACGCAGTCCGGGCCGCAGCAGACGGTGCAGGCGGGCCGGCAGTGCCGCCGAAGCCAGAACCAGTCCGCCTCGCGGGCGCAGGTCATGCCGGTTCAGCATCCCGTAGACGAACGGGCTCGCCCCGCGGCGCGCGCGATCGTCGATCAGCACGCCGAAGGGTCCGCCGATCATCGATAGCGGCATCACGAACTCGACGTCGTAGCCGCCCGGTTCCAGTTGCAGTGCGCCGACGATGCGTGGATCCAGGATCGCCCGCTGTTGGCCGTATTCCCCTGTGACGATACGGTCAGCGACCAGGGGTCCCGGACCCTCGAGCGGCAGGAACTCCGAGTGTGACCGTCCCTGCGGTCCACCGAAGCCGATCCAGATGCGATCGCCCATGGCGGCGCGATCGAGCGGGTTGGCGAGCGGCGTATCGAACACGGGGTGGGGATCTGAGATGCGCAGCAGCACATACAGCATTCGATCGCCGACGCCGGTGAGAATGTCGAAGTGACGTATGCCGCTGCCGTAGCGGCGCCACGGGCGAGTCGGCGGCCAGCCCTCCGGATAGGCGTCGAAGTCGATCGGCGCCGGCAGCGGAACCGGTGTCAGTGTGTAGGGTCCGGGGTGCCGCGCTTCGGCCCCAAATCGGTAGATCAGGGACGTACGGCCCGCGAGCGAGGCGGCCAGGGTGTGTGCGAGCGAGCTCAGGTCCAGCCGCTCGCTGCGGCGCAGCCCGGCTTCCATCTGGCGCGCGTAACGGACCCCGTCCCAGGGCAGCACCAGGGTCACCAGTGTGAGAAGCAACAGCGAGAGCCAAGGCCGCATCGAATCGTTTCAGCACTCTTTCAGCCGGCACGCTTATAGTGGCGTCACCGCTTTATCCGAGCGTATAGCCACGATCATGAAGATACCCGAGATTTTGATTGTCGAGACCGTTCATCAGCCCGGCAGCCTCGCCAAAGTGCTGCAGGTCATCGCCGAGGCGGGCCTGACCATCCAGCACTTGACCGCGGTGCGGCGCGTGGAAGGCAAGACGCTCTGGGAAATCACGCTGGAGATGGACGAGGAGGCCGACCCCAGTTTCTACGAGCGTATCGACCAGTTGCCCAATGCCCGTTTCATCGGCAAATCCGATCGGGTATTCAACCGCCATCGCGGCGGCAAGATCCGTACCGTGGCTAGTCTGCCGATCAACACGCTGCAGATACTGCGCGACATCTATACGCCCGGGGTTGCGCGGGTGTGCCTGGCGATTCAGCAGGACCCGCAACTGGCGCACGAGTACACCAGCATCGACAGCACCGTGGCGGTGATCACCAACGGCACGGCGATTCTCGGCCTCGGCAACATCGGGCCGCTGGCCGGCTTGCCGGTGATGGAGGGCAAGGCGGCGCTGTTCGCCGATCTGGTGGGGCTCTCGGCCGTGCCGATCCTGCTCGAGCAGACCCAGCCGGAGAAAGTCGTCGAGCTGATCTGCGGAATTCATTTGTCCTTCGGTGCGATCCAGCTCGAGGACTTCGCCGCTCCCGAGTGCTTCGAAATCGAGTCCCGGCTGCGCGAGCGCCTCGGCAAGCCGGTCTTGCACGACGACCAGCACGGGACCGCGGTGGTTGCGCTCGCCGCGCTGATCAATGCGGCGCGGCGCGCCCGGCGCAGCCTGCCTGAAAGCACCGTGGGCCAGCTCGGCCTCGGAGCGGCCGGTACGGGTATCGTGCGCCTGCTGCGGGCCTATGGCGTCAATCGGGTGCTGGGCGCGGACCGCAATCCGCAGGCGCTGGCGCGCATCAAGACGCTCGGGGCCGAAGGAGCGACCCCGGAGTCGATCATGCAGCAGGCCGACATCGTGGTCGCGACCACGGGCGTCAGGGGCCTCATCCGACCCGAGTGGGTCAGGCCGGGGCAGGTGATTCTCGCGCTGTCCAATCCCGATCCGGAGATCGAGCCGAACCTGGCGCGCGAGCATGGCGCGGCCTTCGCCGCCGACGGCAAAGGGATCAACAACGTCCTGGCGTTCCCCGGCCTCTTCAAGGGGGCGCTTGCCGCCAAGGCCACACGCTTCACGGACGCGATGCTCATGGCCGCGGCACAGACGCTGGCGGATCTGGCGGAGGACGACGCTCTCGTGCCCGGACCGCTGGAAAAGAGCGTTCACGAGCGAGTGGCGGCGGCCGTCCAGGCCGCGGCCTCCTAGCCCGCGATCAGGCCGCAGCCGCTTCGGGGGTCATCAGGCCGCGCAGCTTCCCGAGTGCGGTGGCCTCGATCTGCCGGATGCGCTCAGCCGAAACGCCGTATTCCCCCGCCAGCTCATGCAGCGTCGCCTTGTCCTCACGGATCCAGCGGCGCTCGACGATGTCGCGGCTGCGCGCGTCGAGCCGTTCGAGGGCGTTGCGCAGGCGGGATGCGGAATCGCGTTCCCATTCTGCTTCCTCGACCTGATCGGCTGGGTCAGCGTCGGGAGAAGGCAGGTATGCGGCCGGGCTGTAGGCTTCCTCTTCGTCCGCGTCAGGTGCCGGGTCGAACGCCAGATCGTGCGCCGCCAGGCGCTTTTCCATCTCGGTGACCTCGCTCGTGCTGACGCCGAGGTCGCGCGCCACGGCCGCAGTTTCTTCCACGCTGAGCCACGCGAGGTTCTTCTTCAGACGGCGCAGATTGAAGAACAGCTTGCGCTGGGCTTTCGTGGTGGCGATCTTCACCAGGCGCCAATTGCGCAGAACGTATTCATGGATCTCCGCCCGAATCCAGTGAACGGCAAAGGACACCAGGCGCACGTTCAGCGTCGGGTCGAAGCGCTTGACCGCTTTCATCAAGCCGACGTTGCCTTCCTGGATCAGGTCGCTGAAGGGCAGCCCATAGCCGCGATAGCCCCGGGCGATGTGTACGACGAAGCGCAAGTGCGACAGAACGAGCTTGCGCGCGGCATCGAGATCGCCATGCTCGCGAAAGCGCTCGGCGAGGGCGCGCTCAGCCTCCCGATCGAGGACGGGAATGCGGCTCACGCGCTCGACATACGAGTCGACGCTGCCAATCGGGCCGACGACCGCGAGGTCGCAGGGGCGGGCGATCAATGCGGTGCTTGTGGACATCAATGCTCCCATTCGCTGTGATGAAATCTTAGCACTCGATCCCTTTGAGTGCTAATCCGCGCCTGCGTTCCCTGGCCCGGTCCATAATGGCATAGCTTAAGATTCCGGAAGGCCGGGACGCCTCACAACTTTATCGTGAACTTGACTATCGAGGTCCCTGCTCGTGACGCCGACTTTCTGGACTCCGAGCAGCCGGCTACGCTGGCGGACATGCCGGAACTTCCCGAAGTCGAGACCACGCGTCGCGGTATCGCGCCGCACGTAACCGGGCGCACGATCGTGGCCCTCGATGTGTACGAGCGGCGGCTGCGCTGGCCGGTTCCCCGCTCGCTTGCGCGGCGGCTGTCGGGTCAGCGCATCGTGGGGACGGATCGGCGCGCCAAATACCTGCTCATCGTGCTGGAGCGCGGCACGGTGATCGTGCATCTGGGCATGTCGGGCTCGTTGCGGGTCCTGCGCGGCGACGCGCCCCGCACGCGCCACGATCAGTACGACGTGCGGCTGGACTCGGGCCAGGTTTTGCGCTTCAACGATCCGCGCCGCTTCGGCAGTCTGCACTTCACGGAAGGTGACCCCGGACGCCACCGGTTGCTCAGGGATCTGGCGCCCGAGCCGTTCGATCCCCGGTTCGATGCGGACTATCTCTGGGGCATCTCGCGGGGCCGGCGGCTGGCGATCAAGCCGTTGCTGATGAACAGCCATCTGGTCGTCGGCGTCGGGAATATCTACGCCAACGAGGCGCTGTTCCGGGCCCGCGTGCGCCCGGGCCGCGCCGCGGGCCGGCTTTCACGGGTCGAGGCGAGGCGCCTGGTTGCGGCCATTCGCGCCGTTCTTGCTCAGGCGATCCGCGCGGGCGGGACGACACTGCGCGATTACGTCGGAGCCGACGGCGCCCCGGGATACTTCCGCAAGAAACTGTTCGTCTACGAGCGCGCCGGCGCGCCGTGCCGTCTCTGCGGTACGGCGATCCGACGCAGTACGCGGCAGGGCCGCTCCACCTATTTCTGCCCGACGTGCCAGCGGTGAGGACGCTAAGTCTCGCGGCGCTTCTTGAGCTCTTCCTCGACGATGGGATGGACGAACTCGCTGACGTCGCCGCCGAGCACCGCGATCTCGCGGACCAGCGTCGATGAGATGAACGTGAACTGTTCCTGCGGCGTCAGGAAAACCGTCTCGATGTCACGCTCGAGGTGGCGACTCATGTTCGCGAGCTGGAACTCGAACTCGAAGTCCGATACCGCGCGCAGCCCGCGCACGATGACCCGCGCCCCCTGTTTGCGCGCGAACTCGACCGTCAGGCCCGAATAGCCGAGTACCTGGACGTTCGGCAGATCGCAGAGCACGCGGCGCGCCAGGTCCACGCGCATGTCCAGCGAGAACATCGGCGCTTTGTTGGGATTGGCCGCGATTGCGACGATCACCCGCTCGAAGATGCTTGCGGCGCGGCGCACCAGGTCCTGGTGACCGTTGGTGATCGGATCGAAGGTTCCCGGGTAGACGGCATAACGGTTCATTCAGCGGCGTTCCCCGTGTGTCGCAGATACAGATGATACCCGACCTGCCCCGAGCGCTTGCTGCGCGCGCGCGCCCAGGCTGTCGGTACCGGCGGGACATCGGCGGCGGGACATTCGACATAAATGCGCGCCCCGGGCGCGAGCCAGCCGCCGTCCTCGAGCCGTGCCGTCACGGGACCCAGCATCCCGGAGCCGAACGGCGGATCCAGGAAAACGATGTCGAACGGGTGACCCGCCGCGGCGAGGAACGCATGCGCGTCGGCGGCCACCACGCGCCAGTTGCAGCGCCGTTCGCGATCCCACTGCGCCAGGCACGCCTCGATGGCGCGTGCCGCGGTTCGTTCATGCTCGACGAAAGTGACGTGCTGTGCTCCACGGGAGAGCGCTTCGAGCCCAAGCGCCCCACTGCCGGCGAACAGATCGAGGCAGCGTGCGTCGACGACCGCGCCCGCGAGCCAGTCGAAGAGCGTCTCGCGGACACGGTCGGGCGTCGGACGGATGGCCGGCGACGGCGGGAATCGCAGCCGCCGTCCGCGCCACGCGCCGCTGATGATGCGCAGGACGCGTTCGGCGCCGCCGCGCGCATGCGTTTGGGACGGGCCGCTCACGCGATCTTTCGAGCCTGTGAACCAGAGCGCTACGATACACTAGCGCTCGCTCATGTTCGGACGCGAATCCAAAGACGACGCGCCAAGGGGTGCGCAGCGCCAGGGCTTTCTCAAGCGCCTGACGCAGCGCCTCGGGCGTGGCGGCCGGCTCACGTTTGATCTGCCCAGCCTGTTCCGCGGCCGCAAGATCGACGCCGAGCTTCTCGAGGAGCTCGAGACCCGATTACTCAGCGCCGATGTGGGTGTCGAGGCGACACAGTCCATTCTCGCCGGGCTCAACAAGCGCCTGGCTCGCAGGGAGCTGGCCGACGTCGAGGCGCTGATTGCGGCGCTGCGCACGGCCGTGGAAGAGATACTGGCGCCATGCGCGCGGCCATTGGTGATCGATCCGCAGCGCAAGCCGTTCACCATTCTGGTCGTCGGCGTGAACGGTTCGGGCAAGACCACGACGATCGGCAAGCTGGCCCGTCGCTTGCGCGAGGAAGGCCGCAGTGTGCTGCTCGCGGCCGGAGACACTTTCCGCGCGGCGGCCATCGAGCAGCTGACGGTCTGGGCCGAGCGCAGCGGCTCGAGCTGCGTGGCGCAACACGCGGGCGCCGATCCGGCGGCGGTGGTGTTCGATGCGCTGCAATCGGCACGGGCGCGCGGCGTCGATGTCATGATCGCCGATACCGCCGGCCGCCTGCACAGTCAGTCGCATCTGATGCAGGAGTTGAAGAAAGTTAAACGCGTGCTGCAGCGCGGCGATCCGGCCGCGCCGGACGAGGTGCTCCTGGTGCTGGACGCGAACCAGGGACAAAATGCTCTGGCGCAGGCGGTACAATTTCATGAGGCCGTGGGTGTCACCGGGCTCGCGATCACCAAGCTCGATGGGACCGCCAAGGGCGGGATCGTGATCGCGATCGCGCGCCGGCTGGGCTTGCCCATCCGCTTCATCGGCATCGGCGAGCAACCGGAGGATTTCGGCGAGTTCGACGCGCGAGCCTTCGCGTCCGCGCTGGTCTCGGAACCGCGCGAACCCGCCGGGCAGGAGGGCGGATGATCCGGCTCGAACGGGTCAGTAAGCGCTATTCCAACGGACGCGAGGCGCTCACCAACGTGAGTTTCTTCGTCGATCGCGGGGAGCTGCTGTTCATCACCGGCCGTTCCGGAGCGGGCAAGAGCACTCTGCTGAAGGTGATTGCGCTGCTCGAGCGCCCGACGCGCGGCACCGTGAGCATCAACGGCCGGAACACCGGCGCGCTCGGCGCGCGGCACATTCCGGCGTTTCGCCGCCAGCTTGGCATGGTCTTCCAGGATCACAAGCTGCTGGCGGACCGGCCGGTGTTCGACAACGTCGCGCTGCCGCTGGTGGTGGCGGGAACGCCGTTCAAGGACATCGACAAGCGCGTCCGCGCGGCGCTCGATCAAGTGGGCCTGCTCGGCAAGGAGCGCATGTTACCCATGGAACTGTCGGTCGGCGAGCAGCAGCGCGTGGGAATTGCGCGCGCGGTGGTCGGCAAGCCGCCGCTGATCGTGGCCGATGAGCCCACCGGCAATCTCGATCCGGATCTGGCGCTGGAAGTGATGCGGCTGTTCAGACGGTTCAGTGAAGTCGGCGTGACCGTGCTCGTGGCCACGCATGATGTGCACATCGTGCGTGAGTTCGGCAGCCGCGAGCTCATCCTGACCAGCGGTGAGGTCACCGGCGGCAGCGCCGACCCGCTGCCGTCGCTGGTTGCGAGCCGCTGAGCGGCGGGCGCCTCGACGTGTTGAACAGTCGGCAAATGCAAGCACTGCTCGGCGCCCTGGGCCGCCTGGCGCGCGCACCCCTGGCTACGATGCTCACGCTGTTGGTGATCGGGCTTGCACTGGCGCTGCCGGCCGCGCTCGGATTGCTCGTGCGCAATGCCGAGTCGGCGACCGGCGGCTTCGGCCGCGCGGTCGATATGACGGTTTATCTCAAGAATGGCGTGACGTTGTCCCGCGCGCAGCAGCTCGCCACGGTCGCCCGGTCCCGGCCCGGCGTGGCCAGCGTGACGGTCATCTCCGCAGCCGAAGGGCTGCGCCAGTTCCGCAAGTATTCGGGTTTCGGCGCGGCGCTCGCTGCGCTCAAGAGCAATCCGTTGCCCAATGTGCTGCGCGTCGTTCCACGGCCCCGTGCCAGCGGTCCTTTGGCGCTCGAGGCGTTGCGGCGCAAGTTCGCGGCCTGGCCCGAGGTGGATATGGTCCAGCTCGACACTCAGTGGGTCATGCGGTTCAACGCCATCATCGCGGTGGTGCGGCGGCTCGTATTGCTCGCGGCGGCCCTGCTCGGCGTCGGCGTGCTGGCCGTGGTGGGCAATACGATCCGTCTCGAGATCCTCAATCGCAGCGACGAGATCGAGGTGACCAAGCTGGTCGGAGGCTCGAACTCGTTCGTCCGCCGTCCGTTCGTGTACACCGGCGCGCTCTATGGGTTGGGCGGCGCGGTGCTCGCGTGGGTCATTCTGGAAGGCGCGGTTCTGGCGCTTTCCGGGCCGGCTGCACGCCTCGCGGAACTCTATGGCAGCGGCTTTGTGTTGCGCGGCCTCGGCGGCCGGGAGCTGGCGCTGCTGTTCGGCGGCGGCATGGCCCTCGGTTGGCTCGGGGCCTGGATCTCGGCCTTTCGCCATTTGCGCAGCATCGAGCCGCGCGCCTGATGCGGCTCGGGGCGAGCGCCGCTCGACAGGCGAGCGGAATTACTTGATCTTGGCTTCTTTGTAGGCGACGTGCTTGCGCGCCACGGGGTCGAACTTGCGCACTTCCAGCTTGTCCGGATGCAGGCGCTTGTTCTTGGTCGTCACGTAGAAATGACCGGTGCCGGCGGACGAAAGCAGCTTGATCTTATCACGCATGATGCAGCTCCCGAGTCCTCAGATCTTCATGCCCTGCGCGCGCAGGGTGGCCACGACCTGGTCGATGCCTTTCTTCTCGATCGTGCGCAGTCCATGCGCCGAGACACGCAATGACACCCAGCGCTTTTCGGCTTCCAGCCAGAATCGCTGGGTATGCAGATTCGGTAGGAAGCGGCGGCGCTTCTTGTTGTTCGCGTGAGAGACGCGATTTCCAACGGCCGGCCCTTTGCCGGTTACCTCGCAGACGCGCGACATATGCAACGACCTTAAAAATCAAGTACTTGTCGAGGGCGGTACTCCCCGCCCACGGGAGCCGGGCTTTATACCAGGAGTCCCTCGCCGCGGCAAGCGTACTGTCACAGAAGCCCGTGCTCGGCGAAGGAGTAGCACTGGGTTCCGCCCACGATGATGTGGTCCAGCACCCGCATGTCCATCAAAGACAGGCCCGCCTTCAGCCGCCGCGTGATCGCCTCGTCCGCCGGGCTGGGCGTGATTGCGCCCGAGGGGTGATTGTGCGCCAGAATCACGGCGGCTGCATTGTGCAGCAGCGCCTGGCGCAGCACCTCGCGCGGGTGCACTTGAGCGCAGTCGACCGTGCCGCGAAACAGCTCCTCGAAGGCGATCAGGCGATGGCGGTTGTCGAGATGAAGGCAGCAGAACACTTCATAGGGGCGATCACGCAGTTGCGCCTGCAGGAAGCGGAACGTCGCCTGTGGCGTCGTCAGCGGCTGTCCGGAGCGCAATTCCTCGTGCAGGTGACGGCGGGCGAGCTCGACGGCCGCCTGGACGACTGCATAGCGCGCCGGTCCGATGCCTTTGCGCGTCCAGCGGACGCGTTCGGCCGCGAGCAAGGCGCGTAGAGAGCCGAAATCCCCGAGCAGATTGCGGGCTAGCTCGACTGCCGAGCAGCCGCGCGTTCCGGAGCCGATCAGCAGCGCCAGCAATTCCGCGTCCGAGAGTGCGCGCGGGCCGTGCTCGAGAAGCTTCTCGCGCGGGCGCTCGGTGCGCGGCCAATCACGGATGGCGAGAACTCGCGCGGTGGATGTCGAGGGCATCGGCGGACCTCAAGGGAAGGAAGGACCATCCTGCGGCGGGCGCCCCGCATTGACCAGGGGAATAGCCGGCCAGTTCGTGCACAAATGCGCAGCCTTGCACCCAGAGTTTGCGTCGCCGGGGAGCGGGGCCGGATAATCGGGCGCATGGTGCAAGGCAAACGCATCCTGCTGGGGGTTACCGGGGGCATCGCGGCGTACAAGAGCGCCGAGCTCGTACGCCGACTGCGCGAGCGCGGCGCCGACGTGCAGGTGGTCATGACCGCCGCGGCCCGCGAGTTCGTCTCTGCGCTCGTTTTTCAGGCGCTTTCGGGGCGGAACGTGCGTACCGACCTGTGGGACAGCGCGGCCGAGGCCGCCATGGGGCACATCGAGCTGGCGCGCTGGGCGGAGCTGGTGCTCGTCGCGCCCGCCACAGCCGATTTTCTGGCACGGCTCGCGGGAGGTCGCGCCGACGACCTGCTGGCGACGTTGTGTCTCGCCACCACCGCGCCGATTGCCGTTGCGCCGGCAATGAACCGGCACATGTGGGCCAACCCGGCCACCGTGGCGAACGTCGAACGGCTGCGCCAGCGGGGTGTTCACATCCTCGGGCCAGGCGAGGGCGAGCAGGCCTGCGGCGAGGTGGGCGAGGGCCGCATGCTGGAGCCCGACGAGCTCGCCGATCGTCTGCTCGATCTTCTGCCCGGCTCGGGTCCTCTGCGCGGCAGACGGGTGCTGATCACCGCCGGTCCGACGCGCGAGCGCATCGATCCCGTTCGATTCATCAGCAACCGCAGCTCGGGGAAGATGGGCTTTGCGGTTGCGCAGGCGGCCCGTGAAGCCGGCGCAGACGTCGTACTGGTGAGCGGGCCGGTAGCGCTGGCGACGCCGCCCGGTGTCCGGCGCGTCGACGTCGAGAGTGCCGAGGCAATGCTCGTGGTAGTGCAGCGCGAGGTCGATCAGGCGGACATCTTCATCTCGACGGCGGCAGTGGCGGATTATCGTCCGGCGCGTCCCGCCGAACAGAAGATCAAGAAGCACTCCGAGCGCCTCCAGCTGGATATGGAACGTACCGTCGACGTGCTCGCCAGCGTCGCTTCTCGCCCGCATCGGCCTTTCGTCGTCGGGTTCGCGGCCGAGACCGAATCGGTGGAGCAGAACGCGCGCGCCAAGCTGCTGAAGAAGAATCTCGACATGATCGCCGCCAACGAAGTCGGCCACACCAAGGGATTCGACTGCGAGGACAACCACCTGATCGTCCTCTGGCGCGCCGCACGCCGAGACTTGGGCAACGGGCCGAAGCTGCAATTGGCGCGCGAGCTCGTGCGGCTGATCGCGGAATCGTACGAGGCGTCCGCGGACGCGAACGCGCGCGGGAAGGCGCAGGCTTGAGCGGCCCGGCCCGCGCGGCGCACCCGCTGAAGGTGCGCATTCTCGATCCTCGGTTGGGGAACGAGTTTCCGCTGCCGGCCTATGCGACTGCGGGCTCGGCCGGGATGGATCTGCGCGCCTGCCTGGATGGGCCATTGACGCTCGCGCCCGGCCGGGCCGAGCTCGTGCCGACCGGGCTCGCCATCCACATCGAGGATCCGACCCTGGCGGCCGTGATCCTGCCGCGCTCCGGCCTCGGTCACAAGCACGGCGTCGTGCTCGGCAACCTGGTCGGTCTGATCGACTCGGACTATCAGGGCCAGTTGATGGTGTCGTGTTGGAACCGGGGCGGCGAGTCGTTCGTCATGCGGCCCGGGGAACGCATCGCCCAGCTGGTGATCGTTCCGGTAGTGCAGGTGGCGCTGGAGGTCGTCGACTCGTTCGAGGCCAGCACGCGCGGCGCCGGCGGCTTCGGTCATTCCGGCCGGAATTGATGGCGGTTTGACCCGAAAGTGTCCGCAGCGTGCGGTTCGCGCGGTGAAGTGGCTCGAGGGTCGCCGCGTGCCGCCGCGACGCTGGAGGCGCGCGGCGCGTTTCCGGGGGGGCGCGAGCCGGTCATCTCGTGTCGTAGGGATCTTTCCAGCCGGGGGGTGGACTGACTGGCAATCCCGCGTGGACCAGCTGGGCGCGCAACACATCCTGCTCGCTGGGGTATTGCAGGGACCAGCGGATGATCTGCCTCCAGACGGCGCCGTCGTACAGCGCCAGCAGCGTTTGCAACTCGTGACCGGGCGGCCACATCAAGTGGCTGGACTGCTCTTCCATGAAATCCAGGCGGCGGTGCAGGCGTGCGGCTTGACGATGCTCCGGCGTGCCGGCCGGCCACAGCCGCATGGCGATGCCGCTGCCGACTTCGCTGCCCGAGAAGGTATCGCCGCGCTCGAACGCCAGGCTCGCATTGCGGCAGAGGGAGACACGCCGGGCCGACAGACGCTCAACGTTGCGACCGCATGCTTCATCGAATGCGAAGAGGCCATCCATGATCAGTTGATCCCGAATATCCTCGACCTGCGCGTACGCCATCGAGAGCCTCTCGGCGCCGATCCGATGCAGGGTGTCGGCGAGGCGGGCGAACAACTGCGTGCCGTACGTGTCGACGCGATTGGTGTGTCCGATGGCGGCGAGCGCCGCGTCGATGCCGGCGCGATTCTTGGCAGTGACCGCCGCGGCCAGCGTATCGAGCGAATCTGTGCCGTTGTCCGGATCCAGCGACCGCAGGCGCGCATCGACGGCGGCAAGGTCGCAGCGGTCCAGCCGCTGCAGGCAGAAGTACCGTTCGAGTATCAGCAATGCCGGCCGGCTCGGCGCATCGGTGACGGCTTGCCGAAGCCACGCGAGCGGCTCAACTGCGCCCGAGCGCACGCTCGTCCGCGCTTCGAGTTCGCCGTGTACGTACCGCATGTTGAATGTCGGTTGCGCATCTACGACCGCCGCCGCGGCCAGCGCATCCGGCCGTCGGCTCGCGAGCAGGCGGCGAACGGCGCGAGCGTCCTGGGCTCGCTGCGCTGCCCATTGCAGCTCGGTCCGGCGCGCCTGGTTGCGTGCTCCCATCCGTGCATCGATCGGTGGCGCAGGGAACGTCGCCGCGGTCAGCCCGGCCAACCCCGTGAGTGCACACAGCGGCAGCGCGGCCCAGCGGGACCTCGGCCGCGGCCGAGCCCCGAGGATCCGGATCCGCGGACCCAGCTGCGCGCAGCCCTCGAACACCCCGACGGGCGGCCGCGGTACCGGCACCGCGCGGGCAACGAGTGCCGACAGCGCCTCGCCGTACCGGGCGGGTGAAATCCCACGCCGTACGACTCGCGCATCACAGTCGACTTCGATCGCCAGGCTGAGCCGCCGCCACAACCACCACAGGGGGAGATTCCAGGGCAGAAGTGCGACCAGCAAGCGTGCGGCCAGGAGACATTGCCCGTCGTGCGCGCAAAGATGCTCGTGTCCGTGAACCAGCGCCGCGTGGCGTCCCGGCGCAGGCGTCGAGAGCACCCAGCGCGGAATCACGATTCGGGGATGTCGGCAGCCGAGCACCGCGGGACCGAGATCCTCGGATACGGCGAAGGCGATTCCGTCGGCCTCGGCGACAGTCCAGTGGCGGGCGCGATGCCGTAATGCGATCTGCGCTGCGATCAATCGCCCGATCAGTAGGGCCGTCAGCACGCCCCAGCCGACCAAGAATCCCAGCAACACATGTTCGTAAGTTGCAGCGGTCCAGAAGCGATGCGGCGCGCGTGATGCGCCCGGGACGAGTGGTGTCACGGCTTGCCGCGGGCGTGCGGTCGCGGGCGCCATCAGCTGGGTGGGGGACAGGCCGGGCAGCGCACCGGGAAGACGCCATGCCGGCACCACGATCGCGAGCGCCAGTGCCGCCAACCAGACTCCGCGACGCGGCCAACGGAGGCTCGCCATGATCCGTTCGGCAAGCCACGCCCCGGCGCTCAGGAGCGCGGTGACGACCAACACATAGAGCGCCACTGCGAGCACAGGAGGCTTCCCTCTCGAGGATCAGTTTCCGAGGCTACATCGAGTGGCAGACACGCGCCATTGACGCGCGTGGTCCGAGGGAGAGTCCGGCGCGTAGCGCGACGGCATCAGGTCTGGCTCCAGCCGGACGCGACGCGCGCGCAGTCAGCCGTCCGCGGCTGATGTTCCGCGGGTCGATAGCCTGTCCAGGCCCGCGCGCAGATCCGCTTTCAAGTCGTCGGGCTCCTCGAGCCCGATCTGCAGCCGCAGGGCGAAACCACCGGGATTCCAGCGGGTCGCGGTTCGGTACCCGCGGCAGTCGAACGGGACGATGAGGCTCTCGAAGCCGCCCCAGGAATAGCCCATGCCGAAGATCGACAGGTGATCGAGCATATCGGCGAGACTCCCCCGGCTGAATCCCGGACGCAGAATGACGGAGAACACGCCGGTGGAGCCCTGGAAGTCGCGCCGCCAGTACTCGTGGCCCGGGCAGGACGGGAAGGCGGGATGCAGGAGGGTCGCCACCTCCGGCTGCGCCTGCAGCCAGCGCGCCATCTCCAGACCCCGGGTCTGCGCCTCCTTGAGTCGGATGTGCAGGGTGCGCATTCCCCGCAGGGCGAGGGCGCAGTCCTCGGGTCCGGGCAGCATGGCCATGCTTTGATGGGTTTTCTTCAGAGCCGGCCATGCCTCGGCGCGCGCGCTCACCAGTCCCAGGAGCAGATCGGAATGCCCGCTCAGGTACTTGGTTCCGGCTTCCACCGCCAAATCGCAGCCGTGCTCGTGGGGAGAAAAGAACAGCGGGGTGGCCCAGGTATTGTCGATGATTGTCTTGATGCCGCGCCGGCCGGCCAGCTCGATGAGGGCCGGCACATCCTGGATCTCGAAGGTCTGTGAACCGGGCGACTCGAGAAAGATCGTCGACGTGTTCGCTCTGACGAGC
>JAJYFU010000029.1 GCA_021790795.1 Pseudomonadota bacterium
GATTCCTCGGCGATCGGGATGAAGCTCTCGGGAGTCTGTATTCCGAACAGCGGGTGGTTCCAGCGCACCAGCGCCTCGGCCCCGAGCACGCGCCCGGTGTGCAGCTGCACGATCGGCTGGTAGTACAGCTCGAATTCGCCTCGCTCGATCGCGCCGCGCAGGGACTGCTTGACGATGACCTGCGTGCGCAGTTGATCGTCGATATCGCTGCTGTAGAGGCTGATGCCCGGCCGTGCCGCGCGTTTGCAGACGTGCAGTGCGATGTCGGCGTGTTGGGCGAATTCCGTGGCGCTGCGCGCTCCCGCTGAGGCCGGCGGATCGGCCGTGTCGAAGCACAGCCCGATTCGTGCCGAGAGATTGATTGATCCATCGGCGAAAGAGAAGGGTGTCGAGAGAATGGCTGCGGCGGCGGCGGCCGTCTGCCGCGCGCCGTCCTCGGACTCGGCTCCCATACCGAGCGCGGCGAATTGATCCGCCTGCAGCCGGTAGAAGCGGCTGCCGGCCGGAAAAGCGGTGTGCAGCCGCGCGGCGATCAGCGTGAGGATCTGATCGCCTTTGGCGATGCCGTAGGTGTCGTTGATTTCGTGAAAGCGAACGAAGTCGATCATGAACAGCGTCGCGGACCGGCCGCTCGCGCGCGCGTCGTGCAGATAGTCGGCCAGCTCGGCGTGGAATTTCTGCGCGTTCGGCAGCCGGGTGAGCGGATCGTGGTCGCGCAGGTAATTCAGCTCCGCTCGGGCGGTCTTCTCCGGCGTGACGTCCAGCGTCACCCCGTTCCAGACGATGTCGCCGTTCGCACGCCGCACCGGCCGGGCGCGCGAGCGCAGCCAGCGCGGCTCGCCGTCGGGCCTGTCGATGGCGAATTCCAGATCGACGCTGGAGAGCGTTTCGGCGGAGCGCCGCAAGCTCTGCATCACTCGTGGGCGGTCCGGCGGCAGCGTCAGGGCGAACAGCTCGTGCGGCTCGAGCGGCGCGTCGGGGTCGAAGCCGAACAGGCGCGCCGCCGAGCGCCCGAGGTAGGTAAACGCCAGGCGTCCGTCGGCGTAGCGGGTGAGCTGGTAGATGAAGCCGGGTACGGTGTCGGCGATCCCATCGAGCATCTGGACGAACTGATCGTGCGCCTCTTGCGTCTTGCGCCGCAGAGTGACGTCGGTCAGCGTGCCGGCGAAGGCGACGATCCGTCCGTCGGTATCGCGCACCGGGGAGATGGCCACCTGATTCCAGAACGGCGTACCGTCCTTGCGGTAATTGAGCAGCTCGCAGCGCACCGGCTCGCCCGAGCGCAGCGCCGCGCCGATCCGTGCCACGGCCGCGGGGTCCGTGTCCGGTCCTTGCAGGAAGCGACAGTTTCGCCCGAGCACTTCGTGCTCGGCGTACCCGGTGATCGCCAGCAGCGCGGGGTTGACGCGCACGATCGGCTGATCCGGGTGCGTCGCATCGACATACACGATGCCGCTGTCAGTGGCCTCGATGATCGCCGTATGCGGCAGGGCCGGTACCTGATCACTGCATCCCTCGACACCCGAGAGCGCGAAGAGCCGTGACCGGGGCAGGCGCCGCGGATCGCCGCAATGACACAGGAAGTCCAGGTGCAGCCGGCGCGCAAAGTCCGTGTCGGCGTCCGTGGCGCACTCGCGGCTGAGCAGGGCGATGCCCGCGGCGCGCAACGCGTCGCATCGCCGGCGCAGCTGGAGCGGATCGGTGCGGAAGCCGTCGGCGAGACCGTCGGCCGGCAGCGCCATCAGACCCAGTCCCAGAGTCTCGAGCCGCGGCGAGAGCGCGGCGAGCGATCCGAGGGACAGCGCGAGTTTCTGCGCGAGGGGGCGTAGCGACTCGAGCATCGCGACCAGACTCTCATGCGCCAGATCCGGGGGCGGCTCATCGAGCATCAAGATCAGACGCTCGCGCACCGCCACGCGCAGTTTGCGGCACGCGGCCAGAAATGCCGCCGCGCGCTCGGTGTCATCCAGCAGCGCATACGGCACGGGAACGATATAGGTGTGGCCCGAGCCGGCTCGCAGGTCGCGGCGAATGGCGGCCCTGACCCGCTCCAACAGACGTTGAGCGCCGCCGCCGCGTTGCGCAGCCGGCAGCACCAGCGAGAGGGGCAGTGATCGGCCGGACAGATCCGTCACGGGTCGCGATCGCATTGGAGTCTTCGCGCCGAAGGCGATCGATTTCTGGGAGCGCGGTGCGTGCCAAGCATCCCGCGCCATGCGCAGCGTGAGCAGATGCAACGGCTGTTCCACGGGAGCCGCGAGACGCGCCAGCGTGACCTCGGCCAAAGCCAGGGATCCGTTCGAACCCCGTATCCGCACGGGCCTGCTGAGGCTCCGACCGACTTCGAGCGGCAGCTGTTGCAGTTCCGGGTCGCTGTCCCAGCCCTCCATGCCGAGCAGCGTCAGACAGTGCGTGTCCGCCGGTCCATCGGCCGAACGCTTCAGCACAGCACGAAGGGTCGCATTGACCACCACGACGCCCAATGCCCCATCGAGAATGGCCGCGGGCGTGGGCAGCGCCGAGAGCAGCGCGCTCAGCCATTGCTCGCTCGGCATGTCGCCGAAGGCATTCGTCACCAGCGCTTCGGTCAGCTCCGCATCGGATTCGATCTTCAGGCTCAAATTCATGCGCCAGGCCTTGGCTCCGGACCTCATGAGGCCCATGCATAGGGTTGCAGCGGCAGGGGGCTTTCACCCGGTCGCAATAAACCGACCGGCAGAATGGCTGCGATTTCGAGAATCGCCACGATAGGCGCGCTGCGCCGGCCACGATGCCGGGGAAAACGTATACGCGCAGTGGGGAATTCTTGATTCTCGGCTCTATCGATCGGGCGCCGTCCGCCGGCGAGGCGTCGCGAGCCGGCGCGTTCAGTGCTGCCGGCCGCGCCCTTGACGCTCGACCACTTGCGCCAGCGCCCCGAGCTCGGCGGCGATCTCGGCCAGCAGATCGTCGCTCGAGACGAGTCCGATGAGACGCCCGTCGCGCCCCAGAACCGGCGCGCGGCGCACATCGCGGGCGCGCAGCGCGCGCAGGGCGTTGGTCAAGGTCTCGTCCTCATCGAACACGAGCGGATCGCGCGTCATGACGGTGGACACGCCTATCGCGCTCAGGGCGCCGGAATGCCCGAGACGGGCCCGCACGATGTCGCGGTCGGTGAGAATGCCGGCAACCGCCGGCTCACCGAAGCTGCCGTTGGTCACGATGACCGCGCCGACGCCGAGTTCCAGCATCTTGCTCGCCGCTTCCTCGAGCGACGCGCCGATTGGGACGGTGACGGCCCCACGGGTGCAGATTCGACCGATGCTCATGTCGCGGACCTCGGCGGACATTGGGGCACGAGGCGCGTGGGCGCGCCATACGTACCAGTGCGGATAGGTTGATTGACGCGTGGGTGCAAGATTGGTCCTCGCGGAGGTCTGTCATGCGGATCGGCGATCTGTGTACGCGCGAGGCGTATTGTGTTTCGAGCGACGAGCCGCTGCTCGAGGCCGTGCGCGAGATGCACCGGCGGCACGTCGGCGCGGTCGTCGTGGTCGGCGGGGGCGCCGCCGCGGGGCGGCCGGTCGGCATCGTGACCGATCGCGATGTGGTGCGCGCCGAGATGTCACGCCGCGCCGATGTTTTCTCGCTGACCACCGGGGAGGCCATGACTCCCAATCCGCTCGTGCTCGAGGAGTCGTGCTCGCTTGCGCAAGGTATCAACCGCCTCAGGCACAGGGGCGTGCGCCGGGCGCCGGTCGTCGACGCGCGCGGCAAGCTCATTGGCCTGATCTCGCTCGACGATGTGCTGCCGGCGGTGGCCGAGTCGCTGACGGAGCTCGCCAAGCTCATCGGCCGACAGTCGCGGCTCGAGCGCGATCATCATTCCGCCGGCGATGAGCACCTCGAAGACCAATGAGGGCATTGCCGACGTTTTGAACCTGGAATCGACCTGCACCGACCCGCTGTGCGTCGTGACGGCATTCGAGGCTCCGTATCTGTCCGTATCGCCGCGGACGCGCACGGGCGAATACGCTGCTCGTGTCTGATCGATGGGGCAATCATGAAGCGCATCGTCTGGTTCGTCGCCGTCAACTTCGCCATCCTGGTGGTGATCACAGCCGTGATCGAGCTGCTCGGGCTCGATCGTTTTCTGCCGGCCTACGGACTGAGCCTCGGGGGGGTGCTGGCGTTGAGCGCCGTATTCGGCTTCGGGGGGGCGTTCGTGTCGCTCGCGCTTTCGAAGTGGCTGGCCATCCGCTCGATGGGTGTGCGGCGGATCGGCCCGCCTCAGAGCGCGCTGGAGAGCCGCCTGCTGAGCGTCGTACAGCGTCACGCGCAGCGTCTCGGCCTGACGATGCCCGAGGTGGGCGTGTTCGAATCTCCGGTCATGAACGCTTTCGCCACCGGGGCGCGGCGCCAACATGCCCTGGTTGCGGTCAGCAGCGCGCTCGCCGAGACCATGATGCCCGAGGAACTCGATGCGGTGCTCGGGCACGAGATGACCCACGTCGCCAACGGCGACATGATCACCCTGGCATTGCTTCAGGGCGTGCTGAATACGTTCGTGATCTTTCTCGCGCGCGTCATCGGCTCGGCGATCGATGGTGCGATGGGAAACCGGCGGGAGGAGCGCGGCGGCGGAGTGTTCTATTTTCTGATCGTGATCGCGCTGGAGATCGTATTCGGGGTGCTGGCCACCATTATCGTCATGGCGTTCTCGCGGCGGCGCGAGTACCGCGCCGATGCCGGCGGTGCGGCGCTGGCCGGCACGGGCAACATGATCGCGGCGCTGCGGGCGCTGCAAGCCGGTCCGGCGGTGGCGCTGCCCGGGCAGATGCGCGCTTTCGGCATCCGCGGCGATGTCGGACGGGGCCCGTTGCGGCGCCTGTTCATGAGCCATCCGCCGATCGAGGAGCGGATTGCGGCGTTGCAGGCCGGCGCGATCCGGGGCTGAAGGGACGGACGCGGCCAGTTCGCCGGGAACGGACCGTGGGGAGCGATCGCGCCCGGCCCTCTGGCATGTTGCGCCCCGGGCGTGTACCTTTATTTGTCTGAGAATTGATCGCCCAGCCGGCGCTGCGCGCCGGAGCGGGCCGACTCGGCGGCCCGGCACCCACAGGCGAACGGTGCTCTGAGATCTCGGGGGAGATCCTTTGTCAATTGGAGAGCAGTCAGTGAAGAAGAATCGCCTTGTTTGCGCCGTGGCCACGCTCGGCGCCCTCACGTTCCTCGGGATCGGCGCCGCGCCGGCCGCTACCGCGGTCCGCTCGGTGTTCGGCCACATGCCGGACGGCCGGCCGGTCTACGCGGTGACGCTGCACAACGCTCACGGGATCACCGTGCGCCTGATCACCTACGGGGCGCGCGTGCAGTCGATCATCACTCCGGACCGGAACGGTCATCTGACCGACGTCGCGCTCGGCTACGCGAATCTCGCCGGCTACCTCAGCAAGGGCGATGCGTATTTCGGCGCCTCGGTCGGCCGCTATGCCAACCGCATCGCCAACGGCCGGTTCACCCTGGACGGACACAAGTATCAACTCACGATCAACGACGGGCCGAATTCCCTGCACGGGGGTCTGATCGGCTTCGATCGGCACATCTGGCACATCACCGCGATCCATCAGGGGCGCAACGCCAGCGTGACCATGCGTCTGATCAGCCCGAACGGGGATCAGGGCTATCCGGGTCGGCTGACCGTGACCGCGACCTATTCACTCAATGACAACAATCGCCTGAGAATCCATTATCGGGCCACGACGAACGCGCCCACCATCGTCAACATCAGCAACCATACCTATTGGAATCTTTCCGGCGAGGGCTCCGGAAGCATCCTCAACGAGCGGATCATGATCGCCGGCCGCGAGATGACCCCGGTGAACGCCACGCAGATCCCGACCGGTAAGATCGTGTCGGTCATCGGCACGCCGTACGATTTCCTCAAGCTGAAAACCATCGGGCGCGACATCCGCGACGGGCATTCGCACCAGTTGGTGATCGGCCGCGGCTACGACATGAACTGGGTGATCAGCCGCAAGGCCGTGGCCCGGCCCCGTCTGGTGGCGCGGGTGGTCGATCCGGCGTCGGGGCGGGAGATCGAGCTGTACTCCACCCAGCCCGGTCTGCAGTTCTATACGGGCAATTATCTCAACGGCACGGTGGTGGGCACCTCGGGGCACATCTATCGGCAGAGCGACGGCTTCGTGCTCGAGCCGCAGCGCTTCCCCGATGCGCCGAATCATCCGAATTTCGGCTCGGCGGTGCTGCGCCCGGGCCAGCTCTATCAAAACATCATCGTCTATCGCTTCCTGACGGTGGGCGGACACTAGCGGCGCATCGGCCGGCGCCGGGGCCCGCCCGCCCGTGAGGCGGGCCCGGCATGGCGCGCAGCCTCAGCCGTCCGGGCGCGGAGGAATATTCCGGCCGCCGGAGTCCGTGCGCGCATAAAGCGTCCTTGCCCGAGATGTCCCGAGTACCCGATGGCCGTGAATGCGCGACGCCGCGAGGCGTACCGCCCCGGCGACCGGAGAGGGCGGGGGGGTGCGTATTTTCCGGCATTTCAACTGCACGGTGTGTACCGCATCGTCAAAGGATGGTGGATGGTGCGGGAGTGATTCATGAACACGGGTGTGGGCCGACCGCAGATCGGCCAATGGTATCTGCGCTGGGACAAGGGCGAGCTCTTCCAGGTCACGGCCCAGGACGAGCATACGAAGACCGTCGAGCTTCAGACCTACGATGGCGACATCGATGAAGTCGATGCGGCCGCGTGGGAGACGCTGCCGCTGAGCCTGGCCGAGCCGCCCGAAGATTGGACCGGGCCGGTCGACGATGTAGAGATCGATGATCTGGGCTATTCCGAGACCCAGATGTCCCCGGAGGACTGGACCGTGCCGCTCGCGCCGCTGCGGCTGGCCGAGGAATCCTGGGAGGATACCCGGGACGAGTCGGAGCGCGATCCGCAGGGCGAGGGCGAACCGGTCGAGGAATTGACGCTCGATAATCCGCGGGCGCGCGCGCAGGTCGAGTGAGCCGAGGCGGGCGCCGCTGCCCGGGACGCCGCGAATCTGCAGCGGCGCTCGGGCGGGCCCGGTGGGCACCCTCGCCGGCACCGGTCCGCCGAATGCCGCGAGACGCGCATTCCGTCTCGGCACGGGATGCGCATAGAATCTCCGATTCCCGCGGACATTGGGTGCCGCGGCAGCGTACCTGGGAATCGGAGAGGCGAGTGAAGTACCGCAAGTTCGGCCGGATCGGCTGGGATGTCTCGGAAATCAGCTTTGGCGCCTGGGCAGTCGGGGGGGCGTGGGGAACCGTCGACGACGAGCAATCGATCGCGGCGATGAAGCGGGCCCTCGACCTGGGGGTCAACTTCTTCGACACGGCCGACGTTTACGGCGACGGGCGCTCCGAGCGGCTGCTGCAGCGGCTGCGCCGCGAAACGAAGACGCCGTTCCATGTCGCCACCAAGGCCGGACGGCGTCTCAGCGAGCAGCGCGCATCCGGATACAACAGGGAGAACCTCACGGCGTTCGTCGAGCGCTCGCTGCGGAACATCGGGGTCGAGTCCCTCGAGCTCGTTCAGCTGCACTGTCCCCCGACCGAGGCGTATTACCGGCCGGAGATCTTCGCGGTCATGGATGAGCTGGTGAAGGCGGGCAAGATCCAGCATTACGGGGTCAGCGTGGAGCGAGTCGAGGAGGCGCTGAAGGCGATCGAGTTCCCGCGCGTCGAGTCCGTACAGATCATTTTCAACATGTTTCGGCAGCGTCCCGCGGAGCGCTTTCTCGCCGAAGCGGCACGCCGCGGCGTCGCGACGATCATTCGCGTGCCGCTGGCGTCCGGCATGCTCACGGGCAAGCTCACCGCCGGCTCGACCTTCGCCGCGGACGATCACCGCGCTTTCAATCGCCACGGGGAAGCATTCGATGTGGGCGAGACCTTCTCCGGCGTGCCGTTTCCCGTCGGGCTCGAAGCGGTCGATGAGCTCAGATCCCTGGTGCCGACGGGAGCGACGCTCGCGCAGCTGGCGCTGCGGTGGATTCTGATGTTCGATGGCGTGTCCACCATCATCCCGGGGGCGAAAAATCCGGCACAAGTGGCGGATAACTGTGCGGCATCGGCGCTGCGGGAGCTGACGGAAGCGCAGATGGGCGCGGTACGCGACATCTACGACCGCCGTATCCGCGAGCACGTGCACGCGCGCTGGTAGGCGGATCGGGATCCGACGCGGCATCGCGATCGCCCGGCGCCGGGGCGCACATGAGCGACAAGCTGAAGGCCGACTCACTCTCGTTCTTCGAGTCGATCATCATGGGGGTGGCCGGCAGCGCGCCCGGATTTTCGATCGCGGTGGCGATCTCCGGCCTATTGGCCACGGCGGGCGATTTCTCACCCAACGCGGTGCTGATTTTCGCGCTGCCGATGCTCGGTATCGCGCTCGCCTACAAAGGTCTCAACGAGAAATTCGCCAACGCCGGCGCCGCCTATGAGTGGACCAAGATCGGCTTCGGCAAGCTGCCCGGGTACTTCTCGGGCTGGGCGCTCCTGATCGCATCGATGGTGTTCATGGTCACCGGCAGTGTGCCGCTCGGCACCGCGACGATCGATCTGGTCGCACCGGCGCTCGCCGGCCACGTGCTGCTCACGACCGGCATCGGCGCGATCTGGTTCGTGGGCATCGGGCTGGTCTTGATCGCCGGGATCGAGATCACCAGCCGGGTGCAGGTGGTCATGAGCTCGATCGAGCTGTCGATCCTGTTCGCGATCTGCATCGCCGCCTTCCTGCGAACCGCGGGCGGACACGGGATCAATCCATTCTCTTGGAGTTGGTTCGGCGTGCATTATTCGCGGGCGAGCTTCGCGTCCTCGGCGCTGATCGTCGTCTTCCTCTATTGGGGGTGGGACGTCACCGCGAATCTTTCGGAGGAGACCCGCAACGACCGCCCGAATGCGGCCGGCGAGGGCGGCTTTCTCAGCGTGTTCGTGACGATTGCATCGTTCGTGGCGTTCACGGCGGCGACGCTGATGCTGTTTTCGGTGCGCGAGTCGTCCGGGTTCTCCGACAACCTGATCTATCAGGTCGCGGTCGCCGCGGGCCTGGGGAAGGTCGGCGGCTATGCCGCCGCGCTGGCATTGATTCTCTCCAGCATCGCCACTCTCGAGACGACGATGTTGCAGTTCTCGCGCACCCTGTTCGCCATGGGGCGCGACCGCGCGCTGCCGGGCTACTTCGGCCAGGTGCACGCGCGCACCGTCACGCCGGTGCGCACGATGTACCTGCTGCTTGCGGTCGGACTCGTAGCGATCTTCGCCTCGAGCCTCATGCCGTCGATTGCCTCGATTCTGGCGGATTCGGTGAATGCGATCGCCGTGCAGGTCTCCTATTATTACGGCCTCGCGGGACTGGTTTGCGCCTGGCTCTACCGGTCCAGCTACCGGGAGTCCCTCGGCACATTCCTGAAATACGGGGCGGCACCCGCGCTCAGCGCGATCATGCTGATGACGCTGGGGATCTACGCGATCACGACGTTCGACATGACCACCCGGATCGTCGGCATCGGCGGCCTGGCCGCCGGAATTCTGTTCTTCCGGCCCAGGGGCTATCGGCGGATCGCCGCGGCGGTCTCTGCTTCTTGACGCGGGCGGCACTGAGCCGCGCGAGAGAGCAAGATGAAGCGACGCGCGTACAATGACGGCACGCGGCGTGGACCGCTCCGGATGCGATGGGGGGAGATCCGCGCCACCGGCGAGCCGTGTGAATTTCTGTCGCAGAGACGCCGGAGCGCCGGCGAATGACCGGGAGTACGTGAATGACAACGATCAAAGTTCTGCAGAATGGTCCCTACCAGGTCGAGGGAGAGGATGTGACGGCCGTCGACACGAGCGGCGCGAAGTTTGCCGTGGTCAAGCGTCCGTTCTACCTGTGCCGATGCGGAGCCTCGAAGAACAAACCGTTCTGCGACGGTACGCATGCCAAGATCGGTTTCAAGGCTGCCGAGACCGCAGTGCCTGGCGGCGGGGTCGGACCGTCTAAGAGTTGAGCGCCGGGGGCGCGGCGAGGCTGGATGCCGGCGCCGATGTCTCGGGATGCGGCGGGGTCGCGCCGAGGAGCAGGACGTGCGTGGGTGTCGCGCGCGTCGCCCGCAGCCGCTCGATTTTCTCCCGACGTTCCTCCCCGGGTGTCGCCTGGCGTGCTCAGATGTTCTGGCTTAACATCCCCGGCGGCACTCCGGAGGTCGTGACGGCCGACGCATCATGCACGCAAGATCCCCGCTCGTGCGCGCTGGCGCTCCTGCCGATCGGCCCGAGCCCCTTCGTCGTGGGGTGCTGTCCGTAGGAATGGAACACGGTGTCCGGCGCCGGCTCGGCGCCAGGCGCCCTGATGGACGGAACGTCGGAATCTTCGCGCCGCGCTCTGTTGCTCACGCTCCCCGCAATCCTTCTGCACACTGCGCCAGGTGCGTGCGGCTGTCAGATTCGGGGATTTGTTTTCAGACCCTTGCTGCCGCGCGGTCAGCGGGGCGGGAAAACGCTCAAAGATGCGTGCAATAGATGGCGCCATGGTTGCCTCGGGGCGACGCTCTCGTGCGGTTGCGGCCGTTCTGGTGGCCGCGGTACATCTCGGATTGATCTATTTCCTCGCGCGCGCCCTCGCCCCGAGCATCAATACTTTCGACCGCATCGCCGCGCCGCCCGTGCGCATCATCTGGGTCGTGCAGCCACAGTTACCGCTGCTGGCGACGCCCGAGCGGCTGCCCTCGAAACCGAAGCTCGCCCGGATCCAGGTCACGCTGCCGCAGCCGCCTCCGCCGTTCCGCCCGCACATATTGCCCGAACCGGCGCCGAGCGCAGGGCCCGCCCAACACACGCAGGGCTCGCCGGTGCGGCATGGGCGGATCGGGCAGGTCGGCGCGCCGTTGGCACTGACCCTTGCGCGCTACGTGGCGCCAATCTATCCGAGCGCCGCTGTGCGCTACGGACTTCACGGCCGTGTGGTCATGAGGTTGCTGGTGAATGCGCATTGGGGCGTCAGGAGAGTCAAGATTCTGCACAGCAGCGGATCGGCGCTGCTCGACAGAGCGGCGGCGAATGCGGTCCGACGCTGGAAGTTCGTGCCTCAGACCGGCCTGCCACGCGGCAAGCCGATCTGGGGGGTCGCGCAGATCACGTTCTCGCCCCCACAGCGGCTGCTTGGCGTACCGACCATTATCATGCCGTATGTCGCGATCGCCCGTGAGGTTGCGGCATTGATTGTAAGAAATCGCGGCAGGCATCCGCGGGGGGCAACGGCGGAGGCGGCCGTGCGCACGCTGCTGCGCAAAGTCACCACGGCATTTCCCAGCCAGTCGGGGCATCACTCGGCAGCAGAGTCGCTCGACGTCGAGTTGGCGGCGTTGGGCCCGATCCGCGCCATCACTTTCCTCGGCCTCGTCAATCATGGCGTAGAAGACGCCAGACCCGGCCTGTCTGGCACGAGATACCTGTTTCAACGCGCGGTGGTGAGCTGGCAAGCGTATGCCATAAAACAGAAGGGCGGCTCATCCGTCTGGCTGGTCGCGGGGCGCTCCCGCGGCAGGATCATGTGTATCGAAATCGCGATGCGATGATTCCGCCAAGTGAGGCCGCAGCAGTGCGCCAGGCGGCGCTCATGGAGGTACGGTGCGCAGCGGGCACGGAGCCGACGATCCGACCCGCCTGTTCAAGCGCCGAGTTCCACCTGCCAGGAAACGGACGCATCGGCAATGAGGGAGGAGCGAACGCTGCAGTACTTGGTGACCGAGAGCTCGACGGCGCGAGTGGCTTTCTCAGTTGTCGTGCCGGGCGCCGAGATCATGAAATGCAGGATGGCCGAAGCCAGCCGGCGCGGAATCGAGTCGACGCGGTTTGATTCGACGCGAATGCCGAGAGCGTGAACCGGCGTGCGCTGCTTCTCCAGTATGGTGACGACATCTACCGCCGCGCATGTGGCGATGGCCGCGAGCAGCACATCGAACGGCCTGGGTGCAGTGTGTCCGTCGCCGTCGATGCGGATCTTGGGGCCCTGTGCCCGGCCGGCTTCGAAGGTCTGCCCGCTGAGCCACTGTACCTCGATGGGAGCGTGAGTGACGGTGCCCGAGGAGGGATTGCTCATGTGTCTCTCCGATGAAAGCGTTCGATTCTAGGCAGCGGGCTCAATGGTGTCCATGGGAGGGTCAATCGCGTTCCAGAACGGAAAAGGAGCGTGTCGGGCAAACGCAGCCGCGCGAGTCCGAATTCGCGTGACCGGGCGCGAGATGCTGCGTCAGCTTCGAGGGGATGCTTCCGTACAGCGGTGGCATGGCATTGGTATTTGCGGCGGTCCGTTCCGACCTCGGATTGCGCATGCCTCTGCGGCGCTGCCGGCTCTTTCTCATTGACAAGTTGCCGCAATCGGGCAACCGCGATCTGTAACGAGGGAATGTGGCTTCTTACGATATCCCATACTCGATCGGGTTTTATTTCGGCATATCCGTGCACGATGACATTCTTTGCGCCAATGACTTGACTCCACGGGATGTCCGGCGCCAGATCTCGAGTATGTTGGCGTAATTCCCCCGCGGCCTCGCCGATGACCTCTAGCCCGCACTATGCATGAAGGAACGGATTTCATGGTCATGCGTGCAAGTTCGGCGGTGTCGGGGCGTGATGTCTATGCGCGCCGGTGATTCTGCCGGGGGTCTGTGCGTTGGCGATGGATTGTCGAGCACGATACGCGCTGGGCGGGGGATTTCGGCCACGGGTGTTCGGCCTGAGCCAGGCTTACGGCATTCGATGCGGCGCGGTGCCGGTCCGACAGCGCTATGCGGGCGCAGCGCTAAGATTGCGGGCGATGATCCGCCAGTCGTTGCGATGCAGACAGGTGGCGGGCAGGTGCAGCACGATGCGCCGCACGGAAGACTCTACCCATGCGCCGGGTTTCATGAGCTGTTCGCGCAGGGTGCTGACCTGGTCGGATCGGAAGGCGGTGCGGGCGGCCCGCAGACGCAGCTCCTGGTAGAGCACGTAGGCGGCGGCGCTCAACAGCCCCCGCAATTGATTGGCGAGGAAGCGGCTGCAGCTGGTGCGGTCGATTTCCAGACCATGATGCAGCTCTTTGATCCGATTCTCGATGTCCCCGCGGGCGCAGTAGATCGCCTCGTACAGATGCCGGGGCGAGTGCTTGAGGTTGGTGACCACGAAGCGCGGGTTGTCTTTGGGCTTGCGCCCGGGATGACGCGCGACCTCGGCTTTGATGATGACGCGGCGGCGCTGATCCCAGGTGCCGGCGGCATAGCGAGTCTTGCTATACAGATGCTCGGTCTGCCCCGATTCGCGCGACAAGCGTCGGGCGGTGCCCATTAAGCGCGCGGCGGCCGGTCGTTCCCAATTGATTTGGAACCGTACAGACTGTACACTTTCTGCATTGTGGAGACCGTCATGACGAAACCATTGCGAAAGGGCGCCGAGGAAGCGCGCAATGAGCTGCCGCAGCTGCTGATCGCTGCTCAGCAAGGCCGGCAGACGATCATCACCCGACATGGTCGGCCGGTGGCGATATTGGCGCCGATCTCGGAACACCCCGAAGCCAGCATGCAGCGCTCACTGCTGCCGCTTGCCGGCAGCGGTCGCGGCCTTTATGGGCGCGATAGTCGGGCGACGCTGCGCCGCCTGAGAGATGAATGGAACCGGTAAGCCTCAAGGGACTGCCGCAGAACCCGCTCCTCCTGATCGACTCCGCGCCGATCATCTACGTGCTCGAGGATCATCCCGAACTCGCCCCCGTCTTCAGACCGGTGTTCGAAGCCCACGCCAAGGGCCGAGCGCGCTTCGCGGTCACGACCGTGACGCTTGCGGAGGTCCTCACCGGACCCTTGGCTGAGCGCAACGAAGTGCTGGCGGAGCGCTACCGCAGCACGTTCAGGTCCTGGTTCGTCGTGGACCTCGATGCCGAGATCGCCGAAAGCGCCGCGCGGCTGAGAGCCACCTGCAAACTGAAACTGGCGGACGCGGTGCAGGCGGCGAGTGCGCTGACGATTGGCGCGGATGCGCTGATCACTCACGACCGCGATTTTTCCGCGCTGCCGGATCTGCGCGTCCTCGGGGTCTGACGCAGGATCAGGGCTCCCATGCGGGCCGGCATATCGGCCAATGGTCCCGCAGTGGGAGGGCACGTCTCACCGCGGCCGGATGCAGGAGAGGGCCCGGCAAGGACAGGATTCCCCGGGAAAGAAAGCGGCAAGAACGCGAGGACCGGAAAGTTAGAGGTTCTTCTCGCGCCGCACGCGCTAACATATTGATTTATTGGCTCCCCGGGTTGGACTCGAACCAACGACCAACGGATTAACAGTCCGACGCTCTACCGCTGAGCTACCGGGGAACCGGTTCGCAGGATGTGCGAAAGGGCGCGAATTTTGCGGTGTGAACGGATTCTCGTCAAGAAACGCGTGGCGGAACTTCGAGCATCCGCGGCGACGCGTGCCGGCCGGGCGCCGCCTGATGGGCTCAGGGGCGGTTGCGCTCCGAGGCGATTCTATGTTTGCGATGGGCCCAGAGGTACCCATAGGCGATCGCATTGATTGCCAGCAGCATCGCAGCCAGCGCCCATTGATTCGGTCGGGTGAGACCGGGGGGGTACAGGATCGGCAGCAGGTAATGGCGGATGAAGCCACCGTGGTAGCCGGCCTGGCCGGCCAGATGGCGCAGATGGTCCTCGAGCGCCGTCAGGGGGCAGATCTGACCCGACACTTCCACCCAGATCCCCCAGGCCAGCGCCGGGACGTGCGCGAACAGCGCGCGGCGCCACTTCCAGGCCAAGAAGCCGCCGAAGATTACAAACCCGACGAACGCCAGGTGGAAGATGACGAGACCGTCGGCCAGTACCCGCCAGATCACGGCATTACGCCCTCCGCGCTGCGCTCCCCTTGGCGAGCACGTTGCCGATGCGCTCCATCGCAGTCTTCAACGTCTCGAGGCTGCAGGCGAAGGACAGCCGGATGTGTCCGGGGGCCCCGAATGCGGATCCTGGCACCACCGCAACTCCTCCTTCCGTGAGCAGCACCTCGGCGAAGTCGGTGTCCGAGTTCGAACCGATGGCCGCCATCGCCTGGGTCACGTCCGCAAAGGCGTAGAACGTGCCCGATCCGGGCAGGCAGCTCACGCCGGGCAGCGCGTTCAGCGCTTCGACCACGTAGTCGTGACGCGCCTTGAATGCTTCGTTCATGCGGGCCAAGTCGCTCTGGTCTCCCGAGAGCGCCACGGCCGCCGCGTGTTGCGAGATGCTCGAGGCGTTTGACGTCGACTGTCCCTGGATGGTGGCCATCGCCGTAATCAGCTCCTTGGGCGCGCCACAGTAGCCGATGCGCCAGCCGGTCATGGCATAGGTCTTGGACACGCCGTTGATCGTCACGGTGCGGCCGTAGAGCTCCGGCACCGCCGTGACCAGGCTGCAGAAGGGCTCGGCTCCCCAATAAATCTTCTCGTACATGTCGTCGGTGCCGATGACGATGCGCGGCTGATCGATCAGCACCTCGCCGAGGGCGCGCAGCTCCGCGCGGGTGTAGGCGACACCGGTCGGATTGCACGGGCTGTTCAGCAACACCAGGCGCGTCTTCGGCGTAATGGCCGCGGCGAGCTGGCGCGGGGTGATTTTGTAGCCCTGGGCGGGCCCGGAGGTGAGAATCACCGGTTGCCCGTCGGCGAGCAGCACCATGTCCGGGTACGACACCCAGTAGGGCGCCGGGATGATGACTTCGTCGTCCTTGTCGAGTACCGCCATGCACAGGTTGTAGAGGACTTGCTTGGCGCCGGTCGCGACCAGTACCTGCGAGCGCTCGTACTGGATGCCGTTGTCGCGCGCGAACTTCGCGATGATGGCATCCTTGATCTCGTTAGTGCCCTCAACGTGGGTATAGCGGGTCATCCCCTTGTGGATGGCCTCGACACCGGCCTGGGCGATATAGTGCGGCGTGTCGAAGTCCGGCTCGCCGGCGCCGAGTCCGATCACGTCTTTCCCCTCGGCCCGCAAGCGGGCGGCACGGGCGGTGACGTTCAGGGTTGGCGAAGGCTTGACGCGCTGAACGCGTCGGGAAAGGGTTACAGTCACTGGAGTTCCTGTGATGCGCCAGAGCAACGGGCATCGCTATATTAAGGCATCGGCGGCGGCGCCACCATCTGACGGCGGGCGAACGCGGCGGGGATCGAGCGGGCATGGAACATACTCCTTTTCAGCTCGAAGCTGAATTCCAGCCGGCGGGCGATCAGCCCGCGGCCATAGAGAAACTGCTCGAGGGTCTCGATGACGGCTTGAGCGCGCAAACGCTGCTCGGCGTCACGGGGAGCGGAAAGACTTACGTCGTGAGCCAGGTTATTGCGCGCGCGCAACGCCCGACGCTGGTACTTGCGCACAACAAGACCCTGGCCGCGCAGCTATACGGTGAATTTCGCGGCTTCTTCCCGCATAACGCGGTCGAGTACTTCGTCTCATACTACGATTACTACCAGCCCGAGGCGTACGTTCCGTCATCGGACACGTTCATCGAGAAGGACGCCTCGATCAACGAGCACATCGAGCAGATGCGTCTCTCGGCCACCAAGGCGCTGCTCGAGCGGCCCGACGCCATCATCGTCGCCACGGTCTCGTCGATCTATGGACTCGGCGACCCCAAGGCCTACCTCGAGATGATCCTGCACCTCAAGCGCGGGGACCCCATGGACCAGCGCCGGCTGCTGCGGCGCCTGGCGGACATGCAGTACACGCGTAACGAGCTCGATCTCACCCAGGGCACCTATCGAGTGCGGGGCGACGTGATCGACATCTTTCCGGCCGAGTCCGAGCGCGAGGCGATACGTGTCGAGCTTTTTGACGATACCATCGAGTCGCTCTCGGTCTTCGACCCTTTGACCGGCGAGGTCGAGCGCAAGGTGCCGCGCTTCACCGTTTATCCCGGCACCCACTACGTCACGCCGAAAGAGCGGCTGCTCGGGGCGATCGACCACATCCGCGCGGATCTGCGCGAGCGCCTGGAGGAGCTGCGGGGGGCGGGCAAGCAGCTCGAGGCGCAGCGGCTCGAGCAGCGCACGATGTACGACATGGAGATGATGCAGGAAGTGGGGTACTGCGCCGGCATCGAGAACTACTCGCGCTACCTCTCGGGTCGCGCCCCGGGAGAGCCGCCGCCGTGCCTGTTCGATTATCTGCCGCGCAACGCGCTGCTGGTGATCGACGAGAGCCACCAGACCATCCCGCAGCTCGGCGCGATGTATCGCGGCGACCGCTCGCGCAAGGAGGTGCTGGTCGAGTACGGCTTTCGCCTGCCCTCGGCACTCGACAATCGACCGCTGAAGTTCGAGGAGTGGGAACGCCTGGCGCCGCAGATGATCTTCGTGTCCGCGACACCCGGGCCTTACGAGGGGCGTCACGCGGGTCAGACGGCGGAGCTGGTGGTGCGCCCGACCGGGCTCGTCGACCCCGAGGTCGAGGTGCGGCCGGTCGCCACCCAGGTGGACGATGTGCTCTCGGAGATCCGCGCCTGCGCGGCGCGGAATGAGCGGGTGCTGATCACCACTCTCACCAAGCGAATGGCCGAGGATCTCACCGAGTACCTCACGGAGCACGGCGTTCGGGTGCGCTATCTGCACGCCGACATCGAGACCGTCGAGCGCACGGAGATCATCCGGGACTTGCGCCTCGGGAAGTTCGACGTGCTGGTGGGCATCAACCTGCTGCGCGAAGGCCTCGACATGCCGGAGGTGTCGCTGGTGGCCATTCTCGATGCCGACAAGGAGGGGTTTCTGCGCTCGGAGAACTCGCTCATCCAGACCATCGGCCGCGCCGCGCGCAACCTGCATGGCCGGGCGATCCTCTACGCGGACCATGTCACCGGCTCGATGCGACGCGCGATGGACGAGACCGAGCGCCGTCGGCACAAGCAGTTGGAGTACAACGTCCTGCACGGGATCACGCCTCGGGGCATCCGCAAGTCGGTGGCGGACATCATGGAAGGCGCTCGAAGCGCGGCGCCCACGGCGCGCGGCCGGCGGCGCGGGAGTGCACAGGGCCGCGCCGAGGCGCCGGCCGCCGCCGAATCGCTGGAGCCCGCGGCGATCGCGCGGCGGATCAAGAAGCTCGAAAGCGAGATGCTCGAGCGGGCGCATAACCTCGAATTCGAGGCTGCGGCGCGGCTGCGGGATGAGATCGCGCATCTGAAACGGCTCGAGCTGGGCGTCGCGTGAGGGCGGAAGCGTAAGTTCTTGGAATGCCTTGGATTAGCTTGCGCGGCCCGCGTCGCTCTTGTATCTTTCGCGACCCTCCTTAACGGAGAATTCCGCCACAGGCGCGTAGCTCAGTGGTAGAGCACCACCTTGACATGGTGGTGGTCGGTGGTTCGATCCCACTCGCGCCTACCAGTTTGCATGACGGGCGCTTCCGGCGTAGCCGGAGGCGCCCGTCAGCGTTGCAGGTCTTGAGATCGGTCCGGAGAGCATCGACATGCCGGTCGTCACTTTGCCCGATGGCAGCAAGCGCCCATTCGACCACCCGGTGACGGTGGACGAGGTGGCCGCCGGCATTGGCGCGGGCCTGCGCAAGGCGGCGATCGCCGCTCGCGTCGACGGAAAGCTCGTGGATACCTCGTACACCATCGATCACGATGCGGCGCTGGCCATCGTGACCGACAAGGATCCGGACGGCTTGGAGGTCATCCGCCACTCTACGGCGCACCTGCTGGCCCAGGCGGTCAAGCAGCTCTTCCCAGAGGCCCAGGTCACCATCGGACCGGTGATCGAGGATGGGTTCTACTACGATTTCGCCTACGAGCGCCCCTTCACGCCGGAGGATCTGGCCGCCATCGAAGCCCGGATGCGAGAGCTTGCCGATGCCGACCAGAGAGTGGCTCGGCGGGTCATGCCGCGCGATGAGGCGGTCGCCTTCTTCCGGGGGCTGGGCGAGCGCTACAAGGCCGAGATCATCGCCGGCATCCCCTCCAACGAGCCGATCAGTCTCTACGGGCAGGGCGACTGGGTCGATCTGTGCCGGGGACCCCACGTGCCGTCCACCGGCAAGCTCAAGGCCTTCAAGCTCACCAAGTTGGCCGGGGCCTATTGGCGCGGGGATTCCCGCAACGAGATGCTCCAGCGCATCTATGGCACGGCCTGGCCGGACAAAAAACAGCTCGATGCCTACCTGCACAGGCTCGAGGAGGCCGAGAAGCGCGACCACCGGCGCATCGGCAAGGAGCTGGACCTCTTTCACCTGCAGGAAGAGGCGCCCGGCGCGGTATTCTGGCATCCCAAGGGCTGGACCGTCTTTCAGAATCTGATCGAGTACATGCGCGAGCGGCAGCGGGCGGCCGGGTACCAGGAAGTGAATGCGCCGGAGCTGATGGACGCTGCGCTCTGGAAGCAATCGGGGCACCTGGAAAAGTTCGGCGAGAACATGTTTCTCACCCAGACGCCGGATGAGCGCCTCTACGCCATCAAGCCGATGAATTGCCCGGGCCATATCCAGATCTTCAAGCACGGGCTGCGCAGCTATCGCGAGCTGCCGGTGCGGCTCTCGGAATTCGGCAAGGTGCACCGGTACGAGCCCTCGGGGGCGCTGCACGGGCTGATGCGGGTGCGCGCGTTCACCCAGGACGATGCACATATCTTCATCACCGAGGATCAGATCACCGAGGAGTGCGTCGCGGTTACGCGGCTGATCCTGGATATTTACCGGGATTTCGGCTTCGAGGACGTGCGTATCAAGTTCGCCGACCGTCCGCAGAAGCGGGTCGGGGCGGACGAGGTCTGGGACCGGGCCGAGGAAGCCCTGAAGGCGGCCTCCAAAGCCGCCGGTATCGACTACATCCTCAATCCGGGCGAGGGCGCCTTCTACGGCCCGAAACTCGAGTTCGTCCTGCGCGACGCCATTGGGCGCGATTGGCAATGCGGTACCGTGCAGGTGGATCTGAACCTGCCGGGGCGGCTCGGTGCCCACTATATTGATGAGAAGAGCGCCAAACGCACCCCGGTGATGCTGCATCGGGCGATTTTCGGCTCCCTCGAGCGCTTTTTCGCCATTCTGCTCGAGCACCATGCCGGGCGATTGCCGGTGTGGCTGGCGCCGGTTCAGGGGGTGGTCATGAGCATCACCGACCGGCAGGCGGAATACGTACGTTCCATAACGGAATCCCTGAAAAATCAGCAATTTCGGGTCGAGGCCGACTTGCGTAACGAGAAAGTCGGCTTTAAGATCCGCGAGCACACGCTTCAGCGTGTTCCGTATCTTTTGGTCGCGGGCGACAAGGAAGTGGCCGCGAAACTCTTGTCAGTGCGCACCCGAAGCGGCAAGGACCTTGGCACTATGTCCCTGGAGACGTTCAGCGAACGGCTCCGCGGCGAGGCCGAGAGCCGCGGGCGCCGTACGTTGGAGGATTGACGCATAGCCAGTGTAACCAAGCGGGTCCGGCGCAACGAGGAAATCCTGGCGCCGCAACTGCGCGTGATCGCGGCCGACGGGTCGCAGGCGGGATTGATGTCGCGGGCCGATGCACTGCAGTTGGCATCGTCGGCGGAGCTCGATCTGGTGGAGGTTTCGCCGACGGCGCAACCGCCGGTCGTGCGCATCATGGACTACGGAAAATTCTTGTTCGAGCAGAACAAGAAGGCCCACTCGGCGAAGCGCAAGCAGAAGCAGATTCAAGTCAAGGAAGTGAAGTTCCGTCCCGGAACGGGCGAATCCGATTACCAGATCAAGCTGCGTAATCTGGTCCGCTTCCTGACCGAGGGCGACAAGGCCAAGGTGACCTTACGGTTCCGCGGCCGGGAGATGGTTCATCAGGAGATCGGGCGCAAGCTCCTCGATCGGGTGGTCAGCGATCTCGCCGAGTACGGCGTGATCGAGCAGAACCCCCTGATGGAGGGGCGGCAGATGATCATGGTGTTCGCTCCGAAGAAAAAGTGACGGCCGGCCGCCGTGGATCGGCGGTTCGGTCGTTCGCCCGTAGCGGGCGCCGCGTGCGCCTTGCGACCGGGGCTACAGTAACAGTCGAGGAATCACATGCCTAAGTTGAAAACCAACCGGGCCGCGGCCAAGCGCTTTCGCAAGACGGCGAAGGGCTTCAAGCGGTACGCGTCCAAACGCCGCCACAACCTCGGGCACAAGGATCCGAAGGTCAAGCGCCATGCCCGCTCGGGCGGAACGAGCCTCGTGCACGAGACCGACGTCGGTCGTCTCGTTCGGCTCCTTCCCCACAGCAAGTAATTTCGAGCGAGGTTCGCAATGGCTAGAGTCAAGCGTGGCGTGACGGCCGGGCGCCGTCACAAGAAAGTTCTGGGCAAGGCGAAGGGTTATTACAACGCCCGGCGCAAGGTCTATCGCACCGCCAAACAGGCGGTCATCAAGGCGGGTCAGTACGCCTACCGCGACCGGCGGCAGAAGAAGCGCGAGTTCCGCGCGCTGTGGATCGCGCGCATCAATGCCGCGGCCCGCGTGCACGGTCTGTCCTACAGCCGCATGATCAACGGGTTGGCCAAGGCCGGCATCGAGGTCGACCGCAAGGTGCTCGCCGATCTGGCCGTGCACGATGCCGAGGCATTCGGCACGATCGCGGCGCAGGCCAAAGCTGCACTCGGCGCGGCCTGATCCGGCCGCGGTCCGGACGCGCATGCAGGCGCTGACCGCCCTGGTTGAGCAGGCGCTCGCGGAGGTCGGCGGCTGCACCGACCTCGGTGCGCTCGATGAGGCGCGCGTGCGCTGGCTCGGGAAGAAGGGCGCGCTCACCGAACAGTTGAAATCCTTGGGCGGCCTGCCGGCCGCCGAGCGCCCGGCCGCCGGCGCGCGGATCAACGAGGCCAAGGTGCGCCTGCAGGCGGCGATCGAGGCGCGCCGCGAGCGGCTCGGTCGCGAGGAAATCGAGCGCTCGCTGGCGGCCGGCCGGATCGATGTCACGTTGCCCGGCCGGGGCGAGACGCGCGGCGGGCTGCATCCGGTGACCAAGGCGCGGCTGCGCATCGAGGCGTTGTTTCGCAGAGCGGGATTCGACGTCGCCACGGGACCGGAGGTCGAGGACGATTTCCACAACTTCGAGGCGCTGAATTTCCCGCCGAATCATCCCGCGCGGGCGATGCACGACACGTTCTACTTCCCCGACGGCAAGCTGCTTCGCACCCATACCTCGCCCGTGCAGATCCGGGCCATGCTCGAGCGCGGCGCCCCGATTGCCGTCATCGCGCCGGGCCGGGTCTATCGCTGCGATTCCGACATGACCCACTCGCCGATGTTTCACCAGGTCGAGGGGCTGAAAGTCGGCGAAGGCGTCAGTTTTGCCAACTTGAAGGCTATTCTGCACGGGTTCCTGCAGGCGTTCTTCGAGCGCGATCTGGCGATGCGATTGCGGCCATCATTCTTCCCGTTCACCGAACCGTCCGCGGAAGTCGACATGTCATGCGTCTTCTGCGACGGCAAGGGCTGCCGCACCTGCAAGCAAACCGGCTGGCTCGAGATCGCCGGCTGCGGCATGGTGCACCCGAATGTCTTGAAGGCGAGCGGCATCGATGCGGAGCGCTTCAGCGGCTACGCCTTCGGCGCCGGCATCGACCGGCTCGCGATGCTGCGGTACGGCGTGAGCGATCTGCGCCTGTTCTTCGAGAACGATCTGCGCTTTCTCGAGCAGTTCCGGACGCTGTGATGAAGGTTTCCTACGCTTGGCTCGGAGACTGGATCGAGGTGCCGTGGGATGCTGCGGCCCTCGGACAGCGCCTGACGATGGCGGGCATCGAGCTGGAATCGATCGAGTCGGCCGCGCCGCAGTTCTCGGATCTGCGGGTGGCCGAAATCCTCTCGGCCGAGAAGCATCCGGATGCGCAGAAGCTGCAGATCTGCCGCGTCGCGGCCGGAGCGGGCGAGCCGCTGCAGATCGTCTGTGGCGCCCCCAATGCGCGCGCCGGTCTCAAGTGCGCGCTGGCGTTGATCGGGGCGCGGCTCCCCGGGGGCGTGACGATCAAAGCCGCGAAGCTGCGCGGCGTCGAGTCGGCCGGGATGCTGTGTTCGGCCCGGGAGCTGGGCCTGACCGAGGGCTCGGAGGGAATCCTGGAACTGCCCGCGGACGCGCCCGTCGGCGTGCCGCTCGCGACCTATCTGCAGCTCGACGATGTGGTCCTCGATTTCAATGTAACCCCGAACCGGGGTGACGCGCTCTCGATCCTCGGTATCGCCCGCGAAGTGGCGGCGCTTTCCGGCAAGCCCGTCACGGGTCCCGCTCTGCGGCCGGTGAGCCCGGCGCATGCCGATATCCTTACCGTGCATCTGGAGGCCTCTGCGGCGTGCCCGCGGTTCGCCGGCTGCGTGCTGCGCGGCATCGACAACCATACGCCGACCCCGATATGGATCACCGAGCGTCTGCGGCGAGCCGGCGTCCGCTCGATCAGCCTGGTGGTCGATGTCACCAATTACGTGATGCTCGAGCTCGGGCAGCCCATGCATGCGTACGATCGAGCCAGGCTCGCGGGCGCGATCCGGGTCCGCTTCGCCCAGAACGGAGAGTCTGTGCGGCTGCTCGATGGCCGTGCGGTGCAAGTCGGATCCGACGTGCTGTTGATCTGCGACGACGTCGGACCGGTGGGTCTTGCCGGCATCATGGGCGGTGAGCGCACTGCGGTCAGCCGCGAAACCCGCGACATATTCCTGGAAGTCGCTTACTTCTCGCCGGACGCCGTCATTGGACGGGCGCTGCGATGGGGACTGACGACCGACGCCAGCCAGCGCTTCGAACGCGGCGTGGACCCTCGGGGTCAGGAGCGCGCTCTGGCGCGCGCCGTGCAGCTGATCCAGTCGGTTGCCGGTGGCGAGGCCGGTCCCGTCACGCTGACGGTATCGGAGCCTCATGAGCCGCGGCGGACTCCCGTGGCCTTGCGGCGCACCCGGCTCTCGGGGCTGCTCGGGGTCCAGTTCGACGATGCGCTCGTGGAATCGACACTCAAGCGGCTCGGGATGGGCATCGAACCGCTGCCTGAGGGCTGGCGCGTCACGGTGCCCTCGTACCGCTTCGACGTCGCGATCGAGGCGGACTTGATCGAGGAAGTGGCACGCATCGTCGGTTACGAGGCGATCGGGGAGCGCGATGCGCTCGGACCCGAGCGCGTGCGGGCGCAACCGGAAGCCGAGGTCGCCGAGCCCGCGGTGCTCGAGGTTCTGGCCATGCGGGGCTATCAGGAAGCCGTGAGCTACGCGTTCGTAGACCCTCAGCTGCAGCAGCAACTTTTTCCCGATGCGCCTGCGCTCTCACTGGCCAACCCGATTGCGAGCGACCTGTCGGCCATGCGCGTGTCGCTGTGGCCGGGGCTCCTGAAGGCGGCAGTGGAGAATCAGCGACGTCAGCGCGAACGGATCCGCCTGTTTGAGCACGGCGCGCGCTTCGAGTGTCGCGACGGGGCGACGCACGAAATCGACACGCTGGCCGGTCTGGCCTGCGGGCTACGCTGGCCGGAGCAGTGGGGCGTTTCCACCGCGATGCGCGAGCCGGCGGATTTCTTCGACGTCAAGGGCGATCTGCAGGTGCTGTTCGCCGCGCTTTCGCCGGCGGGGTCCTGGCGCTACGAGCCGCAGACCCATCCGTGCCTGCATCCGGGACGCAGTGCGCGGCTGATGCGTGGGGATCAACCGGTGGGGTGGCTCGGCGCACTGCACCCGTCGTTCGTTCGAGCGTTCGAGTTCGTGCACGCACCGATCTTGTTCGAGCTGGATTGGGCGGCGTTGGCGCTCGATCGGCCGCGGTATCGGGAGATTTCACGCCAACCTCAAGTGCGGCGGGACATCGCGTTCGTCGTCGACGAAGCCGTGCCTTTAAGTCGGCTGCTCGAGCGTGTAACCTTGGTGGCGTCGAGTCTCCTGCGAGACCTTCGCGTTTTTGACATATACCAGGGCCGTGGGATCGAACCCGGTCGAAAAAGCATCGCTTTAGGCTTGATTTTTCAGGAGTTTTCTCGCACCCTAACGGATGACGACGTGGCCCGCCTCGTCGCCGCGGTGGTGGCGGATTTGCGCGGGAGCTTCAACGCGAGCATTCGAGAATAAGCATGGCTCTGACGAAGGCGGAGATGGCCGAAGCGCTGTTCAATCAGCTCGGGCTGAACAAGCGCGAGGCGCGCGAGTTGGTTGATCTGTTCTTCGAGGAAGTGCGCACTGCGCTTTCCAACGGCGAGCAGGTCAAGCTGTCCGGCTTCGGCAATTTCGATCTGCGGGACAAGAACCCGCGGCCGGGACGCAATCCCAAAACCGGCGAGGAGATTCCGATCACCGCGCGGCGCGTGGTAACGTTCCGTCCGGGACAAAAACTCAAAGCGCGGGTCGAAGCCTATGTTGGAGCCCAGGAATAACGCCGAGCTGCCGGCCATCCCCGGCAAGCGTTATTTCACCATTGGCGAGGTGAGCGAGCTGTGTGGCGTCAAGCCGCACGTGCTGCGCTACTGGGAACAGGAATTCCCGCAGCTCAAACCCGTCAAGCGCCGGGGCAACCGCCGCTACTATCAGCGCCAGGACGTGATCGTGATCCGTCAGATCAGAAGCCTCCTCTACGAGCAAGGCTTCACCATCGGTGGCGCGCGCAATCACCTGACGGGCGAGGAGGCGCGCACGGACGTGTTCCAGAGTCAGCAGCTCGCCAAGCAGATGCGGCTCGAGCTCGAGGAGCTGCTGAAGATCCTCAGGCGCTGAGCCCCTCCCGAAAGCGGCGGGTTCGGAGTATCATCCCGCCTCGCGAGAAATCCCCGCTCGCGTCGGTTCCAAGAATAACGAGTCCATTGTCGGAGCGTGGCGCAGTCTGGTAGCGCACTTGCATGGGGTGCAAGGGGTCCCGAGTTCAAATCTCGGCGCTCCGACCATCAAAAACGATCGCCGCGAAATCGAGTGTGTCCGCCTCTGTGTCCACTTTCGATTTCGACCCCTCGCCCTGAAGCAATCCTGAGCGCGTAGGCGCCGCCCGGCCGCGCGTAATCGCGGCCAGTCCACGCCACAACGGGGTGTCATATGGCTGCTCAGAACCCAGCCTCCCGGGAAGTCCCAGCCGTCATCGCCGGCAGCGCGGTCCCGGCTCACGCGGAGGCCAGGCTCACTGAAGGTGGACCACCGCAGAGGACACACGACCCGAAAGAAATAGACGTCGCGTCCGAAAGAAGTTGTTGACGCCAGCCAGGATGTCCTCGAAATCAGACACTCGCCACTTGCGCAAGCCGGCGAGCTCCGGACGGTGGGAGGCCAAGGGAGAACCCATCAGAGGCTGCTCGAGGATCTGGGTGAAGCTCTCCTGCGCCCGCGTG
>JAJYFU010000115.1 GCA_021790795.1 Pseudomonadota bacterium
TTGCTCACTCCATAGCCTCCTTCAGGCGGATAATCGATGCTCAGATGCTCTTTACCGACTCGCGCTCCACCAGTGTCACGTCAAACACCGTCGCGCGGCTGGCAATCACCGCACCGCACAGGCGCTCCTCCAGCAGCTCCACCGCCCGGGTGCCGATTGCAACCAGCGGCTGCGCGACGGTCGTCAGGCGTGGACTGACGATCCGTGCCCAACTGATGTCGTCGAATCCGACGATCGAAACATCCTCCGGGACCCGGACGTCGTGCTGGGTGAGCCAACGCAGGGCGTTGATCGCGATGAGGTCGTTGCCGGCGACGACGAGTGTCGCGCCCCGGCGCTCCAGCAGGGCGGCGCATGCCTCGGGCGGCAGGATGCCGTCGAATCCCACCCGGACTTCCCAGGCGATCTCGATCTGCTGCGGATGGGCGGTCACGAAACCGTTGCGCCGCTGCTGAGCGCTCTCCACGCTGCGCGGCCCCGATAGCAGGCCCACCCGCGTGTGGCCGTGCCGCAATGCATATTGGGCGAGCAGTTGCCCGCCCATGAGATTGTTCGAATGCACGACCGCAAATCCGGGCCGCGGGCGGTCGATGAGCACGACCGGCCGGCCGAACGTGTGTATCGGCCGCGGGATCCGCGGTCCGACCGGGCACCAGATGATGCCGTCGACGCCGTGTTGGGCCAGCAGGGTCAAGCCGTCGGCCTCCCCTTCGGGACTGTCCTGGCTGTCGATGAGACAGACCAGCAGGCCGAGCTTGCGGGCCTTGTTCTCGACCGTCTGCGCGAGCTGCGGGAAGAAGGGGTTGGTCAGATCGGGCAGCACCAGGCCGATTGCGCGCGTGCGGCCTTTGCGCATCGCCTGGGCGGCGCGATGCGGGCGGTAACCGAGATCTTTGGCTGCGCGCAGGACCTTGCGGCGCACCGCGGAGCCGACATTGGGCTTGCCGTTCAGCGCGTTGGAAACGGTGGCAACTGATACACCGACTCTCGCTGCGACGTCTTTTATGGTTGCCATCTGGCGCTCGCGGTCGGCCCCCAGCCGGTCCCCTTTACTCCGGGTCGGGCCGGAGTATACTTGAGAAAACATGTGGAGAAAAACGTTTAACTGAGCGCGGGATCGCGATGCGCGCCGCGAGTCTGGCGCGTGGCGCGGCAAGCCGGCGGCGCACCTCCGGTGGGGTGCGCGCGTTACGTCAGAGCCGGCGCGACGTTCGCCGGATCCGAGATGCTCTCGCGTCCGTCTTCGACGTGGCCGGCAAGACGCCAGCGGTGATGCGCGGTGCTCACGCTCAGGTCATACCAGTGGTGGCTGTCGCGCAGGCTCCACAACAGCACTTCAGCGTGACCCGCCGCGATCGTCAGGCGACGCTCGTCCCGGCCGTAGCTCAAGTCCCGTACCGTCGCTGTCACCGGCTCGCCGCCGCTGTTGCGCAGGCGCAAACGAATGTCGCCGCCGCGCTCGGCGGTCGCCGCGACCTCGAGCCGCGAGCCGCCGCGGCCGCTCACCTGCCGGAAGAAGCCGTTGGGACCGTACACAGTCAGGGCCGGACGCTGACCAGGCGGGGGGCGTACCAAGTCCGTCAGCGTGTGTCCGGCCCCGACCGTGTAGTGGCATGGGACGAGGTAGCTCCCGTCCCAGTAGGCGGTACAGCAGATCCCTACGCTCGAGCGATTGTCGAATCGCAGCTGCACGCCGTCGGTGTCGGCGCGCAGATCCAGATCGAGCGCGTAGGGCAGGGCGCGGGCCGGGCGCACACCCGGCTCCTGCGCGATGATCGCGACCGCCTGCCGGCTCGGAACCTCCGGCGGCGGCAGTCTGGACTGCCGATGGACCATGTCCCGGTAGCCGGCGGTGCTCGGCAGCGTCAGATGCCGGCTGCCGCTGTACGCGGTGAAATCGAACGCCGTGGTCAGGTCGCCGCAGACCGATCGGCGCCAGGGACTGATGTTGGGCTCCCTGACCCCGAAGCGCGCCTCGAGAAAGCGCAGCACGGAGGTATGGTCGAACACCTGGGAACAGACGTAGCCGCCCTTGCTCCACGGCGAGATGGCGATCAGCGGTACGCGCGGACCCAATCCGTACGGCAGTTGATCCGCGCTGTAGAGGGGAGTGTGTTCGGGATTCACCACGTTGTGGATCTCACCCGCCGTCGAGACCGTCGATACGCCCGGCAGGGCCGGTGTCGGCGGTTGAGGCGGCACCACGTGGTCGAAGAAACCGTCGTTCTCGTCGTAGTTCAACAGCAGCACGGTCTTGCCCCATACCTGCGGGTTGGAGGTCAGGGCATCGAGGACGCGCGCGATGTAAATCGCGCCGTAGGCGGGGGGATAGGAGGGATGCTCGGAGTAGCCGGCCGGCATCACGATCCAGGAGATCCGCGGCAGGCGATCGTTCAGGACATCCTCGCGCAGCCTCGCGGTCCCGCCGTCGCGCATCGCCCGCTGATGCAGTTCGGAGGTCGAGGGAGCCTCGGCGAACGCCTTGAAATAAATGAGCGCGTTGGCGTCGAAGTTGCCCGTCATCGGATCGTGGTCGATCTCGTGCAGCCCTTCCTGGTACACCTGCCAGGTGATTCCCGCCTGCTGCAGCCGTTCGGCGTAGGTGGTCCACAAGAACGGCTGAACGGCCTTGTCGTAGATCCACACCGAGTCGTCGATGAATGGTCCGCCGCCGGCGCCCTCCGGATCGATCGAGCCGGTGAACAGCATGGAGCGGTTGGGGCAGGTCGGTCCGGCGATGGAGCAGAAATACTGGTCGCAGACGGTGAAGGTTTCCGCGAGCGCGTAGTGGAACGGGATGTCCTGGCGCAGGAAGTAACCCATCGTCATGTCGGTCTTGTTGAGCGGCCACGCGTCGTAGCGCCCGCCGGCGATGGCGCCGTGCTGAGATGCCCAGTTGTGATCCAGATCCTGCAGGAGCTGGGCAGAGCTCGTCCGCGTATTCAGATGAAACGGCAGAATCGTCTCGTCGGGCCAACGCATGCGCGGCTGGAACCAGACCGGCTTGCCGCCCGGAAGGCGCACGCCGAACCGGTCGTCATAGCCGCGCACGCCGCGCATATGACCGAAGTAATGGTCGAAGGAGCGGTTCTCCTGCATGAACACCACGATGTGCTCGACGTCCTCGAGCGAGCCGGTCCGGCCGATGGCCGGTAGCGCCGCCGCGCGCGCCAGCGTGTTGTGCAGGAATGCGGCGGCGGCGGTGCCGAGTCCGACCGACTTGAGGAAGTCGCGACGGTTCATGGCGATCGCCCCTGAAGATGACGGAGGGCGGCGGCGGCCCGGGTGTCGCGCAGCATCACGGCGCGGCACAGGTAACCGGTCGCCCGGGTCCGATTCCGGCGCACGCCGCGTCCGAGCGCATAATCGAGGCCGAGATAATAGTCGGCCTGGGCGTTGGGCCCGCGCGCCAGCGCGCGCAAGTCGGCGACGCTCTTGGCGGTGTAGTAGGCGGCCTTGGCATGATCGGCCGGAACGAGTTGGCCGCGGGCGTAGGTTTGCGCCAAGCCTCCGTATATGACGGCCAGCTGCCACGGGGCGATGCCGATGCGGAACCAATGGGCGGCCGCGGCGGGGCTGCGCCTAGTGCCCTCGCCATTGAGGTAGGCATTCGCGACCTGCCGCTGTGCGAACCGGTTGCCCCGCTTCGCCGCCCACAAGTACCAGCGGAAAGCCGCGTGCGCGCTGCGCGGGACTCCGAGTCCGCTCGCGTACAGGCCGCCCAAGGTATAGCCGGCCCACGCATCGGTGTGCCGGCGCGCGGCGCCGCGCAATGCCGTCGCGGCGCGCCTGTAGTGCTTGGCATCGATGAGCGCCTCGATCCGCCGATCGACGCGACGGACAACCGGCGCGCGCTTCAGCAACGCGCGGACGGCGATGCGGCAGGAGAGCGTGCGTTGCGGCGCGCGCTCGGGTGTGCGGCGCTGCGGTCGCGCGTGCGCGGCCAGGGGCAGCACTGCCAGGAGCACGAACGCCGCCCCGTGGATCCGTCGTCGTCGAACCGATGTGAACATCGCTCTGCCCTGGATCGGTAGGCACTGCACACCGCGCCTGCCGCTCGGTCGGGTGTGCGATAGCCGGGGACAGGCGAGCCTAGCGCATCCGGCAATCCGGTCACAACCCGAAACGGACCAGGACACTGGCGCATTCTGCAAGCGAGCGCGCGCGGGTCGCGCCAAGTGCGCGAGATCTGCGCGGAGTCGTGGGCGTCGTTGGGCTCGGCGGGGGACTGGAGGAACGCGCAGAGTTGTCCGGCGGCGGCGCAGGGATCGGGAAGTTCCAGGACCCGGGTACGCGCGGCCGCGGCGCATCGCGCCTCACTCGAAAGCCGGTCTTCGCTCGGACTTCAAGGAGGCACATGGGCTCGACGCATGAGTGACTCATGACCCTAACGGACAACCCAATAGCGCACGCGTTGCGCGTCGAGGAATTTCTCGGCGTTCACCTCCTGAAGCAAGGCCGCGGTGGCGAGCAATCCGGCCTCCGTGCAGCTGCTGGCGGCAACCGTGACGGAGCGCGGAGCGCCGACCATCGGCCAGCCGGTATGGGGATTGAGCACGTGGCCATACCGCACGCCGTCCTTCAGGATGAATCGATGTGAATCCCCGCTGGTGGCGAGCGCGCCGCGCTCGAGTTCGAGCAGCGCTGCGGCCTGCCGCTGCGTATCCGGCCGTTCGATTCCGATCTGCCACTTGCCCCGCGGCGGCGGACGGTTGGCGCGCAAGTCTCCGCCGAAATTAATCAGAAACCGCTCCGCGGGCCCGCGTGCGAGGATCTCGAAGGCGCGATCCACCGCGTACTCCTTGCCGAATCCCCCGAAGTCGAGTTCCATACCTTCAGGCAGCGTCAGATACGGCCGTTGCCATCGGATTTTCGAAAACCCGACAAGCGGAAGCAGTTGAGCAACCTCCGCTTCCGCCGGAGCCCGATCCGATCCGTCGAATTTCCATGCTTTGCGCAACACGCCCGAAGTCACGTCGAACAGTCCGTCGGTCAACGCGTAGCATCGTGCCGCGAAATCGAGCAAGGACGCCGTCTCGGAATCGACTTCGAGCCGGGTACCCCGGTTTTGATGGATCCAGCCGATGACGCTGTCGTCGCGGTAGCGACTGAACTTGCGCTCCACTCGCCAGGCTTCCTCGGCCACCAGGCCGCCGAACTCCAAGGCCCGCGCGCGGTCCGTGTGCGGCAGCACGAGCTCGCAGGGACTGGCCATGGCCTCGAACCGGACCGCGAGCAATTCGCCCGGGAGGTCCACGGTGGATAGACAGGGGTTGTGGACCGAATGCACTGTTGCCCGAAGACCGCGATCAGAACTTGTACGACACCTGCGCTTGAATCGCCGTCAGCCCGGGATACAGATTGAGGCTCGCGAGCGCCCCGGGCCCCGGGATTCTGCTGTCGATGATCTGCCGATAGTACTGGACTCGCACGGTGAGCCATCTTGGCCGGACGTACGGGGTGCCGATATCGACGCTGTACTGCAAGCCGTACGTCAACGCATGGAAGGCCGCGAGCCGGCTATCAGCCGACTCGTACGTCAAATCGCCGACGGCGCTCAGGGGTACCCACGGGCGGTAGAAATTCGCCGCCGTCTGCCGATACCAGCGCACGCTGGGCTGCCAATAGGACGACTGATCGGAAGTGTACCAGCGATAGCGGATGCGCGCCGTATACGAGCGGACTCCCCAGTCATCCCCGAAGTAGCGCAGGGCAAGGTTCACCGACTGGCGCTGCCAACCCACGCGATTGTCGAGGTAAATACTTGCGCGTGTCCGTTGTCCCGGCCGCCTCTCGTTGAGATAACCTGTGGTGACGCCGCTGACGTTGACCACGGAGAGAATCTTGTAGGGATCGTTCATATAGCCCGATGCGCGATCCAGCGACAGATTCACTTGCGCGAGCCAGTGCCGGTTCATGACCTGGGTGAGGCCGATCAGGGTGCCGGCATCGTTGCGGCTCTGCTGACCGGCCCTCTCCCTCAGCGCGAAGCTGGTGTCGCTGCCGGGCAACGGCACTCCGCCGATCGGCCGTATCGTGTCGTGCTCGTCATAGACGCCAAACGACAGGGTGGTGTTGTCCTCGTTGAAATTGCGCGCAATCGAAGTACTGCCCGTCAGAGATAGAAAGTCGAGCTCGTAGGAGGCCTTGGCCCCGACGGTCCAGCTCAACACGCGCGACAGCGGCAGTTGCCATGATCCCGAAGCGGCGACCCGCACGTCGTGATAGAAGGGATCCACGGGCAGCGTTCCCGGGGCGGTCGTGTAGCTGTGAGCGGCTTTCGATGCGTTGGTCCAGACCTGCGGCAGGAAGCTCGTCACCGCGCCGAGGGGAGTGGCGCCCGTCAAGCTGTCGACCACGAACTGTAGATTGACGATCTGCCCGTTTTGAAAGTCCTTTACGGCATTGACGATGGGCTCGATGACCCGGATGCGCCCTTTCTCCTGGTAATAGGACAGCGCCGAGTCGACGACCCAGTGGTTTGCGGCGCTGCCACCCTCGGCATGCCCGGCCGGCTCGGGCGGCTCCTGGCCGTTAGCGCGGGCGACCCCCAGCAACGCGCAACTTGCCGCGATCAGTCCGCGGCGAATACTGCGCGACCGCCGTCTCAGTCGTTGCACCCACAGCCTCCCCCAGCAAATGAGCGCCCGCCCGAGGAGGCCTCCTTGGCGAAGTATATGTGGCCGTCGATGAAGTCATCCATCGCGCTGCCCCCGGGCCGCATGTCCGCCCGGGCCAGGATGCCGCGCTGCCACGGCTTGACGCCCAGGGTGCTGCAACCGGAGGCCGCGGCGGCGCACCCGAGGGCGGCGAGCACACAGGCGCAGCGTACGATGAGCGCCCGTCGATTCACGCGGCGGGTCATGGCTTCTGCGCGAGCAATTCGCGCACCTGCTGCTCGTATTGATCGCGCCGCCTGAGAAAGAACCCGGTGTGCGTGAAGCGTATCTTCCCGCGCCGATCGATCAGAAAGCTCGTGGGCATGCCTATGATCCGATATCGCTGCGCGAGCCTCCCGCTGGGGTCGAAGATCACCGTGAAGTCTGGGCGAAATACGCGCAGGAATCGCTCGGCATTCTTACGGTTATGATTGAGGTCGACCGCGACGATGCTCAGTCCCTGGCGCCCGTACGTATGTTCCAGCGCCTTCATCCAGGGAAAGGACTCTCGGCACGGCACGCACCAGGACGCCCAGAAGTCCACGTACACCACCCGGCCGTGCAATGCACGGAGAATCGCCCTCATGCCCGCGGGCGCGGAGGCGCCCGACAGCCCCAGCGTGCAGCCGAGCGCCAGGGCGGCCCAACCCAACCTTTTCCGGCTCACCTGCATGACATGCTCCGTCGGTCGGGCGCTTGCCGCGCCCGGCGCGTTGGGCGCCTCGGGTCACCCGCGCCCGGTCTTTTTTCCTTCTATTGCCCGGTACCCCCCCAGGGAGGTGC
>JAJYFU010000030.1 GCA_021790795.1 Pseudomonadota bacterium
AACGGCGCGGCCACCATTCGCTACTACCGGCGCTGGGCGGGCAGCCCCGCCGTGACCCTTGGCGCGCGGCGGCGCATCTCGGCGCACCAGGACATCGGAGTCGGGGTGGATCTCGACTCCATCAGCGGCCGGCTGCTGCTCGGGCTGCGCATGGTCGACTATCGCTACCGCTTCGACTGGCCGATCGCCGTCCATGCCTTCATCGGGGCGGCGCGCTACTCGGCGCCCACGCCGGCCTACGGTCTGTACCTGGGCGCGGGCGTGCAGTGGCTGCACGCGTTCCGCGGCTGGACCGTCGGACTCGACTACCGCGGCGTGGCCTCGGCTCAGCGTCTGGGTGATCTACGCACCGCGCATTACCACCTCGATACCTACTACACCATCGACAGCTGGTCGCTGTATCTCTCGCACGATTTCTGAGCCGCTCGCCGTCCGTTCAGGCGGATCGGCGAGCCGGCAGCGCGCACCAGGCCGCGAACACGGCCTCGACCGCGATCTGATCGGCACGCGTCGTGACCGGCGGCCCCCCGAGGCCGGCCACCGTGCCGCCCGCGGCGGCGCGCGGCAGCACGCGCGACTGCGGATTCGAGCCCATGATCACGGCCACCGGCAGGCCGCATGCCGCGGCGGCGTGCGCCATGCCCGTATCCATGGTGATCATGCTCTCGGCCACCTCCATCAGCGCGAAGCTGGCCCGCAGGCCGAGCCCGAGAACTTCGAGGCCCTCCAGGCCGATGGCCGCGTGCATCTCGCGCAGCAGCGGCAGCTCGCTCAGCGCGCCGCGCAGGATGAGCACGGCCTGCGGATGCCGCGCGCGCACCGCATGCAACAACTCGCGCCAGCGCTCCACGGGCCAGGAGCGGTCGTTGTCGCCTCGCCATCGCTTGCGGCTGCGGGCACTGAGGGTGCGCGCCGTGCCCGGCTGGATCAGCACGAGCGGCCGGCCGGTCCACCCGCGCTCCCGCAGCAAGGTGGCGCACTCCGCGCGTTCCGCCTCGAGAGTAAACAGCCGCGGCGCGCCGGGCGGCTCCGGCGGCGGATAGTCCGCCGACGCCAGCATCGGCGGTATGCGCACGGCGAGCCGCAGCAGCGCATCGATGTAGTGCTCCCCCTCGCCGGGACCGCTCTCGAGAAACTCGCAGCGTCCGGCGTCGATACCGCCCATCCGCAGCAGGCGACGGATGCGCGCGGCTTGCCGCGGCATCGTCTCGGCAACGTATACCGGACCCGGCGCACTGCGCCGCAGCGCGCCCAGCACCGCCAGCCACGCCCCGGTCACCGGCAAGGGAAGATGGCGCGGCAGCGTCCAGCAGCACTCCACATCCGGGTTCCCCAGGTAGAGCTCGCGATTCCACGGGCCCGCGCCGACCACCTGACACGGACGCCCGAAGCGGCCGTGCAGCAGACTCAACGCCGAGGTCAGCATGATCATGTCGCCGACCCGCCCAAACAGGATCACGACCGGTTGCAGCGCGCGCGCGGAAGTGCTCACTGAACTCATCTACCGCGGCGCGCCGAGCGCGCGCGCGCGCGGCAGCGAGCGCCAGGCGTCCAGCACGGCCTGTGGGGAGATCCGCTCGACGCGCTCGGCCTCGAGCGCGAGAACCGGCGAGTCCGCGCCGCTGCGCGGCAGCCAGACCCGGGACGACTGGATCCCGTAGAGCACCACGAGCGGCGCGCCGAGCGCCGCCGCGGCGTGCGCCGGGCCGGTATCGATCGAGACCATGCTCTGCGCCAGCTCGCACAGGGCGAACAGGCGCGGCAGTCCGCACGGGGCCGCCGCCACCCGGGCAACGCGCGCCGACGATCCGATCCGCTCGAGCATGGTCGCTTCGGCCGGCGCGCCCCGCAGCACGATCAGCGCCTCGGGCATGGCGGCTCGAATTCCGCGCAACAGCTCGATCCAATGCTCGAGCGGCCAGGCTTTGTCGTCACGGCTGGCCCAGTGGCGCATGCGCCGCCGGCCCATGGTGCGATGGTTGCCGGGCTGCACGAGCACGATCGGCTCGCCGCGCCAGCCGTGACCGGCCAGCCACTCGCGCGCCGCGCGGCGCTCGGACTGCGCCACCTGCAGGTGCGGCCGCCAGAGGCCGGGCGCGGCGGGCTCGGGGTAGTCGCCCCCCCGCACCGACTCCGGTGTGCGCGCGGCGAACTCCAACAGACACTCGAGCCACAGCCGCTCGGTGCCGGGCTCCTCGTCGATGAACAGGCACCGGCGCGAATCGATTCCGCCGGCGGCCAGCAGACGCCTGATCCGCGGAACCTGCCGGCGATGGTGCTCGAACACGTACACCGGACCCGGCGCAGCGCGGCGCAGCGCCCGCAGCACCGCCGGCCACGCGAGGCCGAACACGAAGGGCCCCTTGCGCGGCACGTGCCAGCACGCCGCCACGTCCGGATGTCCTTGATACATGTCATGTATCCACGCATCCATTCCAACGACATGACAGGGAGCGCCGAAACGGCAATGCAGCGCACGCAGCACCGCCGTCAACATGACCATGTCGCCGATCCGGCCGAACCGGAACACGAACGGGCTCAGCGGCGCGCGCGCAGCGGCGGACAACGTCACGTCGGTCATCGGTTGGTTAGCGGCAGGAGTGCGGCAGACACGTCTGGAGCGGAGCCGGCATTGTGGCGCAGGCCCGCGGCCGGGAGCAAGGCGGCGGCGCGAGCGGCGAGACGCTCCCGCGCACCCGTCCCCGCCGCGCCGCGCCCTTGGGTGACGCGAGACCCGCCGCCGCACGACGAGCGCTCAGAGCTCGAGCCCTGCGCGCCAGCGCTCGAGCACGGCCGACAGACGAAAGCGCGGATCCGGGGCGGTCACCGGCCGCTCGCCGGCGCGCCAGGCGCGGATCCGCTGCGCGTAGGCATCGAACATACCCAGCATGCCGGCCACCCCCGCGGGCATGGTGCGCCAGCGCGGCGTGCAGCCGCCGAGGAGCCCCTCATAGAGGCGCTGCGCGCCGCTGACCGGAACGAGCTGGCGCGCATCGCCGATGATCTCGCGCGCCGCGCCGCAGTCGCATGTCAGCACGGGCGTGCCGAGCGCGTTGGATTCGGCAAAGACCAGCCCGAAGGTCTCCGGCACCACGAAATTCGGGAAAAAGACGCACAACGCCGTGCGCACTTCCTCGTGCATGCGCGCCTGCGGCAGAGGTCCCAGATCGCGTACGCCATCGATGGGCGCCCAGCGGCGCGTCTTGTATCCCGGATTGCCCACCACCAGCTCCAGGTCCGGCATGCGGTGGCGCAACGCGCGAAACGCATCGAGCGTGAATTTCAACCCCTTGTTCGGTGACGACAGAAACACGAGCTTGCGCGCATCGATCGGCGAGCCGTCCGGTTGCAACGCGTCGTCGATCGGGTTGTATATCGTCCGGGCGTGAATGCCCGCCTCCACACCCATCCAGCGCAACGTCGCCTCGACCGCCGCGCGCTGCGTGTCGGAGACGCAGATGACATGGACGTCGAGCGACCGCAACAGCTCGCGGGTCGAGGCCAGCCAGTGTGCCCGGCGTGAGCCCGGCCGCATCCGGTCGTGCAGCCAGAGAAACACCCGCGCGTTCGGGTACAGGCGTCGCACGGCGTCCAGCGCGCGCGAATCGCGATTGACGATCACGCAACCGACGGTAGGATCGCGCTCGGGCGCCTGGTACCGGCCGCTGGACTCCGTGCGGTTGTGCTGCACGACGCGCGCCCCGAGTCCCTCGGCGATGCGCACCACCGTCGCCTCGGTGCCGCCCATCGCCTCGCGGCGCGGCGTGTCGCTGTCGTACGGGCGCGCGCACACCGGATCGTAGAAGACGATTGCGGTCATGAAGACGCGGCGCGCGGCATCACGGCGCGCCGGCGCGCGCGCCGATGAGATAGAAGTTGTTGTGAAAGATGGGACATTCGGCGTGCACCCAGCGCATCCGCGGCAGCTGCCGTGCCAGCGCGGCGAAGTACTCGGTGTTAGCGATGCCACCGAAAGCGCGCTGGTAGGCGCACAACACGTAATCGAAATTCTCGAGGATCGGCGCAACGGTATCGCGCACCGCCAGAGGAGTTTCGCTGAGCGACCAGGTCGCCACGAACAGCGATGGCCCGCCCTCGGCCGCACGCGCTCGAATCGCCGCCGGCGTCTGCGCATCGCCGGAAACGAGCCAGGACAGGTTGCGCGGCGGCTCGCCCGAGTCGCCCTCCGGAAAGACATTGCGCAGATAGAACCTTTGCAACGCGCACATCACCGGGATATCCCAGATCACGTACGGGTCGCGGTAGCCCACGTTGCGCAGCAGCCGGAAGAAACTGCCGTATCCGGCGCCGAAATCCACCACCAGCCGCAGCGCCGCCAGATCGATGTCGGTGGTCTCGAGCAGCCGGACCAGGTGATAGCCGTGCTGCACCAGCAGCGGACTGCTCAACGGGTAATACGGGTGGACCAGCGGCTGGCCGACCGGCGACTCGGTCAACGCCCGCTGCAGCGCCGGCGAACAGCGCGGCGAGGCGAGCACGTGGCTCAGATAGTCGCCCGAGTGGCTGCGGATGCGCGGATGGACGGTCTTGGCGATCGGCGGCAGGCGCAGGAAGCGGTCCGGGCCAGCGCCGCGCAATGCGGCGGCGATCGACGCCGCGAGCGGGCCCCATTCCCCGGCGGCCGCGCCGGCGGCACTCAATCCGGCCAGCAGCTCATCGGCATGGCGCAATCGCGGCGGCGGATACTCGCCGAGGATCTTGGCCGCGATCCGTCGCACCCCCGTACGCGCCTTGCCGCGAAGCCCGCGCATCACTCGTTCTGGCAATCCGAATTGAAATCGTCGCGCACCATCGACCCATTGTTCCCAGCGCCGCCGTTGAGAGAGCTTACCAGAAGCCGCGGCCGTGAAATCCGCCGCGCCCGGGGAATTCGCGCGATTCACAGGAGCCTCATGGGCGCTTGCGCCGTCCCGCGCGCCCCACGGCCGCGCGAGCCCCCCGGCCCCGCACGGCGCGGCGCGCCGGCGCCGCGTCCGACACACCAGTAAAGCCCCCGCGCGTCAGCCGCTGATCCGGCCGCAGCAGCCCCATACGCTCGAGCCTGGCCTCGATCGCTCGCAGCGTGCGCCCGTGCTTGTCGGCGAGCGCCGCAGGCGACTCGCCCGCGCGGAAGCCGGCGCTCAGCTGCGCCACCTCGGCCTCGCTCCACGGGCGTCCGACATTGCCCGGCAGCTGCGCGCGCCGCTGCGCGCGCGCCGTCGACTGCTCCAGCGCCGCGGCCGCGGCCAGCAGCGCCCGCAGGACGTCGGCGCGGTGCAGCGCGGAGTCGGGCGCGAGCGGCTCGCCGGTGTGCGGATCGAGACCCTGAATGAGCGCATTCAGAATGTCGATCGGTCGCGATGGCGTCATGAGACCTTCCTTCGGCGGCTGTGGCGTCGGCGGCAGTGTCCCGCCCCGAGGGCGGATCGACCAGCGCATTTGCCTGCGCGTTGCGCCAGATTTGCCCACCGAGGCGCACCGCCCGTACAGTGCGCCCTCCGCACTCGAGGATGCACCGCACGATGCGCGTCTTTGCCTGGTTCATGCTTCTGATCGCCTTCAGCCTCGCTTGCATGGCCGTATTCACCTATCCGGCCTGGCTGCTGCTGCATCCGCACTTCAACTTTCCCTTTCAGCGCATCGGCGAGCGGATCGGGATGCTGGGATTCCTGATCGGCTTTCTGCTGATCGCGCGCCGCCTGCGGCTCGGGGACCGGGTGAGTCTGGGATTCGGCGCCCCGCGCCGGGTCTATCTGCGCGAGTACGGTATCGCTCTGGCGATCGGCGCGCTCACCATGATGCTGGTGGTGGCCAGCATGGCGGCGCTCGGCCTGCTCGACTGGCAGCCGGCGGCACGCTACGGCGCCGGGGCGCTGGCCGCCCTGATCGCCAAGCGGCTGCTGAGCGGCGTGGCGGTCGGACTGATCGAGGAGACGGCGCTGCGCGGAGTGATGTTCGCCGGCATTCAGCGCGAATCCGGCACGCTGCTCGCGATCGTGCTGACCTCGATCATCTTCGCGGCGACGCACTTCCTCGGCGTGGCGCATATCCCCCCGGACGCGGTCACGCCGTGGAGCGGCGTGACGGTGCTGCAGGGCACGCTGCGCGCCTTCGAGAACCCGCTCGGCAACGCCGACGCGTTCCTGTGCCTGACCGCGATCGGCGTCGTGCTCGCGAAAGTCCGCTCGATAACCGGCAACACCTCCGCAAGCATGGGGCTGCACGCCGGATGGGTCTGGGTGATGCTGGTCGTGCACGGACTCTCGCGACCCAACATCACCTCGCCGCTGAGCTTCCTGCTCAGCCACCACGACGGGTTCACCGGCTGGCTGGTGCTCGCCTGGGCCGTGGTGTTGGGGTGGGGACTGGCGCGCCTCTACACTGCCCGCACGCGCGCCGCGGACGGCGCCGCCGCCTAGCCGTGTGGCGAACGATCAGTCCCGTGCCCGAGCTCGCGAATCAGTTTCTCGTGCAGGCCGCCGAAGCCGCCGTTGCTCATGATGAGCACGTGATCGCCCGGACGGGCGGAGGCGGCCAGATCCCGCGCTAGCGCCGCCACGTCACCGCGAGCCTGCGCCCGGCCCCGCAGGGCGGCCAGCACCGGCGCCGCATCCCAACCGAGGTCCGGCGGCATGTACAGCCAGACTTCATCGGCCTCGGCCAGTGACCCGGCGAGCACGTCGCGATGCACGCCCATGCGCATCGTGTTCGAGCGCGGCTCGAGCACTGCGACGATGCGCGCGGCGCCGACTCGCCGCCGCAGACCATCGAGGGTGGTGGCAATGGCCGTGGGGTGATGCGCGAAGTCATCGTAGACCCGCACACCGTTGACCTCGCCGCGCAGCTGCATGCGCCGCGCCACTCCCCGGAACGATCCGAGGGCGTCGATCGCGCGGGCCACCGGCACGCCGGCGTGACGCGCCGCGGCAATCGCCGCCAGCGCGTTTTCCATGTTGTGCGCCCCGATGAGATCCCACTGCACGGTGCCACAGGGCTGGCCCCGCTCGAGGACCTCGAAGGCCGAATAATCAGCCACCGCTCCCGTGGGGCGCGCGCTCCAGCAAGCGTCGGGGCCCCCATCGCGCGCGAAGCCCTCGAGCGGCGTCCAACATCCCATCTGCAGCGTCGCGCGCAGATTCACATCGCCGGCGTTCCACACGATGCGCCCGGCGCCGGGCACGGTGCGGACGAGCTGGTGGAACTGCCGTTGGATCGCGGCCACGTCGGGATAGATGTCCGCATGGTCGTACTCGAGGTTGTTGAGGATCGCCGTGCGCGGCCGGTAGTGGACGAACTTGGCGCGCTTGTCGAAAAACGCGGTGTCGTATTCGTCGGCCTCGATCACGAAGAACGTGCCCGCGCCGAGTCTCGCGCTCGTCGCGAAATCCGCAGGCACGCCGCCGATGAGGAAGCCCGGCGCGAGTCCGGCGTGCTCGAGGATCCAGGCGAGCATGCTGGTGGTGGTGGTCTTGCCGTGAGTGCCGGCCACGGCAAGCACCCAGCGCTCGCGCAACAGCTCGCGCGCAAGCCACTCCGGACCCGACACATAGGGGAGCCCCGCATCGAGCAGCGCCTCGACCACGGGCATCCCGCGCCGCATCACATTGCCGACCACCACCACGTCCGGCCGCGGATTGAGCTGATCGGCCTCGTAGCCTTCGATGAGCTCGATGCCGAGCGCCGCGAGCTGCGTGCTCATCGGCGGGTAGACGTTGCGGTCCGAGCCGGTCACGCGATGGCCCGCCGAACGCGCCAGCGCCGCCACACCGCCCATGAACGTGCCGCAGGCACCGAGAACGTGAACATGCATAATAAGGCCCATTGTACCGATGGCCGTACCGTGCACCCAGTCACCACCCCCGAAGAGCTCGCCGAGATCGCCGACCGGCTTGCGCCACAGACGACCATTGGACTCGATACCGAATTCCTCCGCGAGCGCACCTACCACGCGCAGCTGTGTCTGCTGCAGCTCTCGTGGCCCGGCGCGGCCGCGTGCGTCGATCCTCTGGCGGTGACGGACCTCGCGGCGTTGCGCGCCACGTTGACCGCGCCACCGGCGGTCAAGGTTCTGCATGCCTCGCGCCAGGATCTCGAGGTGCTGCTGCCCGCCGTGGGGCCGGTGCGCCCGCTGTTCGACACGCAGATCGCCGCCGCGCTGACCGGCGAGAGCGCGCAGATCGGCTATGGCGAGCTGGTCCGGCGGCTGCTCGGCGTCGAGCTGGCCAAGGCGCACACACGCACGGACTGGTCGCGCCGGCCGTTGTCAGCCGAGCAGATCGAATACGCGCTCGATGACGTGCGGCATCTGTTGGCGCTCAAAGAGGCGCTGGAAGAGCGGCTCGAGCGTCTTGGCCGCCTGTCCTGGCTCGCCGAGGAGCTCACCGCGCTCGAGGACCCCGCGACACTCACGGTCGATCCGGATCAGGCCTGGCGGCGGTTGAAAGGCTTCAGCGGGCTCGATCCGGGACGGCAGCGCCTGCTGCGCGCGCTCGCCGCCTGGCGCGAGCGGCGGGCGCTCGAGCGCAATCGGCCTCGGGGCTGGATTCTCGAGGATGGGTTGGTGCGGGAGATCGTGCTGCGCGTCCCGCGCACACCGACGGCGCTCGGCGCCCTGCCTGGCATGCCGGCCGGTCTGATCGAGCGCTCCGGAGCGCAGATACTCGCGCACGTGCAGGCGGCGGAGATTCCCGATCCGCCCCCGCCGGTGAGCCGACCGAGGCCCGACCCGCTGCGCAACGCCCAGTTGAAGCAGCTCGGCGCGGTGCTGCGGGACGCGGCGGCCGAACTGGGCTTGAGTCCTGAGGTGCTGGCGACGCGCCGCGACCTCGAGCAGCTCGCCGAAGGCCGGGACGACACCGCGGTGCTGCGCGGCTGGCGCCGCGAGGTGGTCGGAGAGCGCTTGCTCGCGGCGCGCTGAGGCGCCTACCGGGGCAGCACGGCTTCCAGCCGGCGAGACACTTCTGCCACGTCCCCCTGGGCATCGATGCTGCGCAGCAAGCCCTGCCCCGCGTAGTACTCGATCAGCGGCGAGGTCTGCTGGTCATAGACCCGCAGGCGCTCCGCCACGGTCGCCTGGTTGTCATCCGGCCGCTGGAACAACCGATGCGGCTTGCCGGTGGTCGGACAACGCTCCTGCTCCAGCGCCTCGCGCGGCGTCGTCAGCAGATTGACCACCCGGCCACAATCGCTGCACGTACGCCGTCCGGCGATGCGGCGGGAAAGCTCTGCGTAGTCCACTTTCAATTGCACGACCACATCGAGCGGCTGACCAATCTGCTGAAGCAGTGTATCGAGCGCGCGGGCCTGGGCGAGGTTGCGCGGAAATCCATCGAGAATGAATCCACACCCCGTGTCAGGCTCGCCCAGACGCTCGCGGATCATGCCGAGCACGATCGAGTCCTCGACCAGCCGGCCGGCGGTCATGGCCTCCTTGGCCTGAACACCGAGCGGCGTGCCCTGAGCCACGGCGGCACGCAGCAGATCTCCGGTGGATACCTGCGGAATACGCTGCTGCTCGACCAGCCGCTGCGACTGTGTACCCTTACCCGAGCCTGGGGCCCCCAACAGGACGATGCGCATGAGCAGAACAGTCTTCAGCGTGAAAGGTTTTCCACCATACCGGGGCGTCACGGACGGGTCAAACGCAGCGCACGCCGGCCGGCGCTGCGCTATCCTTAGTCACGATTCAGCCATTGACGAGCGCGGGGCCCCGTCATGAAGAATTCCGGAAAGAGAAACGCCTTCTACGCCCAGTCGGGCGGCGTCTCTGCTGTGATCAATGCGTCGGCGTGCGGCGTCATCGAGACCGCGCTGCGCCGAACCCGGCACATCGGCAAAGTGTACGCCGGGCGCGACGGCATCATCGGCGCGCTCACCGAGGATCTGATCGACCTCGGGCGCGAGAGCGCCGCCGCGATCCGCGGCCTGCGGCACACGCCCGGCGGAGCGTTCGGCTCGGCGCGCTTCAAGTTGAAGAGCATCGAGCACAATCGCGCCGAGTACGAGCGGCTGATCGAGGTGTTCCGCGCCCACGACATCGGCTACTTCTTCTACAACGGCGGCAATGACTCGATGGATACCGCCCTGAAAGTCTCGCAGATCGGCCAATCGCTCGGCTACCCGGTGATCTGCGTCGGTGTGCCGAAGACCGTCGACAACGACCTGCCGCACACCGACTGCTGTCCCGGCTTCGGCTCGGTGGCGAAATACGTGGCCGTCTCGACCCGCGAGGCGGCTCTCGACGTGGCCTCCATGGCGCGCACCTCCACCCGGGTGTTCGTGTTCGAGGTCATGGGCCGGCACGCCGGCTGGATCGCCGCGGCCACCGGACTCGCCGGCCGCAAGCCGGGCGAGCCACCGCACATCATTCTGTTTCCCGAGATCCCCTTCGAGCCGGAACGCTTTCTCGAGCGGGTCAAACAGTGCGTCACGGATTACGGCTACTGCGTCATAGCCGTGTCGGAGGGCGCCGCGTACCCCGATGGGCGATTTCTGGCGGAAGCCGGCACCCGCGACGCGTTCGGCCATGCGCAGCTCGGCGGAGTCGCGCCGGTCGTCGCGGACATGATTCGGCAGCGGCACGGCTACAAGTATCACTGGGCCGTGGCCGACTACCTGCAACGCGCGGCGCGTCACGTAGCATCCAAAGTCGACGTCGAACAGGCTTATGCGGTCGGCAAGGCGGCCGTGGAGCTCGCCCTAGAGGGTCACAACGCGGTAATGCCCACCATCGTGCGCAAACGCGCCAAGCCCTACCGGTGGACCATCGGCCACGTGCCGCTCGCCGAAGTCGCGAATCGCGAAAAGAAGGTGCCGCGCGAATACATTACGGCGGACGGATTCGGCATCACCGCTGCGTGCCGGCGCTACCTGGAGCCGTTGATCGCCGGAGAGGCCTACCCCCCTTATCGGGAAGGACTCCCTGATTATGTCCGCATCAAGGGCGCGCCGGTGCGCCGCAAGCTGAAGACGACCTACCAGATCTGATCGCGTGACGGCCGGCGCGCGAGCGGCCGCCGCGGATGCCTGATTTGCTATAGTTTACGGTCTTTGCACGTCCTTTTTTTTGGGGGGAGACGAGCTGATGAGTGTCAACCTGTGGCTTTGGACCGCGATCGCGGCCGGTGTGCTTGCCGTGGTGTACGGCGTGTTCTCGACCGCGGCCATCGTTCGCCTGCCGGCGGGCAATGCGCGCATGCAGGAGATCGCGGCCGCTATACACACCGGCGCCAAGGCCTATCTGAATCGTCAGTACACCACCATCCTGCTCGTGGGCATCGTGGTGTTCGTGATCCTCGGCGTCTTCCTCGGCTGGCCCACCGCCGGCGGATTCGCCGTGGGCGCACTGTTGTCCGGCGCGGCCGGCTACATCGGCATGAACATCTCCGTGCGGGCGAACGTGCGAACCGCGCAGGCCGCCACGAAAGGCCTCAACGCCGCTCTGGCGGTCGCCTTCCGCGGCGGCGCCGTCACCGGCATGCTGGTCGCCGGCCTGGGGCTGCTCGGCGTCTCCGGCTACTTCATGATACTGCGCCATCTCATCGGCGAGCAGCAGGCGCTGCACGCCATCGTCGGGGTCGCTTTCGGCGGCTCGCTGATCTCGATCTTCGCGCGCTTGGGCGGCGGCATCTTCACCAAAGGGGCCGACGTCGGCGCCGACCTTGTCGGCAAAGTGGAAGCCGGCATTCCCGAGGACGACCCGCGCAACCCCGCGGTCATCGCCGACAACGTGGGCGACAATGTCGGTGACTGCGCCGGCATGGCCGCCGACCTCTTCGAGACCTATGCGGTGATCGTCGTGGCCACGATGGTGCTCGGCGGGCTGCTGTTCGGCAACAAGGGGACCGGCGGCGGAATCAGCGCCGTGGTGTATCCGCTCGCCCTCGGCGCCATGTCGATCGTGTCGTCCATCCTCGGCACCTTCTTCGTCTCGGCAAGCGAGGGCGGCAAGATCATGACGGCCCTGTACAAGGGCGTCGTCGTGGCCGGCCTGGTCTCCGCGGTCGGCTTCTACTTCATCACGCGATCCCTGATGCCCGCCGGCGGCCTGGCGCTCTACGGCTGCTCGCTCATCGGCCTCGCCCTGACGGGCGCGCTGATCGTGATCACCGAGTACTACACGTCCACGGAGTTCAGCCCGGTGCGCAAGGTGGCGGCGGCCTCCGAGACCGGACACGCGACCAACATCATCGCCGGCCTGGGCGTCTCGATGAAGGCGACGGCGGCGCCGGTGGTGGCGATCTGCCTGGCCATCTGGGGCTCCTACCAGCTCGGAGCGGTGCACGGCGTGGGCCTGTACGGCATTGCCGTGGCCGCCACCGCCATGCTGTCGATGACCGGAATGATCGTGGCGCTGGATGCCTATGGACCGATCACCGACAACGCCGGCGGCATCGCCGAGATGGCCGGGCTGCCGAAGGAAGTGCGCGACATCACCGATCCGCTCGATGCGGTCGGCAACACCACCAAGGCGGTGACCAAGGGTTACGCCATCGGCTCGGCGGCGCTCGCCGCGCTGGTGCTGTTCGCCGACTACACCCACTACCTGAAGGCCGCGGGCAAGCTCGTCGCTTTCTCGCTGTCGGATCCGGCGGTGATCATCGGCCTGTTCATCGGCGGACTGGTGCCGTATCTGTTCGGCGCGCTCGCCATGGAGGCGGTGGGCCGGGCCGCCGGCGCGGTGGTCAACGAAGTGCGCCGGCAGTTCCGCGAGATCAAGGGGATCATGGAGGGGAAAGCGAAGCCGGACTACTCGCGTGCGGTCGACCTGCTCACGCGCGCGGCGATTCGCGAGATGATCATTCCCTCGCTGCTGCCGATCCTGATGCCCATCGTCCTGGTGGTGGTCATGAACCACCTGATGGGGCCCGGCGCCGGAATCCGGGCGCTCGGCGGCCTGCTGATCGGCACCATCGTGACGGGCCTGTTCGTGGCGATATCCATGACCACCGGCGGCGGCGCCTGGGACAACGCCAAGAAATACATCGAGGAAGGCAACTTCGGCGGCAAGGGCTCGGATGCCCACAAGGCCGCGGTCACCGGTGATACGGTCGGCGATCCCTACAAGGACACCGCGGGACCGGCGATCAATCCGCTGATCAAGATCATCAACATCGTTGCGCTGTTGATGGTGCCTCTGCTGTAAGGCTCGGCGGCTCAGGCGCGGCCGGCACGCGTCTGAGTCAGCACCGCGCTGACGAGCCGGTTGAGGCGCTCGCAATAGGCGGCGACCGGCTCGTCGGCTTCGGCCTGTTTCCCGATCAGCGCCAGGTGGATCTCGCACAGGCGCCGCTCGATGCGCTCATCGACCGTCATCGAATGCCCGATGAGCGCGCTCACGCAAGCGGTGATCTCGGCATCGAGCGCGCGCGCATCGCTGCCCGCGATCTCGACTCCGGTGAGCTCACGGGGACAGCCGGCGGCCAGATGTTCGCACCAAAGACGGGCAAGCTGCATGGGCTTCTGGCGTCCCTACCGCTCGTTCTCATAATGGAACCGGGCGCTCTTCATACCACGCCCGAAACCAAGATGCACCGGCCATTTTGCGCGCGGCCGGGACGCGGTACGTTGGCTCTCGCCAACAGAATGCCCGTCCAATCCACACTTGGCCTGGTAAGCGATTGATACGCAAGCCACAATTCTCGCCGTCTGACCGTTGCATTTCGGTCAAATTCACATTGGCATGCCAACCGCCCGGACTCGACGAAACAGTAACAGACTGTTACTGTTCGCGCGTGCGGCTGCGGCCGCTCCGGAGGCGAGACCCGTGCAATCGGCCGAGCAGTTTCCCATCGTCAAGAGCGATGAGCAGTGGCGGCGCGAGCTCACCGGCGAGCAGTACCGCGTGCTGCGCCGGCACGGCACGGAGCGCGCCGGCGCCAGCGAACTCAACACCGAAGACCGTGCAGGAGTGTTCCGCTGCGCCGGCTGTGGTCAGGAGTTGTTCTCATCGGCCGGCAAGTTCGACAGCGGCACCGGCTGGCCCAGCTTCTTCGCGCCGCTGCCGGATGCGCTCGCAACACGCCAGGATCGCAGCCTGTTGATGCGGCGTACCGAAGTGCATTGCGCCCGCTGCGGCGGCCATCTGGGCCACGTGTTTCCCGACGGTCCGCCGCCAACCGGTCAACGTTACTGCATCAACGGCGTGGCGCTGCGCTTCGAGCCGCGGTGACGGCGCACGGCACGACTCAGGCCGCCAGCGGCAAGGGCGTCGGGCGCGCGATGGCGTAACCCTGCATGTAGTCGACCCCCATGCGCCGCGCGACCTCCAGGGCGGCGCTGTCCTCGACCTGCTCCGCGATCACCTTGAAGTTCAGCTTGCGCGCCAGCTCGATCATGGCCGTGACCATCGCCTGATTGACGGCGTCGATCGCCAGGTTGCGGATGAACGAGCCGTCGATCTTGAGATAATCCATCGGCAGGCTGCGCAGATTGGAGAACGATCCGACTCCGGAGCCGAAATCGTCGAGCGCGAAGCGGCAACCCATGCCGTGCAGCACGCCGACGAACCGGCGCGCGTGCTCGATGTTGGCCACCACCGCCGCCTCACTCAGCTCGAAGCACACCTGCCCGGGCGCCACGCCGGTGCTGTCGAGGCACTCGACCACGAACTCCATAAAATCCGGATCGGCGAGCGTCTGGCTGGAGATGTTGATCGCCACGCAGCGGTTTGACGGCACCGGCAACGCTCCGCGCCCAAGAGCCGTCAGCGTCGTCTGCACCACCCAGCGGTCAACGAGACCCATCAGGCGGTAGCGCTCCGCGGCGCGCACGAACTCGCCGGGCGCGATGCCGTTACCCTCCTCGTCGCGCAGGCGCACGAACACTTCCATCGCCGGCCCGCCGTCATCGTCGCCGTAGGCCGGCACGATCGGCTGCTGATACAACTGGAAGCGACTCTCCTTCAAGGAACTCTGCAGCATCTGCAGCCACTGAATTTCACCGCTGTGGCGCGCGAGCGCCTCGTCGCGCGCCGAATAGACCGCCACCCGGCCCGAGCCGCGCTTTTTGGCGACATAGCAGGCCGAGTCGGCCGCCGCGAGCAGTTCCTCGGGCGTGCCGCTGCCGCGCGAGATCTCCACCAGACCCACGGATACACCGAGACTGAAGATCTTCTCGCGCCAGACGAAGCGGTGATCCGCGATCGAGCTGCACACGTCGTCGGCGATCTGCCGCGCCTTCTCCAGTGGACAGCCAACCAACAGCATGCCGAACTCGTCGCCCCCGACCCGCGCCACCGTGTCACTGTCGCGCACCGCATCGCGCAGCACCTTGGCGACCTCGCGCAACACGCCGTCGCCGGCCACGTGGCCGCTGGTGTCGTTGACGACTTTGAAGCGATCGAGATCCAGACAGCACAGCACGTGCTGCCCGTCGCCGCGTTGGCCGCTCTCGACCGCCTCCTGCAGCCGCCGCTCGAACTCGTGACGGTTGACCAGGCCCGTGAGGGCATCGTGCGTCGCCTGATAGGACATCTGGCGCGCGATCCCGCGAAGCTCCGACACGTCGTGCAGCAGCACGAGCGCGCCGGTGAGCCGCCCGTCGGCGGTGCGGATCGGGGACGCGGACAGCTCGATCGAGCGCTCGCCGCCGTCGTTGCGGACCACCAGAAGCGCGCGCCGGCCGAGATTGACCGCGGTACCGCTGGAGAGAGTCTGGCGCAGCGGCTCGGCCAGCAGCCGGCGGTCGCCTTCCTCCACCAGGCTCACCACGTCTTCGAAGACCCTGCCGACCGCCTGTCCCGGCGGCATCACCGCCAGTCGCGCGGCCGCGGCATTGAGGTAGGTGACCCGTCCGTCGCGGCCGGTGGCCACGACTGCCTCGGAGAGCAGATCGAGCGCCGTGAGATGCCCCACGTCGCCTTCGCCACGCGAGGAAGCCTCCGGCCTTGCGCCCAGCTCCTCCGGCAGCACCTCCGTGCCGGTCACCAGCAGCGCCGGACCGTCGAACTCGAAGGGGGAAATGAACAGCTCGAGCCGGGCCGCGCCCCCGGGAAGCGGCAGATCCACTTCGTATCGATCGGCGGCCGGCTCACCCGCCAGATGGCGGCGGATGTTCTCGGTCACGATTTCGGCGTACTCCGGCGCCACCCAAGCGGCGAGCGGCCGACCCGTGATCTGCTCGGCATCGGCTCCGAGCAGCCGGGCGAGCCGGTGATTGGCGTATACGATGACGTCCCGATGCACCAGCACCGGCTGCTCCACGCGCTCGGCCAGCGCCGCGAAGCGGCGATCTTCGATCGAGGCCGCCCGTCCCTCGGGCGACGACGGCGGGACACTCATCAACCGATTGACCGCGGCGATCAGCTCACCGAGTTCGGGGCCGCCGTGATCAGACGCATCGATGTGTTCGACGGGATGCCCGGGCGGCAGCCGCTCCAGCCGGTGCGCCAGCTGGCCGAGGGCTCGCCGCTCTCCGCGCCGCAAGCGTTCGGCACGCAACAGGAGGAACCCGGCCGCAAGGAGCGCCAGGAGGAGGCAGAGGGCCCATACGATCGACATTCAGGTCAGCTTCCCTCGGGCGGCTGCGTCCGGGCTGCTCCGCAACGTAATTGATTATTTCCATACCGGGCACTGCCGGCAGCATAGCGCACCGCCCAGGGCGTTCTGGCGCTATTTCACCATATCTCGTCGCAAATTCGCTTGGCATGCGGCTCGAAAACCCGTTATTTTCCCATACCCTCGGAAACCCCCCGGGCAATCCATTGATTCAACCGGAGCCTTCACGACCATGCTGGCCGCCGACCCTCGCGAGCAGATGATCGAGCAACAAGTACGCGCCTGGGACGTTCTCGACCCGCGCGTCCTCGAGACCTTCCGCAGGGTGCCGCGGGACGCGTACGTACCGGCGCCATACCGCTTTCTTGCGCATGCCGACTTGGAAGTGCCCCTGCCCGGGGGCCAGCACATGCTCCGGCCGAGCGTCGTCGGCCGATTGCTGGCGGCCCTGAACCTCTCGGGCGGCGAGCGCATCCTCGAAGTCGGCACCGGCTCGGGATTCGTCACCGCGTGTCTGCGGGCCGCCGGCGGCCCGGTGCTTTCGCTGGAAATCGTGCCCGAACTCGCCAACATGGCGCGAGAGAACCTCGGCAAGCAGCGTGTGCGCGACGCCGAGGTCATCGGCGCCGACGCGCTGCGCCATGAGCTGACGGACCGCTTCGACGCCATTGCCCTGACCGCATCGATGCCGCGCTACGACACCCGCTTCCAGGAGCACCTTGCCGTGGGCGGACGGCTCTTCGTCGTGGTTGGAGAGGCCCCGGTGATGGAAGCGCGGCTGGTGCGCCGTGTCGCGGACGACGCCTGGACCATGGAAAGCCTGTTCGAAACCGTCATCGATCCGCTGGCGCGCTTCGAGCGTCCGGCGGAGTTCGTCTTCTGATCCCAGCGGCCTGAGTCTCCGGCCTGGTGCGGTGGACTCAGGCCGCATCGAAAAATTCATCCCCGGCGTGCAACCTTGCGACGCCCGCTGTGTTTTTAGGGACGCACATGCATACCAGTACACGTCATCGCATCCTGGCGCTTTGCGGCACGGCGCTGGCCCTGGCCTTCTCGGCCACCGCCTCGGCCACGAACTTCCTGCAGGTGTACCAGCAGGCCCTGTTGAACGATCCGGCCTACCTGCAGGCACACGCCATCTACATGGCCGCCCGCGAGGCGCGCCCCGAGGCCTTCGCGGTCCTGCTGCCGCAGCTCACCGCCTCGGCTGGCGAGAACTGGGATCACACCAGCGGGGTGTCGTACAGCCTCGGCAACCGCTCGACCGGCGCCCTGTACGCGCTGAGCGAGCCTTCCACCTCGAACACCACCGGTCAGACGTGGAGCCTGAACCTCAGCGAGAATCTGTTCTCCTGGACGGACTGGATGAACTTCAAGGCCGCCGACCGCCAGGTGGCCCAGGCGCAGGCCACCTACGAAGCGGCGCAGCAAGGATTGATTCTGACCACGGCGCAGGCGTACTTCGGCGTCCTGGCGGCGGTCGACACCCTGCATGCGCAGCAGTCCTCGCTCAAGGCCTTGACGCTCGCGCTGGAGCAGGCCCGGGAGGAATTCAAGGTCGGCCTGATCCCGATCACCGACGTCGAGCAGGCACGCGCCGCGCGCGACGCCTCCGCGGCCCAGGTGATCACCGACGAGCAGGCGCTCTCGGCCGCCGAAGACCAGCTGCAGGTGATCACCGGCCGGCTCTACACGACGCTCGCGGAGCCGGGTGAGAACCTGCCGCTCGCCACACCCCGTCCGGCCGACCAGCACGCGTGGGTACAGACCGCGCTGCAGCAGAACCTCACCCTCATCGCGACCCGCTTCGCGGCCGACGCCGCCGACTACAACGTGCGCGCCGCCTACGGCAGCGACATTCCCACGATCAGCGTGGTGGCGAGCCGATCCTACAGCGGCAACGACGTCAACCAGACGGTGTTCGGCCAGGTGTTCCGCGGCCTGCCCAATAACAGCGCGAACCGGCAGATCGGCATCGAGTTCTCCCTGCCGCTGTTCAGCGGCGGCGGTGACGAGGCGCGCATCCACCAGGCCGAGTACCAGTCGATCGCGGCGCAGGACGCGGTGGAGCAGGCCTCCCGCTCGGCGGTGCAGCAGGCCCGCGACGCCTATCTCGGCGTCATCTCGGGAATCGCCAACGTGCGGGCGCTGCGCCAGGCGCTCGCCTCGAGCAGAATTTCCTACGTGGCGACGATGGCCGGCTACAAAGTCGGCACACAGACGGAAGTCGACGTGCTCAACGCGCTGAGCACGCTGGTCGCGGCCCAGACCAATTACGCCTCGAGCCGCTACAACTACATCGACAGCATCGTCGCGCTGCAGTATGCCGCCGGCACGCTCCATCCGCAGGAGGTGGCGACCATCGATTCCTGGCTGACCAAGACCGTGCGCGTCGCGCCGGGACGGATCACTCCATCCGGGATGACGCCGCCGCCGACGCCGAAGAATCCGCCCCTGCCGATGAATCCGCCGGCGCCGAAGAAGAAATGATTCAGACCCTACCGGCGGTACGGCCGGTAGGATTTCTCCTCGACCAGGCGCGAGCCGAGCGCGAGGTTGACGCGCCGCTTCACGGCCGCGCGCTCGTCGTTGACCAGGTAAACCGAGCGGGCAAGCTCGATGAATTCCTGATCGAAGGACCCGGCGGCCTCTTTGTCGCGAATCCGGTCCTCGATGTCCCACAGACGCTCGTTGACCGCCCGCAGCGCGCGCTCCTCGCCGGCGAGCTGCGCCCCGGCGCAGGCGTCGAGCCACGTCCGCTCGAGCAGCTCGAGCTCCAGGTGCACGTTGGCGAGCTTGGCGGAATCCGAGATGCGCGCCGTCTTGATCCTCAGAATGGTGATCTTGTCGAGCAGCTCGCCGGGGGAAACCGGGACCAGAATGTCTTTCATGGCTGGGATGCTAACAGCTCATCGAGCTTGGCAGTCACCTGATCCGCAACGATCAGATCCATCACCTCCGGCGCCTCGATCTTGGTCGTCCAGGGCAGCTCCTCGGGCGCGCAGCCGCGGAACCGGCGTGCGGCCTGCGCGTAAACGTCGACGCACCATGCGCGCGACCGATAGGGTCCGCTGCGCGCCGGATTCGTGGCCGCATACAGGCCGATCACCGGCGTCCCGACCATGGTGGCCATGTGCGCCGGTCCGGAATCCGGGCTGACCAGCACGGTGGCGCGCGCCAGCAGCGCCAGCAACTGCGGCAGCGTATCGCGGCCGATCTGATTGACGAGCGGCGTGCGCGCGGCGCGCTCGATCGCCGCGCCCATCGCGGCCTCGATCGGCGTGGGTCCTCCGGCGAGGATGACGCGCATGCCGTGGCGACGCGCGGCATGATCGGCTACGGCCGCATAGCGCTCGGGCCGCCAGTTGCGCCGCGCGTGGCTCGAGCACGGGCTGATGACCAGCGTCGGTTGCCGATCGGGGATGAGGCGCTCGGCGTATGCGCGCGCGTCCTCGGGCAGAGGCAGATCCCAGCGCAGGATCCGCTCCCCGATGCCCAATGCCTCGGTGAATCCGAAGAAGCTGTCGAGGACGTGCTCGCGGGTCCGCGCGGCGATGCGGGCGTTGGTGAACAGCCACTGCATCTCGCGCGCCCGAGCGCGGTCGAAGCCCAGGCGAACGCGCGCCGGAACGAACCCCGAGACCACGCTGGCGCGAAAGGACAGCTGCATGTGCAGCAGCACGTCGAAGCGCCGGCCGGCGAGCCGCGCGCGCAGCGCGCGCAGCGACGCGAGTCCGGAGCGCTTCTCGACGGTGATAAACTCCACGCCGTCCATGAGCCCGATCAACCGCGCCTCCGCCTTGCCGATGACCCAGGTCAATCGGGTCTGGGGCCATGCTTTCTGCAGCGTGCGCACGATCGGCACCGCGTGGCATGTGTCGCCGAGCGATGAGAGCCGCAGGATGCACAAGGAGCGCGGAGGTCGATCTGCGAGCAACATCGCGGCCGTCAGGTTGAGGAGTACGAACGAGTGAGCGCGAAATGGCCGCTGGGGCCGTGGGTCAAGCAGTTGACCCTCGCCGGTGGCGCCATGCTATACAACGCGGCGCTGGAGCGCAATTGTCAGCCCAGTTGGTTCGAGCCGGAGTTCTGGGCCGCGCAGGGTTGCCTCAGCGGCGCGGCGCGCGGCCGCGGCGCGGCGCACTTCATCCGCACCCCGGAGCGCGAGCTGGTATTGCGTCACTACCGGCGCGGCGGCGCCGTCGCCCGGGTGTGCACCGATCGCTACGTCTGGCGCGGCGAGTGGCGCACGCGGCCATTCGCCGAATGGCTGCTCATGCATCGGTTGCACCGCGCGGGATTGCCGGTACCGGCGCCGATCGCCGCCCGTTATCTGCGTGATGGCCGCATCTACCGCGGCGACATCATCACGGAACGACTGGCCGGAGCCGCCGCCCTGAGTTATGCCCTGGGCCTCGCGCCCCTGCCGTTGCTCACGTGGATCGAGATCGGCCGCTGCATCCGGCGCTTCCACGATCTCGGCGTGTGCCACGCCGACCTCAACGCACGCAACGTGTTGCTCGGCGAGGAGGTATATCTGGTGGATTTCGACCGCTGCCGGCTGCGTCCCGACGGGCTGTGGCGGGACGGAAATCTGGTGCGCCTGCGCCGCTCGTTGGAAAAAGTGACCTATGGGATGCCCCCGGAACGCTTCACCGAAGCGGACTGGCACGCGCTGCTCAACGGCTACCGCTCGGCTACCGCCGCCGAGCCGGCGCGGTCGGCGTAGTGCGATCGCTCTACCGGCTGGCGGTTTCCGTCGCCGCGCCCCTTCATGCGGCGACCCTCGCCCTGCGGGGGCGTACGGCTCCGGGCCGGCGAGTCACGGAGCGGTTCGGATTCGGCGCCCGCATCGAAGGAGCGCCGCTGTGGATTCATGCCGCATCCGTGGGCGAAGTGCAGCTGGCCGCCACAGTGGTGCGAGCCCTGCGTGAGCGCTGCCCGGCGCTGCCGATTCTGATCACCGCGTTCACGGCAACGGGGGCGGCTCGCGCCGGTGGTCTCGGCCTCGATCTGTCCGTACGCTACCTGCCCTACGACCTGCCCGGCCCCGTGCGCCGCTTTCTCGATCGCGCGCGGCCCCGTCTGGCGATCATTCTCGAGACCGAGCTCTGGCCGACGCTCTACCGCGCCTGCCACCAGCGGGACGTCGGGCTCGTGGTCGCCAATGCGCGCCTCTCGCGCCGGTCGGCGCGCCGCTATCGGCGCTTTGGAACGCTGTTCCGCGCGGCGCTGAGCGGGGCGCATGTGGCGGCGCAGAGCGCCGAGGACGCAGAGCGCTTCCGCGCCATCGGCGCCGAGCCCGATCGGACTCGGGTCATCGGCAATCTCAAATTCGATATCACGCTGCCGCCGGACATCGCGGTCCGCGGCGGGTGTGTGCGCGAGCGTTATGCGCCGGACCGTCCCATGTGGGTGGCGGGCAGCACGCACGAAGGCGAGGACGAGCGGGTCATCGCGGCGCACGACCGTATACGTGAGCGGCTGCCGGGTGCACTGCTGGTACTGGCCCCGCGCCACCCGCAGCGCTTCGATGCGGTCGCCGCCCGGCTCGCCGAGCGGAATATCCCGTACGTGCGCCATTCTCGCGCCGCGGATCACCAGCGGGCCGGCGACGCCAGGGTCGTGCTGCTCGATACGTTGGGCGAGTTGCTGGACTTCTACGCGGCGGCCGACGTGGCTTTCGTGGGCGGGAGCCTCGTGCCCGTCGGCGGACACAATCTGCTTGAGCCGGCCGCTCTGGGGCGCCCGGTGGCCACGGGGCCGTTTGTGTTCAATGCGGCGCAGGTGGCTGATATCCTGATCGAATGCGGCGGCGCGCGTGTGGTGAGCGACACCGAATCACTGGCGGCCTGTATCGGCGCGTGGCTGCAGGATGCGCCCGAGCGGGCGCGCGTCGGAGGCCTGGGGCGCGCGGCGGTCGAGGCCAACCGCGGCGCCCTCGAGCGGCTCATGGCGCTCATCGAGCCGCTGCTTGCGGATGCGGCAAGAGAGCGCCACGACATGCCGGAAGCGTGACGCACGGGACGTCACCCGGGGGAGAAAGCGCCCGTCAGCGGCGCAGCGTGTACTCCGCGCCGCAGTAGGGGCATTTGGCCCAGCCGCTCTGCTCGATGGGCAGGTACACCCTCGGGTGGGAATTCCACAGCTTCATCTGCGGCATGGGGCAAGAGAGCGGCAGGTCGTCGGGACCCACCTCGTAATGCTGCTGAGCATTGGGCTGAATCAGGGGCTGCACTGCCGCGGCCATGTCTATTCCTTGCAAGAACGAAATCGCACAGTCGCCGATTATACCGGTCGGCGGGCCCGGCATGCGCCTAGGCGCCTTCGAACGTCTCACGCCAGATGGCGCCCACCGCCGCCCGTTCGGCGGTGAACAGCTCCGCCGCGACGCGCTCCGGCCCGCCCTCGAGCGCCAGATGGTGACGGCAGGCCCGGTAGGCTCGATAGGCGCCGCTCAACGCATCCACCGTGGACTGCGGCACGAGGTTCGCGGACGCCACCGATTCGAGCTGGCGAATGGTGTCGGAAAACACCGCCACCGGCGCGTACTGGCGTGCCCAGGTGAGCGCCCAGTATTGCGCGAGAAACTCGATGTCCGCGATCCCGCCGGCATCCTGCTTCAGGTCCATCCAGCCTTCCCCGCCCGTGGCGTGCTCGCGGCGCATTCGCTCGCGCATCGACCGCACGCTCGCGCGCAGCTCGTCGCGGCGCACGTGGAAGCGTAATACCTCCAGCCGGATGCGCTCGAATTCCGCGCACAGAGCGCGCGAGCCCGCCACCGCGCGCGCATGCAGCAGCGCCTGGTGTTCCCAGGTCCACGCCTCTTTGCGCTGGTACTCGGCGAACGCGTCGATTTGCGTCACCAGCAAGCCGCCCTTGCCGCTCGGCCGCAGCCGCACGTCAACCTCGTAAAGCCGGCCGGCGCTCGAGTGCACCGTCAGCAGATGCACGACGCGCTGCACCAGGCGCACGAAGAACAGCTGATTGTCGATCGGGCGGGTGCCCTCGGTCTCCTGGCGCTCGCCGCGCGAGTCGTGCAGGAACACCAGGTCGAGATCCGACCCGTAGCCGAGCTCGAGTCCGCCGAGCTTGCCGTAACCGACGATGCAGACCCGCACGGGACGGCGCTCGGCCCCGCAGCACGGAATGCCGAACTGCGCCGTGATCTGCCGCCAGCCGATCACGAGGGCACGGTCCAGGATGATTTCGGCGATTTCGGTCAGTCGATCGCTGACGCGCATCACCGGGAGCCGTCCCGACAGGTCCGCGACGGCGACCCGGAACACCGCGGCGCGCTGAAAGTGGCATAACGCCTCCACCTGCAGCTCCGGATCGTCTTCGGGCGCGCGGGCGAGCCCCGTATCCAGCTCGCGCTCGAGCGCGGCGCGCTCCGGCAAGTCTTCGAAGGCGCGCGCATCGATGAGCTCATCGAGCAACAGCGGGTAGGCGCCGATCTGGCGCGCCAGAAAGTCTCCCCAGCGGCAGATCTCGACCAGACGCAAGCGCGCCGCGGGACTCTCGGCGAGCAGCGCGAAGTACGCCGAGCGCTTGCCCATGGCCTCGAGGATCGCCAGGATCCTGCGCAGCACCAACATCTGCTCATCGCCGGCCGGGATCGCCGCGGCAATGTCGCTCAACAGCGGCGGCAGCAGCGTCTGCAGGCGCCGCCGGCCCGCCTCATCGAGCTTGCGCACCAGAGCGGAGGCGCGCAATTCGAGAATCTGCCGCGCCACCTCCTCAGCCCGCCCGATACCACTCTCGGCGAGCGATTCCGCGAGGCTGGCGGCTTCCGCCGGATCTTCCCACACCCGGCCGAGATCAATGCGCACGCCCGCGCGCGGCGTCTGCGCGGCGCCGAACACCAGGCGTTGAAAGTGGCTCGCGACGCGCCGCCGATGCTCATCGAGCGTGCCCATCAGTGTGTTCCAGTCCGGCTCGCCGACGGCCCGGGCGATGCGCTCGCGGCCGAGCGCATCGCCCGGCAGCTGGTGCACCTGACGGTCCGCGAGCATCTGCAGGGCGTTCTCGAGACGGCGCAGATAGCGATAGGCGGCGCGCAACTGCTCGCACTGCGCCTCCGGCAGCAACCGCTCGGCGCCGAGCAGCGCCAGGACGGGAAGCAGCGCGGGATCGCGCAGCCGCGGATCGCGACCGCCGCGAATCAGCTGAAACGTCTGCACGATGAACTCGATCTCGCGGATGCCGCCCGGACCGAGCTTGATGTGCTCGGCCAGCTCCCGACGCGCCACTTCGCGCTCGATCAACGCCTTCATCTCGCGCAGGCTCTCGAACACCCCGTAATCGAGGTAGCGCCGGTAAACGAACGGCCGCAGCGTCCCGGCTTCGAGCTCGGCGAAGCGCTGCGCGCCGACGACCGGCCGCGCCTTGACGTACGCGTAGCGCTCCCAATCGCGCCCGTGCAGCGGCAGGTAATCCTCCAGGAACGCAAAACTCGCCACCAGCGGCCCGCTGTCGCCGAACGGGCGCAGCCGCGTGTCCACCCGCAGCACGATGCCCTCGGGCGTCGGGTTTTCCAACAGCCGGATCATGCCCTGGCCGAGTCGGGTGAAGAATTCCTCGTTGCTGATCGAGCGCGCGCCGTCGGTCTCGCCATGCTCGGGAAAGAGCAGGACCAGATCGACGTCCGAGGAGAAGTTCAGCTCCCGGCCGCCGAGCTTGCCCATCGCCAGAACGACCAGCGGCTGCACGCTGCCGTCGGTTCCGCGCGGCTCGCCGAACCGTCGAGTCAGCTCACGCCGGGCGTACTCGAGGCAGACCGTGATGGCCGCGTCGGCGAAGTCCGAGGACTCGCGCAGGGTCTCTTCGACATCGGCCCAGCCGGCGAGCGCGCGCCACGCGATGCGCGCCAGTGCTCTGCGCCGCCAGCGGCGCAGGCTCGAAAGCATCCGCTCCCCGGTGTCGCCCAGCGGCGGCGCCTGGCGCGCGGATTCGCCCGGCTCGAGGGGGCGCAGCAGTGCAGCGCGCGCGCGCGGATCGGCGAGTATCTCGGGATCCCGGACACACGCCTCCGCGAGGAACTCGCTGGCCGCAAAGACCCGGGGCAGACTTTCCGCAAACTCTAGCGGTAGCGTGGCGAGAAGACCGGGCGCGGCCCTGGCCAGGGCCTCGGTGTGCCGCTGAACGCAAGCCTCGAGTGCGGGACTCATCCCGGCATACAGCCTGAAGCGCAAG
>JAJYFU010000031.1 GCA_021790795.1 Pseudomonadota bacterium
GGCTTGGTCCGGCGCAGCGTTTCCTGCAGTGTTTCGATCGCGGCGACCCACGTGCAGTCGATGTGCATTTCCGCGCCGCGGAGGATACCCGTGATGGCATCGACGTCACTCTGCGAGGCGGCGCGAACGACGAGCGGAACCGTGTGCTCTGCCAAGCTGTTCTCCAGAGGAGGTCCGGTGCGATTTGAACAGCGGATTCTAGCGGGGAACGGCCGGCATGCTGCGGCTACGGGTCCTATTATGTGCGCTCGCGCACAGGAGCGAGATTTACCTAGCGTCGGATATCGGTGTCAGAGCCGTCTTGGCATCGGCGCCGGGAATTTCACGCACCAGACGCGGCACCAGATAGCCGGGCAGACGCGCCGCGAGCGCGCCGGCCAATCGTCGCGCCCGCTCGTCGGGCACCGCGAAGTGGGCCGCGCCCCGCACCGCATCGAGCGCGTGCAGGTAGTAGGGCAACACGCCCGTTTCAAATAGCCGTTGCGACAGCAGTGCCAGTACCGTCTCGTCGTCGTTGACGCCGGCCAGCAGGACGGTTTGGTTGAGCAACGTCGCGCCGGCGTCGCGCAGTGCCGCGCACGCGGCGCGCACTTGCGGGTCGATCTCGGCCGGATGGTTGGCGTGCAGCACGAACACCATGGGCAGTGAAGACGAGCGCACCCAGCGCAGCAAGCCCGCATCGACGCGCGAGGGCAGTACGACGGGCAGCCGGGTGTGCACTCTGACACGCCGCAGATGCGAGATCCGCGCCAAGCGCTCGCCGAGGACGCTCAAGCGCGCATTGCCCAGCGACAAGGGATCTCCACCGCTGAGGATGACTTCCTCGATGGACGTATCGGCCGCGAGCGCGGCGAGCGCCTCGCCCCAGCGCTCGCCGCCGGCGCGTTGCTCCGTGTAGGGAAATTCCCGGCGGAAGCAATAGCGGCAGTGCACGGCGCAGGTTTCGGTCGTGATCAGCAGCGCGCGGGCGCGGTACTTCTGCAGCAGCGCGGGCGCGCGCTGCGCGGCGTGCTCCGCCAGCGGGTCGGCGAGATAGCCCGGCTGCTCGCGCTGCTCCTCGGCCACCGGCAGGATCTGGCGCAGCAGCGGGTCGTGTGGATCGCCGCGGCGCATGCGCGCGACGAAACTGCGCGGAACGCGCAGAGGGAATGCCGTCGCGGCCGTCCCCAGCGCCTCGAGCGGCAGGCCGAGCGCCTCGGCCAGCTCCGCCGGCTGGGTGATGGCCTCGGCGAGCTCCCGCTGCCACGATGCGGGAATCTGGCGGGGTGGCACCGATGCCGTTATCATACGCGGCCCTTCAGTCGGAGAGGCCGCGCATTGTGCCGCTGCGGCCGTGAGAAAGAAATGGCCAGCTACACCACCGCGGAAATCCGCTCGGGTCTCAAAGTGCTGCTCGACGGCGATCCCTACGTCGTGGTCGACAACGAGTTCGTCAAGCCCGGCAAGGGTCAGGCGTTCAACCGTATCAAGGTCCGCAACCTCAAGACCGGTCGGACCATCGAGAAGACTTTCAAATCGGGCGACTCGCTGGAAGCGGCCGACGTGGTCGACGCCGAGATGCAATACCTGTATCAGGACGGCGATTTCTGGCACTTCATGGTTCCGGACAGCTTCGAGCAGTACACCGCGGGCAAATCCGCCGTCGGAGAGAGTGCGCAGTGGCTGAAGGACGGCATCACGTGCATCGTGACCCTCTGGAACGGCCAGCCGCTGGTGATCACACCGCCGGCGCACGTGGAGCTAACCATCGTCGAGACCGATCCGGGTGTGCGCGGTGATACCGCCACCGGCGGCCAGAAGCCGGCGAAGGTCGAGACCGGCGCCGTGGTGCGCGTTCCGCTGTTCATCGACCAGGGCGAAGTGATCCGCATCGACACTCGCACCGGGCAGTACGTCTCGCGGGCAAAGCAATAGCCGAGGCCCGGGCCCGGCCGGGGCTCACCGCTCGGCGCCGAAACGGCTGGCGCCGAGATATATTCCGGCGATGCGCTCGAGCGCGCGCGCGTCAACCTCCCCGAAGCGCCCCGGCCGCGGGCTGTCCAGGTCCAGTACGCCGAGCAGCGTGTGCCGCTCGATCAGTGGGACGACCACCTCGGAGCGCGAGGCGGCGTCGCAGGCGATGTGATCCGCGAAGGTCTGTACGTCCGGCACGACGATCGTGGCGCGCCGTTCGGCGGCCGCGCCGCACACGCCGCGGCCGAACGGGATGCGCACGCAGGCCGGTTTGCCCTGAAACGGCCCGACCACCAGTTCCCGGCCGCGCACAAAGTAAAATCCCGCCCAGTTGATGTCCGGCAGGGCCGTGAACAACAGCGCCGCGGTGTTGGCCGCGTTGGCGATCGGGTCGTGCTCGCCGCTGAGCAGTGCGCCGAGCGCCTCGGCGAATTGGGAATAACCGGCGTGCGGATCGCGAAAATCAAATTGCGCGTTCGAGTCGTACATGCGGTTGCCTCAGGCGCGCTCGATGGGAAATGGCAGAACCGAATCGATGCCGGCGGCGCCCACGGCCAGCATGACGGTGCGGTCGAATCCCAGCGCGACACCGCAGCAATCGGGCAGCCCGGAGTCGAGCGCCGCGAGCAGCCGCTCGTCGAGGGCGGCGGAGCCGAGGCCAAGCTGGCGTCGCGCCGCGAGATCGCGCGTGAAGCGCGCGCGCTGCTCGGGTGCATCGGCGAGCTCGTGAAAGCCGTTGGCGAGCTCCACGCCTTCGCAGTACAGCTCGAAACGCAGCGCGGTGCGCGGGTCGGCGGGGTCGAGCCGGGCGAGCGCCGCCTGAGTGGCGGGGTAGCCGTGCACGAACGTCAGGGCCGACTTGCCGAGGCGCGGCCCGACGCGCGTGCTCATGAGCAGCTCCAGCAACTCGTCGCGGCCGCCGGCCGGGCCGGCGAAGCCCGCCGCGCGCGCGGCTGAGGCAAGCTGCGCGTCTGCGGCTGCGAACGGATCGAGCCCGGCATGCTCGAGGAATGCGTCCCGATAGCTCAACCGCTGCAGCGGCCGAACCTCGGCGCGAGGACCGAGCAGCGCGCGCACCAGGGCATCGACCTCGCCGATCAATTCATCCAGCGTCCAGCCGAGCCGATACCACTCGACGAGGGTGAATTCCGGATTGTGCAGTCTGCCGCGCTCGAGCGCGCGCACCACGTGGCAGATCTGATAGATGTCACCCGAGCCGCCGGCGAGCAGCCGCTTCATCGCGTATTCCGGCGAGGTGTGCAGATAGAACGGTCGCGCGTCGTTCGCGAAGGTCACGCGCGCCGAGTGCAGATGCACGTCGCTGACCGGCGCGTTGACCACTAGGGGCGTGTCCACCTCGAGCACGCCGCGCGCGGCGAAGAAATCCCGCGTCGCCGCCAGCAGCCGTGCGCGCTGCCGCAGCGTCCCGATTGCGGCCGTTGCGCGCCAATCCTCGCGGCCCGTATCGCTCATGTCCCCGGCTCCGGGTGCGGCGCCGCGCGCAGCCGGCCCAGTGCCTGACCCATCCGGATCACGCGGCCCGGGCCGATGCCGGCGTCCCAATCGGCCGCACCCGGCGGCAACAGCGTTATCACCGTCGACCCCATGTTGAAACGTGCGAGCTCCACGCCCTGCGCCAGACGCAGCGGCGCCCGTGCGGCCGTTATCGGCAGCTCGCTGATGCGCCGCCGCGTGCCCGGCGCGACATCGCCGTGCCACACCGTGGTGACGCTGCCCACGAACAGCGCCCCGACCAGGATCAGCGACCACTCGAGCGAGCCGTCCGCGAAGATCAACACCAGGCGCTCGTTGCGCGCGAACAGCCCGGGTACGGCGGCGGCGGTCGCGGCATTGACGCTGAAGAGCGCTCCGGGAACGAACCAGGCCGCGCGCAGCGTGCCCGCAAGGGGCATGTGGATGCGGTGGTAGTCGCTCGGCGCCAGATAGAGTGTGGCGAATGATCCGCCGAGGAAGCGCGCCGCCCAATGCGAGTCCGCGGCGAGCAGTGCCTCGAGACGGTAGTCGTGGCCCTTGGCCTGTACGATGCGTCCCGCGTCGAGGCGCCCGATCTGACTGACAGTGCCGTCGACGGGCGAGGCGAATGCGAGTGGATCGGACGGTGCGGGACGCGCGTCGGGACGCAGGCGGCGCGTGAAGAACGCGTTGAAAGTCGGGTACTGTTCCGGATCGCTTTCGAGCGCCTCGTCCATTCGCGGGTGGAAGTGGCGCACGAACGCGCCGATCAGCGCGCGCTTCAGCGGCGGCAGCCGGCTGCGGGTCAGATGCATCACCATGCGCGAGAGCAGATGTTGCGGCAGCAAGTACTGCATCAGCACGAACAGGCGTGCGCGCAGCGTCTGCGATGTATCGAAGCGGGGCATGTGACCGCGGGTGACTCAGGCGCTGCCGAGCAGGCGCGGCGCGGCGCGGCGCAGCGCGAGCGCGAGGCGCCGCGCGTCGAAGGGAGGAGTGAACACGGCGGCTTCCCGGCCGTGGCCATCGAACAGGAACACCGCCACGGTGTGCTCGAACGTCCTGCCTCCGCCCGGCAGATCGATCCGCCCGAGCGCCACGCCCAGCCGGCCGGCCAGGCTGCGGATCTGGTGCGGCGCGCCCGTCAGACCAATGAAGCGCGGATCGAACCGGTGCAGATAGCGGGCCAGCACCGCGGGCGTGTCGTGGTGCGGGTCGATCGTCACGAACAGAACCTGCAGCGCCGGCAGCGCCGCCAGGCGCCGCACCCGCGCCAGCATCGCCAGCGTGTCGGGACACTCGTCCGCACAGCGGCTGTAACCGAAGTACACCAAACTCAGGTGGCCGGTGAGATCGGCGCGCGCGAACGGCTCGCCCCGGCTGTCGATGAGGTGAAAATCGCCTACGGCGCGCGGGCGCGGCAGCCATGCGCCGTAGGCCGGCGGGGCGGCCCGGCTGTACCGCTCGCCGGCCAGCCGGTACCCTGCCCATGCGGCAGCGAGACAGGCGAGCCCCACCAGGGCCCAAAACCAGCGAGAGGACATGAGCGCAGTATCCCACAGCGGCCCCGGTGGCGCGCCGCGGCGTAGTCGCGCGGTAACGGTCGGTCGGCTGATCGAGCAGGGCGCGCGCCGGCTGCGGCGCGCCGGGGTGTTCTTCGGCCACGGAACCGACAACGCGCGGGACGAATCGGCCGCTCTGGTGCTGCACGCGCTCGGGCTTGCGCACGAGGATCCACGGCTCTATGCGCGCCGTGTCGGGGTGCGCGGGCAGCAGTGCGCGCGCCAGCTGATCACGCGCAGGATCGAGGCGCGCATCCCAGCGGTGTATCTGACCGGCCAGACCTGGTTCGCGGGCCTGCCGTTTTACGTCGATTCGCGGGTGCTCATACCGCGCTCGCCGATCGCCGAGCTGATCGAGCGTGGCTTCGCGCCGTGGCGCGATCCGCGCGCGATTCGTCGCGTGCTCGATGTCGGCACCGGCTCGGGCTGCATCGCCATCGCCTGCGCCAAGGCGTTGCCCCGCGCGCGTGTCGATGCCGTGGACATCTCGCGCGCCGCTCTGGAGGTGGCCGCGCGCAACGTGCGCCGCCATCGGCTCGCCCGGCGCGTGCGTCTGATCCACTCCGATCATTTCAGCGCCCTCGGCACCGAGCGCTATGATTTGATCGTATCGAATCCTCCCTATGTCGGGGCCCGCGAGTACGCGTCGCTGCCGCCGGAATACCGCCACGAGCCGCGGCTCGCTCTCGCGGCGGGCCGCGCCGGCCTGGATTCGGTCCGGGCGCTGATCGCGCAGTCGCGCGCGCATCTGCGCCCGGGCGGCGCCCTCATCGTCGAGGTCGGCAACACCGAGCGGGCCGTGCGGCGCGTATTCGGCAAGCTGCCCTTCCTGTGGCTGCAGTTCGAGCGAGGCGGCGGCGGCGTGTTCATGCTCGAGGCCGGACAGCTGCCGGCTGTCCCCGCGCGGCGCGGCGCGAGCCGTGTACGCGCGGAGTACACTCGCTGAATCGGCGCACGGCGCTCAGGGAATCGTGACATGTCCGGCAACACCTTCGGCAAGCTGTTCGCGGTGACGACTTTCGGCGAGAGCCACGGGCCGGCGCTGGGGTGCATCGTCGACGGCTGCCCCCCCGGTCTGGAGCTGACCGAATCGGAGCTGCAGGCCGATATCGACCGGCGGCGCACCGGCACCTCCCATTTCGTCAGTCAGCGGCGTGAAGCGGACCACGTGCGCATTCTCTCGGGGGTGTTCGAGGGGCGTACCACGGGTACGCCGATCGGCCTGCTGATCGAGAACACCGACGCGCGCTCGCGCGATTACGAGAAGATAAAGGACCGCTTCCGCCCGGGGCATGCCGACTACACTTACCAGCAAAAATACGGCCTGCGCGATTATCGCGGGGGCGGCCGCTCTTCGGCCCGCGAGACCGTCATGCGCGTGGCGGCCGGCGCCATCGCGCGCAAATACCTGGCCGCGCGCCTCGGAGTGCGCATCCACGGGTATCTCAGTCAGATCGGCTCGCTGGTGCTCGAGCCGCGGGACGTGGACTTCGCGTACCAGAATCCGTTTTTCTGTCCCGACCCGGACAGCATCCCGGCGCTCGAGGCGCTGATCTGGCAGTTGCGCGAGGCGGGCGACTCGATCGGGGCGCGGGTAACGGTGATCGCCCGCGGCGTTCCGCCGGGGCTCGGCGAGCCGGTGTTCGGGCGATTGGACGCCGATATCGCCGCGGCGCTGATGGGCATCAACGCCGTCAAGGCGGTCGAAATCGGAGCCGGCGCCGCCGCGGCGTGCCAACGCGGCAGCGAGCATCGCGACGAGCTGACTCCCGAGGGTTTCGCGAGCAACAACGCCGGGGGCATCCTCGGGGGGATCTCTTCGGGACAGGACGTGGTGGCGCACCTGACCTTGAAGCCCACGTCCAGCATTCAGGTCCCGGGACGCACCATCGACATCGAGGGCCGTGCAACCGAGATCGTCACCACGGGTCGTCATGACCCGTGCGTCGGGCTACGGGCCACGCCCATAGCCGAGGCCATGCTTGCGATTGTCCTCATGGACCACTACCTGCGCCACCGCGCGCAGAATGCCGACGTGCGCAGCCGTACCCCGGATATCATGCGGCGCGCCGGCGAGGGGAGAGGTCTGGCGGATGGTCCGGGCGGATAGCCAGTATACGAAGCGCGACACAGTTTGCCCGGCCAGAATGAGTAAAGATCCCCCCGACAAGCGCCGCAGCCGGCCTGCCGGAGTCGACGTAGCTTGGGGTTGCGAACCGATTTAAGTTATATTGCGGCCCGCGCCGGATGGATCGCCACAATGCGGCCATCCGATTGTTTTTATATGGGGTTTTGCTGACCGATGCCGTTCGGGGTGTGGTAATGATCGCCAAACGCTCAAGTCGGGTGATGGCGCTGCTGCTGGCCTTGCCTTCTACGGCGCTCGCCCTGGGCCTGGGGAGCATCCAGGTCAAGTCGCACCTGGACCAGCCGCTCGATGCGCAAATTGCCGTGCTCGGCGCGACGCCAGGGGCCATGCAGAGTCTTTCCGTGGGTCTGGCTTCGCGCAGCACGTTTGTGCGGTACGGGCTGACTTGGCCGGCGTACCTCAACGGTACCCGCATCAAGTCCAGCACCGGGCCGGACGGCCAGGTACTGCTGCATCTGACGTCGGCGCAGCCGGTGACCGATCCGATTCTCACCCTGCTGGTCAAGGCCAGCTGGGCGCGCGGCGTGCTCTACCGCGAGTACACCATTCTTCTGAATCCGCCGACTTACCTGCCGAACGCGACTCAGCCGAAGCATGTCGCGGTCGCGGCGCCCGTGGTGGGCACTGCGGCGCGCAGCGGCCAGCTGACGCAGCCGAGCGCGCCGCCGGCGGCCGCCGCGCCGATTGCGCCGCCTGTCGTTTCGACCCCGCGGTCGGGCAACGTGCGGGTCCGTCCGGGCGATACCCTGTCGGGCATCGCCAGCCGCTTCAGCCAGGGCGGGATGAATTCGGCGCGTACCCGGCAGTGGATGGTGGCGATTTACCAGCTTAATCCCCGGGCGTTCGATCACAACATGAACGTGCTGCGCGCCGGAACGGTGCTGCAGATCCCATCCTCGGGTACCGTTGCGGCCGTCTCGCGCGCGGCTGCGTGGCGGGAAGTCAATCATCAGGACACCGCTTGGCATTCCGCGGTCGCGGCAAACGCTTCGGCCCGGCTGCGTCTAGTGGCGCCGCAGGGTGGCGCGGGCGCGCGGCAGGCAGGCGCGGCCGGGGCGTCCGGAGCGCTCGGTGCCCTGAAGTCGCGGGTCAATACGCTGCAGAAAGAGCTGGCCCATGAGAAACGGCTGCTGCAGGTCAAGAGCGCGGCCCTTGCGCGGCTTCAGGCCCAAATGGCCCGCACCGGGACTCGGCTCGCGCAACCGCCGGCTGCTGTGCGTCCCGCCGCCGCTGCGACGCATCCGATGGCTCCGGCTCATCCGCCCGTCAGCCGTCCGGCGCCGGCTGCAGCGCACACCGTCCCGCCTGGGACGTTCATACAGACGCTTAAACGGTACTGGTGGGCACTGCTTGCGCTGTTGGTGCTGCTCTTGGCTTACGGCCTCGCGCGGGTGCTGCGCGCCCGGCGCGAGTCGGCCGCCGATGATCGGCTGAGCGAATCGTCCGATCTGGAGTTTACGCAAGAGCCGATCCCGGTCCCCCTGGAGCGAGTGGGTCTTGCGCCGCGTCCTGAGCCCGCGATCGACGTGCGCGAAACCACCCATGAGCAGCCGCGCATGGTCATGCACGAGGAGTCCGCGCCGCTGGTGGCCAAGCACGTGCCGGCCGATCAGACGATGAGCAGCGAGACCGCGCTCAACCTCGAGCAGGGCGACCCGCTCGCGGAGGCCGATTTCCACATGGCCTACGGCCTGTATGATCAGGCTGCGGATCTCATCCGCATCGCCATTCAGCGCGAGCCTGAACGGCGCGATCTGAAGCACAAGCTGCTCGAAGTGTTCTTCGTGTGGGGCAACAAGGAACAGTTCGTCGAGACTGCACACGAGCTTGCCGAGACCCGCGATCAGACCTCGGCGTCCGAGTGGGACAAAATCGTCATCATGGGGCGGCAGCTCGCGCCCGATGATCCGCTGTTCGCCACTTCGGCGGGGGTCGGTGCCGCCGCCGCACAGGGTGTGGACCTGGACCTCGAGGGCGGCCAGGGGCGGGTAGACTTCGATTTGATGAGCGGTGCGATTCCGGCGATGGCCCCCGGGGAGTCGGGCGCTGCGGCTGGCGGGGCGGGCGGCACTGGCTCGTTCGACCTGGATATTGGTGCGGCGCTCGGCGAGGACGAAGCAGCCGCGCAGGGTACCGGGACCGACCTGAACGCGACGCTGCCGGGTCTAGAGACCACCAGCTCCGAAACCGGCATCACCCAGGAGATGAATGAATACTCGGGCGACCACACCGGAGTGTACGAGCCGGTGGAGCCAACCGTTGAGCAGCCGGCGCTCAATCTGGGGAGCCAGTCGGCGCTGCGCCAAAAGGTCGAGGCGCTCAGTCAGGGTTCGGATCGAACCGCAGAGCTGGCCATCGACGATCTTGGGTTGGATCTCGGCACATTCGAGACGACCCTCCAGCCGGGTCTCGGCGCCGATTCGCCCACGATGGTGGCCGGGCTCGACGAGCAGTCTCGCGAGCTGCTGGCCAAGACCTCGGGTGATGCCACGACCGCCGGGGACGCTGCCGGGACGCCGGGCTCGACCGGTACGACCAGTGCCTGGCAGATCGACGAGCGCGAGCTCGAGAATCTGCTTGCCGAGGAGCCCCGGGCCGGAGCGCACGATACGGCGCAGACCTCGCGTCTGAGCGCCCTCGAGAGCCCCGATGTGGACTTCGATCTCGGCGAGCCGCCGAAGGCGAAACACAGGGACGGCAGCGGGATCGGCGTCGGCAACGGCAACGGCAACGGCAACGGTCTCGACTTCGACATTGGCACCGCAACGGTCCCGCACGCGGACATCGGGGCGCTGAATGAGATGTCGGAAGAGAACGGCGTGTCCGACCTCGAGCCGGTCACGATGAGCGAGGTCGGCACCAAGCTCGACCTGGCCCGAGCCTACATGGACATGGGCGATCCCGACGGCGCGCGCAGCATCCTCGAGGAAGTCATGCACGAGGGGTCGGACGCCCAGCGCCAGGAAGCCGGCCGCCTGTTGGAGTCGCTGCCCGGCTGATGCCTCGGATCGCGGTTGGGCTGGAGTACCAGGGAACCGCCTACGCCGGTTGGCAGAGCCAGCCCAAGCGTCCCAGCGTGCAAGGCTGGGCGGAAGCGGCGCTCGCACACGTAGCGGATGCGCCGGTGAGCCTGGTGTGCGCCGGGCGCACCGATGCCGGCGTGCATGCCCGTGGACAGGTCGCGCATTTCGATACACAGTCTCGCCGGAGCTTGCGCGCCTGGGTGCTCGGCGCTAACGCCGAGCTGCCGCGCGACATCAGTGTCGCGTGGGCCCGGCCGGTGCCGCAGCACTTCCATGCGCGCTATTCGGCCGAGGCGCGCACCTACCGCTACATCATTCTCAACCGGGGGACCCGCTCGGGCCTGTGGGCCCGGCGCGCCACCTGGGTACACCGGCCCCTGGATGCGCTCGCCATGGCGCAGGCTGCCGCGGCGCTGGTGGGCGAGCACGACTTCAGCGCCTTTCGGGCCGCGGAGTGTCAGGCGAAATCTCCCGTCCGACGCCTGGAGCGCCTGAGCGTGTGGCGCAGGGGCGATTGGCTCATCATGGAGGCCACGGCCAATGCGTTTCTGCATCACATGGTACGCAACATCGCGGGCCTGCTGATCGCCGTGGGCAAGGGCGAGGCGCCGCCGCAATGGGCGGCGCAGGTGCTGGCCGGGCGCGACCGGCGGGCAAGCGCGCCCACCGCGGCCGCCGACGGGCTGTATCTGTGGTCCGTGCGCTATCCGGAGGCGTTCGCTCTGCCCGAGCCGCTCGGGGAACCCGGCGACGCCTGATCGGCTATCATCCGACATCGCCTCAAGAGTGGATGGCCCATGTCCTGGTTCGAAAAGATCATGCCCTCGCGCATCAAGACCGAGCGGCGCACGCGCTCGGTGCCAGAGGGCCTTTGGATCAAGTGTCCGGCCTGTGACGCGGTGCTGTATCGGGCCGAGCTCGAGCGCAATCTCTATGTCTGTCCCAAATGCTCGCATCACATCCGCATCGGTGCCCGCGAGCGGCTGGACTTCTTTCTCGATCCGGGCTCGGGCGTGGAGCTTGCCGCGGGCATCTACCCAGAGGATCCGCTGAAATTCCGCGACAACAAGCGTTACCGGGACCGGCTGGCTCAGGCCCAGAAGGCGACCGGAGAGATCGACGCGCTGGTGGTCATGGCCGGCACGCTCGAGGGCCTGTTGGTCGTGGCCTGCGCGTTCGAGTTTCAGTTTCTCGGCGGCTCGATGGGCTCGGTGGTCGGCGAGCGGTTCAAGCGCGCCGTCGATCACTGTCTGAGCGAGCGACGGGCGCTGGTGTGTTTCACCGCCAGCGGCGGGGCGCGCATGCAGGAAGCACTGTACTCACTGCTGCAGATGGCCAAGACATCCGCGGCGCTCGCGCGCCTGAAGGCGGCGGGGCTGCCGTTCGTCTCGGTGCTGACCGATCCGACCACCGGCGGCGTGTCGGCGAGCCTGGCCATGCTCGGGGACCTGAACCTCGGCGAGCCGCACGCGCTGATCGGGTTCGCGGGGCCGCGCGTAATACAACAGACGGTTCGCGAGACGCTGCCCGAGGGCTTTCAGCGCAGCGAATTCCTGCTCGACCACGGCGCGCTCGACATGATCGTGGATCGCCGCGAGCTGCGCGGCCGCATCGCCTCGATGCTGCGGCTGCTGCTGAAGAAACCGCCCGCCGCGGCGTAGCGCGGCCGTTCGGGCCTGCTCGGCGGGCCACGAAGCATATGAGCGCGACACTCGAGCACTGGTTGGCACGGCAGTCGGCGGCGCACCCGCGAAGCATCGATCTCGGCCTCGAGCGCGTGGCGGCCGTGGCGCACCGGCTCGGTCTCGATCGGCCCGAATCGCTCGTGATCACCGTGGCGGGCACCAACGGCAAGGGCTCGACGGCCGCGCATGTGGAGGCGCTGCTGCGCGCCGCGGGAGCCTCGTGCGGCCTGTTCACCTCGCCGCACTTCATCCACTACAACGAGCGCATCCGCATCGATGGCCGGGAGGCCGATGATGCGGCGCTGATCGGCGCCTTCGAGCGGATCGAGGCGGCGCGCGGCAATCACACCCTCACATTCTTCGAATACAACACACTGGCGGCCCTGTGGCTGTTCGCCGCGCGCGGCGTGCGTTTCGCCGTGCTGGAAGTCGGACTCGGCGGCAGGCTCGATGCGACCAACCTGGTCGATGCCGACGTGGCCGTGCTCTGCTCGGTCGGGCTCGATCATCGCGAGTGGTTGGGCGACACCGTGGAGCAGATCGGCGCGGAGAAGGCGGGCATCTTCCGGCCCGACCGCCCGGCGGTGCTGGGCACCGCGGACTTGCCCTCGAGCGTCTATGCCAGCATCGAGCGCCTGGGCGCCCGTTCGGTGGTGGCCGAGCGGGATTTCACCTGGCACGTGGAGGCGCAGGGGCGCTGGCGGTACCAGGGAGCGCGATTGCGCCTGCCGGATCTGCCGCCGTCCCGCCTCGAAGGCCTGATTCAGTATCGCAACGCCGCCACCGCGCTCGCGGCGGTTGAGGCGCTGGCCGAGGGAGCGGCGGCCGGTCGGGCCGCGGATGTGCTGGCGGCGCTCGATGCGCGCACCGTGGCGGCGGCGCTGGGTGAGGTGCGGCTGGCGGGACGCTTTCAGGTCGTGCCCGGGACGCCGGAATGGATCTTGGACATCGCGCACAATCCCCCAGCCGCCGAGGTATTGTGCGCGGAGCTGCGCCGCCGTCCGTGCCCGGGCCGGACCCTGGCCGTCGTGGGGATCCTGGGTGACAAGGACGCGGCGGCGATCGGTGCGGCCCTCGCGCCGGCCGTGGATGAATGGTTCCTCTGCGCGCTGCCCGGGCCGCGCGGCGGCTCCGCCGAGGCATTGGCCGCTCGCCTTGCCGAGGTGGCGCGCGCGCCAGTGCTCGCAACCTCCGTGACCGAGGCATGCGACGCCGCCCGCCGCGCCGCTGGGGCACAGGACCGCGTGCTGGTGTGCGGCTCTGTGTTTACGGTGGGGCCGGCCCTCGACTGGCTTGGAGTATACTCACGCGCGTGAAAGAGCGACTGACGGGCGCCATTATCCTCGTGGCGCTGATCGTGCTGTTGGTTCCCGAGCTGTTGACTGGACCGGCTACAGCGGTGCGCGTGGGCAAGGCACCCGGCCCGTCCGTCGCGGCCGGCCCGATTGCGGCGGGCTCGTCGGTTCGCTCGTACACCCTGCCGCTCGAGGCGCCCGGCAAGACGCGTGCCGGCGCGATCACGTGGCCTGCGGCCGCATCCCGCCCGGCGTCGCTGGCGATACCGAGCACGACCTCCGGGACGACACGCCAGCCTCAGGCGCGCGCAACCCTCCCCCAGACCCCGGTGGCTCCGGCCAGAACGCGGGCTCAGCCGCCTCTGCGCCGTGAAACGGCGGCCGTGTCCGGCCCGCGGACGGCGCCGCTCGCTGCCCGGAATGCCTCGCGGTCACGCTCTAGGGCGCGCTGGGCCGTCCAGGTCGGGGTTTTCGCGGTGCACGGCGATGCCTTGCGCATGCAGCGGCGCGTGGGTGCATTGGGTATCCCCAGCCGGATTGGACGGATGAGCCTGCGGGGCCGCCTGCTGTGGCGGGTCACCGCCGGGCCGGTCAACGGAGCGGCCGCCGGACAGGCGCTGGCGCGGCGGCTGCGCGCGCATGGCATCAAGGGCGAGCTGCGCCCGAATTGAACGGGGGCTCAGCGCGCTGGCGTGCACTCTTGTACAATCCGCGCCCTCACGAACCGGTCCGTCTGACGATGCGCCCACAGCGGCTGCCGCATAGCGACATCCTTCCGCCATCGGCGCGGCTCGGGGGCGCGCGCCGTCCCGGCGCGTGCGGCCCCAGTGCATGAACGTCGCGGACTACGTCATCGTCGCAGCAATCGTCGTGTCCGCCATAGTGGGCGCGGTGCGGGGCTTTCTGCGCGAGGCGATCGCGCTGGTCACCTGGCTGGTGGCCCTGTTCGTCGCCTGGCACTTCTCCGATCTGGTCGCCCCGCATCTCGGCGGGCTGCTCGCCCGGTCCGATGTGCGCGAATGGGCCGCGCGCGTGATCATCGCGACGCTGATTCTGCTGTGCGGCATGGCTCTCGGGGCGATCGTCGGGCACTTCGTTCGCCTGTCGATCTTCAGCGGCACCGACCGCTTCCTCGGCTTCATGTTCGGCGCGGCGCGCGGCGCCGTGCTGCTCGGGGTGTTTGTCATCGTGGCGCAGCTGTTGCACCTCGATGGCGAGTCCTGGTGGCGTCATTCCATGCTCCTGCCCTACGGCAAGCAGATCGCGGGCGGCCTGCGGATGCTGGCGGGAGCCGGACGGTCGTGAGGTAGTAGCCTATGTGTGGAATCGTCGGACTCGTTGGTACGAGCGCGGCCAACCAACGTCTGTACGATGCGCTGACCGTGCTGCAGCACCGCGGCCAGGACGCGGCCGGCATCGCCACCTTCGGCGAAAGCGGACTGTGCGTGCGCAAGGCGAGCGGGCTGGTGAGCGACGTGTTTCAGCAGCAGCACATGCTCGGGCTGAGAGGCAACATCGGCATCGGCCACGTGCGCTATCCGACCGCCGGGTGCGACGGCGCATCGGAAGCGCAGCCGTTCTACGTCAATTCCCCGTATGGCATTTGTCTGGCGCACAACGGCAACCTGACCAATGCCGCGGAACTCGCCGAGGTACTCATCCGCGAGGATCGGCGCCACCTCAATACGGCCTCGGACTCCGAAGTGCTGCTCAACGTGCTGGCCTCGGAGCTGCAGCGCATCGGCACGCCGCGGATCGCGGCGGCGGACGTGTTTGCCGCGCTGGAGGCGGTTTATCGACGCTGCCGCGGCGGCTTCGCGGCGGTCGTCATGATCATCGGCCACGGCGTGGTCGGATTTCGCGACCCGAACGGCATCCGCCCGCTGGTGCTCGGCCAGCGTGACACGCCGCGCGGGCCGGAGTGGATGCTCGCTTCCGAGAGCGTCGCCCTCGACATCCTGTCGTTCCGCCTGGTGCGCGACGTGGCGCCCGGCGAGGCGGTGTTGATCGATGCGGCCGGCCGGCTGCACTCGCACCAATGTGCCGCCGTCACGCGTCACACGCCGTGCATCTTCGAGTATGTGTATTTCGCCCGGCCGGATTCCAAGATCGACCACATCTCGGTCTACCGGGCCCGCATGCGCATGGGCGACCGGCTGGCCGATAAGATCCTGCGCGAGCGGCCCAACCATGATATCGACGTGGTCATCCCGATTCCCGAGACCAGCTGCACCAGCTCGCTGCAGCTGGCGCAACGGCTTGGCCTGAAGTACCGCGAGGGGTTCATCAAGAACCGGTACATCGGGCGCACCTTCATCATGCCGGGTCAGGACCAGCGCCAGCGCTCCGTGCGCAGCAAGCTGAACGCCATTGATCTGGAGTTCCGCGGCAAGAGTGTGCTGCTGGTCGACGATTCCATCGTGCGCGGCACGACCTCGGCACAGATCATCGAGCTGGCGCGCGAGGCCGGGGCGCGCAAGGTGTATTTCGCCTCGGCGGCTCCGCCGGTGCGCTTCCCCAACGTCTACGGGATCGACATGCCGGCGGCACACGAGCTGGTCGCCAGCGGTCGTACCGTCGATGAGGTGGCGCGCCTGATCGGCGCCGACTGGCTGGTGTATCAGGATCTGGACGATCTGATCGCCGCCTGCAGACACGAGGACTCGTCGATCGAAGTGTTCGACACTTCCTGCTTCTCCGGCGAGTACATCACGGGAGATGTCACGCCACAGTATCTGGAGCGTCTGCAGCGCGAGCGCTCCGATGAGGCCAAGCGCCGCAGCCGCGACGGGCGCGGTCCATTGAAACTCGTGCACGGTGGCTGAGTGCGCCGCAACCGCGGGAGCCCGCGGGGCGCTGCTGGTCGAGTTGCTTCGGGCGGGGCTCGAGCGGGTTGACGGCCGGCGGTGCGTGCGTGCGGCGCTCGCCGCGGAACCGCCCGGACGCTTTGCGGCGGCCGCGATCGGCAAGGCCGCGCTCGCCATGGCGCTTGGCGCTCGAGAGGCGCTTGGCGGCTCGCTCGAGCGGCTGCTGGTCGTCTGTCCGGATGACTCGCACGGCGAGACCCTCGGTGACCGGCCGGGCGTAGAGATCCATCAGAGCGCGCATCCCGTGCCCGACGAGCGCTCGCTGCGCGCCGGGGCGCGGCTGCTGTCCTGGATCGAGGCGCTGCCGCCCGCGGTGACACCGCTCTTTCTGATCTCGGGCGGGTCTTCGGCCCTGGTCGAGGTGCCGATCGCCGGCGTGACGCTCGATGAGCTGGTTCGTGTCTCGAGGCGGGGACTGGCCGATGGCCAGGATATCGCGGTGCTCAATGCCGCGCGTGCGGCTCTCTCGCAGATCAAGGGGGGACGGCTGGCCGCGCGACTCGGTGGGCGGCCGGCGCTCGCATTTTTCATCTCGGACGTTCCGGGGGACGATCCGGCTCTCATTGGTTCGGGCTTGGCGGGACCGGCGCCCGGCGGGGACGCGATCCGGCGCGTGGTCATCGCATCGGTCGATATGGCCATGGATGCAGTGGTCGAGGCGGCGCAGGCCCGTGGCCTGACCGCGCGGCGCGCGCGCGAGCGTTTTGCGGGAGATGTGGCGCGGCTCGCCGTGCAATTCACGCACGAGCTCGCTCTGGGAGAGGCGCAGGTCCGTGTGTGGGGGGGAGAGTCGACGCTGCGCCTGCCGGCGGCACCCGGCCGCGGCGGCCGTAATCAACATCTGGCGCTGGCGGCGGCGCGGCTGCTCGCCGGCTACCCGGATCTGGCCTTGCTCGCGGCCGGCACCGACGGCATCGATGGGCCGACCGCGGAGGCCGGCGCGGTGGTCGACGGCGACACCTGCGGGCGGATCGCGCTGCACGGACTGGACTGCGACGAGAGCCTGAGGCGCGCCGATGCCGGCACGGCGCTGGCGGCGGCGGGGGCGCTGCTGCGCACCGGTCCCACCGGAACCAACGTCGCTGATCTGGTGATCGGAGCGAAGCTGCCGCCGCAACTGGCGGCCTCGTAAGCAATTGTAACAGTGGGGCGCCGTTGCCCGCGCTTCGGTATCGTTGCTCCAGCGAGCATGCCATGACCGACCATCCCAATCTACTGATCGTCGATGATGACCGCGAGATCCGCTCGCTGTTGAGTCAGTACCTGGAAAGACAGGGCTTTCGGGTCACGACCGTGCCCGACGCGGACCAGATGCGCCGGGTCATGCGGCACAGTCACTTCGACCTGATGGTGCTCGATCTGATGCTCCCGGGCGAGGATGGCTTGTCGATCTGCCGCGAGCTGCGCACGCACTCGCAATTGCCGGTGATCATGCTGACCGCGCGCAGCGAGGACGCCGACCGCATCATCGGCTTCGAGCTCGGCGCCGACGACTATCTGCCCAAGCCTTTCAACCCGCGCGAGCTGCTCGTGCGGATCCGCGCGGTGCTGCGCCGCAGTGCGCATGCCTCGCCGGAGCCGGACCCGCAGGCCGTGCGCGCCTTGCGCTTCGGTCAGTGGCGGCTCGATACGACGCGGCGGACGCTCGAGGGCGAGGCGGGGGATGTGCCCCTGAGCGGCGCGGAATACCGGCTGCTCGCCGTGCTGCTCTCGGCAGGCAACCGGGTGGTCACGCGTGCGCAGCTCGCCGAGTTGTTGCACGGCCGGGATCCGGATCCCTTCGATCGCAGCATCGATGTGCGCGTCAGCCGGCTGCGGCAGATCCTGGGCGATGACGCGCGCGCGCCGCGCATCATCAAGACCGTCTATGGTCAGGGCTACGTGATCGGCGTGCCCGTACAGAGCGAATGAGGCGAGGCGGCCGGCGTGCGCGTGCTCCGCTCCCTTTGGCCACGTTCCCTGTTCGGGCGGCTGATCGCTGCGACCGTCCTCGGTGTGTTGCTGGCGCAGCTGGCCAGCTTGTACCTCGTGGCACGCAACGAGGAGCGCGTGGTGTTGCAGGTGACCACGCGCCGTTGGGCCCATCGCATCAGCGAGATCGCCATCCTGCTGAGGCGGCTCCCGGCGTCCCAGCGGGCGGCATTCATTGATCGTCTGGCGGCTACGGGCGCGACCGGGCCGCTCATCGGTCCACCGTGGATGCAGTGGGCGGCGCGCCGACGCTCGCAACGCGGCGGCATCCCAGTGCTGCGGACGGAGCCGAAGGGCCTCGGGGCACCCGTTCCACCGCCGCGTGGACCGCGGCCGCCGCACTCCTGGTGGCCGTGGAGACGGTTCGCGCGGCGGTGGCGGATCCCGCGCGGCCTGCTGATCCGGCTGCCCTTCGCCGCGAACGCCGACACGCTGGTGGTGAGGCGCGTCCGCGCGGAGCTCGGCAGGAGATACCGGGTCAGCCTGCCCGCGCCGGGCACGCCCGCGCCGCGCGTCATCCGTATTCCGGCACCGCTCATGGGTCCGCTCGCCCGTCCGGCCGGATACTACGACGTTCGGGTGACCGACCCCGGCCTGCCCGCGCTGGTCTTTCGTCTGGCGCGGTTGACGCCGTGGATGGTGCTGCCGCCGCGCTTGCTGTTGAATCTCGTGCTGCTGGTGGCGGTGTTGGTCGCGGCGCTCTACGTGGCCACGCGCGGGATCACCCGGCCGTTGTCCGCTCTGGCCCGGGCGGCCGAGGCGATCGGCCGCGGGGAACGGACGCCGGAACTGTCCGAGGAGGGGCCGCACGAGCTGCGCCACGCGGCGCACGCATTCAACAGCATGCAGGAGCGGCTGCACCGTTATCTGGACAGCCGCACCGGCGTGCTCGCCGCCATGTCGCACGATCTGAAGACGCCGTTGACTCGTTTGCGCCTGCAGGTCGAGACGCTGATAGAGGACTCGGCGCTGCGCGCGCGCCTCGGCCGCGAGCTCGATGAGATGGAAGGCATGGTGCGTGGAGCGCTCGCGCTGTTTCGCGGTCTGGACGAGGAGGATGCCCCGGAGCCGATCGATGTCAACGCACTGGTGGAGTCGATACGCCAGGGTTTCATCGACCTGGGCTACGAGGTGAGAGTCACCGGCCGCGCGAGCGCCGCGTACCCCGGCAGGCCGCAGGCCCTAAAACGCTGTCTGACCAACTTGGTGTCGAACGCGGTGACGTTTGGCGAGCACGCGTGGATCGATCTGCACGATGGTGCGGCGCTGCGGATCCTCGTGCACGATGATGGGCCCGGCATTGCGGCCGAGGCGCTGGAGCGGGTCTTCGAGCCGTTCTTTCGCCTCGAGGCGTCGCGTAATCGCAATACGGGCGGAAGCGGGCTCGGTTTGAGCATCGCGCGGGACGTGGCCCAGGCCCACGGCGGTACGGTCCTGCTGCACAACCGGCCCGAGGGTGGGCTCACCGCCGAGCTGCGTCTGCCGCGGCCCGGGGGCTCACGGTGAGGATGGGCCGAGCGCGGCTCGACGCCGTACATTTGCTTACGGCGCACGTCGCGGGCGTGGTTAAGATTGACTGCTATCCAGGTCCTGACGGAGGAAATGCGATGAAACGTAGTCTTATTTTGCTGGTTCTCGCCGGTACCGCGAGTGTGGCGCTCGCCCAGCCGCCGGCCATGCCGATGTCCCATCCTGGCTGGAGCTCGACCTCGAGCAATGCCCAGGTCATGATGCGGATGCACCGTATGGAGCGCTGGCGACTGCACCAGCTCACTGTGTTGCTCGACCTGACGGCCGCACAGCGCCAGCAGGTCAAATTGATCTTCCGGCAGCAGCGCGCCACCATGCGCCGGAATATGCGGGCGATGCGTCGGACCATGAGGCCGATCCGGCGTGCCATGCGCAAGGCCATGCAGCAGATGCGCGCGGCACACCGGTCGGCTCACACCGCGATGATGGACAAGCTCGCGCATGTGCTGAGCGCCGAGCAGATGACCAAGTTCAGGGTGCTGATCCCGCCGCCCGGGATGATGCCCAGGATGAGGCGCCGGATGATGTTCCAGCGAGGATGGCAGGGGCCGCCGGCTCCGCACGCGCCGCGTCCGCCGCTGCCGCGCGGATGATCAGCGGGGCAACTCGCACAACGCATACTGTCCATCCTGGCAGCGCAGGAAACTGCCCTGCTCGTACCAGGCGCCGAGCACGATGCGCTGGACGGCTTGTCCGCCGGCCAGCGCATCGTGAATGGCGGGCCGATGCGTGTGACCGTGGATCATGCGGCGCACCCGCGTTGCTTTGAACACTGCGTCCACGGCTCCCGCATTCACGTCCATGATGCGCGGCGGCGTGCGGGCGGTATGGGACTTGCTGCCGGCGCGCGCCTCGTTTGCCAGCAGCTCGCGTGTGGCGAGGGGAAGGGTCAGAAACCGCCGTTGCCAGGCGGGCGCCCTGACAGTGGTACGAAGCTCCTGGTAAGCATGGTCATCCGTGCACAGCGCGTCGCCGTGGGTCAGCAGCACCGGTTCACCCCCTAACTGTACGATGACTGGATCCGGCAGCAGCCGACAGCCCGTGCGGGCGCAAAAACCCTCGCCGAGGAGAAAGTCGCGATTACCGTGCAGCAGGAAGCAGGCTACCCCGTGTCCACTCAGCTCCGCCAGCGCCGCGATCACCTCGCGGTGGCCGGCGTCGTCATCCCCCACCCATGACTCGAATAGATCGCCGAGGATGTACAGGGTTTCGGCCCCCACCGCCTCGGTGCGCAGGAAACGCAGGAACTGCTGCTCGGCCGCGCCGCCGGGCGCCTGCAGATGAACGTCGGATACGAAGAGGCAACGCCGCGGTCCGGAGGGCTCCTCGATGGGCGCGGCCGCTTCGGTGTTCACGACTTCGGCGGCGGCGTACCGCCGGATGCCGGTGGCTCGGGCTTGGACGCCGGGGCCTTGGTCGTGGAGCCGGATGACCCGCTCCGCGCCCGCGAGGCCGCCGGCTTCTTGGCGGCGGCATCCTGGGGTGGGGTCTTGCCGGCGCTGGGGGCCGGCCCAGTGGCCGAAGCCGCGTGCGGTGTCGCCGGGGTGATGAGCTGGATGCTCTTGATCACGACGGGTTTGAGCGGCGCATAGGATTTGAACGGGCCGAATGCGCCGTTCGGCACCATGCCGATGCGCTCCACCACGTTCATGCCCCGGATGACCTTGCCGAACACCGCGTAGCCCCAGCGGGTGGGTAACGGGTCGAGCTCGGGATTGTCGACCAGATTGACGTAGAACTGCGCGGTGCCGCTGTCGGGATCGGCGCCGCGCGCCAGCCCGACGGTGCCGGCCCGGTTCTCCAGCCCGTTGCCGGACTCGTTTACCACCGGCGGGCCGGTGGGCTTGAGCGCATACGGCGGCGTAGCCTCGTGGCCGCCGCCCTGTATGATGAAGTTGGCCACCACCCGGTGGAACAGGGTGTTGGTGTAGAACCCCGAGCGCACGTAGTGCAGGAAGTCCTTCACGGTGAGCGGCGCGCGCCGGGGCCGCAGCTCGATCACGAACGAGCCCATGCTCGTGTTCACGCGCACCTCGGGATTCGGCAGTGCGCCGTGCGCGGCGGCCGGTGCGGCGTGCAGGCACAGGCCGGCGATCAGCGCGAATGCGGCCTGCAGCGCACCGCGGCGCGTGAATGTCCAGTTCCGGTCGTGCATCGGTACTCCCAATGAAGTCGTCCAGGCCGGCCATTTTAGCAGCGCCGTGCCAAACCCCGTACTATGCGCACCCATGGCACAAATGGACAGCGCAACCGGCGGGGTGTTCAGTCGCGGCGCGACCCGCTTCGCCCCGAGCCCCACCGGCGAACTGCACCTGGGCAATGCGCGCACCGCGCTGTTCAACTACCTGCTGGCGCGCCACGCCGGCGAGCGCTTCGTGCTGCGGATCGAGGATACCGACGCCGGCCGCACTCGGCCCGAGTATATCGAGGGTCTGCTGGCCGATCTGCGCTGGCTGGGTCTGGAGTGGGACGCGGGCCCGGGCCGGGAGGATGCGCACGGCCCGTATTTTCAGTCGCAGCGCGCGGCGCACTACGCGGGCTTGTTCGCCCGGCTCGAGAATCTGGGGGCCGTCTATCCGTGTTTCTGCACGGCGCTGCAGCTCGAGGCCTCACGCCGCGCGCAGCGCGCTTCGGGCCGTCCTCCGCGCTATGCCGGTACTTGCCGGGACCTGACTGCGCAGGAGCGGGAGCGCCATCGGGCCCAGGGGCTTGCGGCGACACTGCGCTTCCGCGTGCCCTCGGGCCAACGCATCGAGTTCACCGATCTGGTGCACGGGCCGCAGAGCTTTCTTTCGGACGATATCGGGGATTTCGTGATCCGGCGGGCCGATGGCTCGGCCGCGTTCTTCTTTTGCAATGCGGTGGACGATGCGAGCATGGGCGTGTCCCAGGTGCTGCGCGGCGAGGATCACTTGGCCAACACGCCGCGCCAGCTGTTGGTGCTCGCGGCGCTCGGTTTGCCGGTTCCGCGCTACGGGCACGTCTCGCTCATCCTCGGTCCCGACGGCGCGCCGCTCTCCAAGCGGCACGGCGCGGCCAGCGTGCGGGAGTTCCGCGAGCGCGGCTACCGGCCCGAGGCGCTGGTGAACTATCTGTTCCGCCTGGGCCACTCGAGCCCGGAGCACGCGCTGCTCGGTCTGCCGGAGCTCGCGCGCGCGTTCGATACGAGCCATCTCGGGCGATCGAGCGCGCATTACGACGAGCAGCAACTGCGCGTTTGGCAGAAGTCCGCGGTGCACCAATTGACGCCGGAGCAGGCGCGCGGGTGGCTCGCGGCGCTGCTGCCGGAGGGAATCGCCGCCGCGTCGGCCGATGCGTTCGTTGCCGCAGTGGCGCCGAACGTGGTGCTGCCGGAGGACGCCGCGCCTTGGGTGCGCATCGTATTCGGCGGGCCGCCCGTGCTCGAGCCGCCGGATGAGCAGGTGGTTCGCGAAGCGGGCCCGGGTTTCTTTGCCGCGGCGGCGCGTGCCGCCGTGGCGGGCGCGAGCGATCCGGCGGCCATTACGGACGCGGTACGTACCGCGAGCGGCCGCAAAGGGGCGCAGCTGTATATGCCTTTGCGGCTGGCGTTGACCGGATGCCGCCACGGGCCGGAGTTGGGGCCGCTGCTGAAGGCGCTGCCGGCCGGGGAGGCCGAGCGGCGCCTGGCACGGTTTGCATAGGATGCGGCCCTCGGCCGGCCGGCCCGGGGGTGGTTCGCAGCGTGACATCGAGACCATGATGATTAGGATTCACAACTCGCTCACCGGAAACAAGCAGCCGCTCACGCCCATCGTGCCGGGCGAGGTGCGCATGTACGTGTGCGGCATGACGGTATACGACTTCCTGCACATCGGCCACGCACGCATGATGCTCGTGTTCGACGTGGTGACCCGGTATCTGCGCCACCGGGGCTACCGCGTGACCTACGTGCGCAACATCACGGACATCGACGACAAGATCATCAAACGCGCCGCCGAGAACGGCGAGTCGATCGAAGCGCTCACGGCCCGCTACATCGATGCCATGCACGCCGATTGTGCGGACCTCGGCGTGCTGCCGCCGGATTTCGAGCCGCGCGCCACCGATCACGTGTCCGGGATCGTGGCCATGGTCGCGAAGCTCATCGCGCGCGGCTACGCGTACGTCGCGGCGAATGGCGATGTCATGTACGCGGTGGCGAAATTCGAGGGCTACGGCCGCCTCTCGGGCAAGCGGCTGGCGGACCTGCGCGCCGGAGCGCGTGTGGAGATCGACGCCGGCAAGCGCGATCCGCTTGATTTCGTGCTGTGGAAGCACGCCAAGCCGGGCGAGCCGTCGTGGCACTCGCCGTGGGGACCAGGCCGCCCGGGCTGGCACATCGAGTGCTCGGCGATGTCCGTGGCGTTACTGGGAGCCCATTTCGACATTCACGGCGGCGGCATGGATCTGAAGTTTCCGCATCACGAGAACGAGATCGCCCAGTCGTGCGCCGCGACCGGCGAGCGCTTCGCCGAGATCTGGATGCACAATGGCTTCGTCAACGTCGACAACGAGAAGATGTCGAAGTCGCTCGGCAATTTCTTCACCGTGCGCGAGGTGCTGCCGAGGCTGCGCCATCCCGAGGTGCTGCGCTACTTCGTGCTCGCGAGCCACTATCGCGGTCCCATCAACTACTCGCTCGAGCAGCTCGAGCAGGCCGATGCGGCGCTGCAGCGGCTGTATCTGGCCTTGCGCGGGCCCGCACAGGCCGCGCCGGCGGACTCGCCTCGTATGCAGCGATTCCACGAGGCGATGGACGACGATTTCAATACGCCGGAGGCGCTCGCCGTCCTGCAAGCGCTGGCGCGGGAGATCAACACGGCACGGGACGCGGGTGACGCGGCGCGCGCCGCCGCGCGGGCTGGAGAGCTGCGCCGGCTCGGCGGGGTGCTCGGCCTGCTCGGCGAGAACGCCGAGCAGTGGCTGCGGCGCGCCAAGCCCGGTGCCGCGGCATCGGGCTCGGCCACGGCGCCCGCGAGCGGGAATCCGGCCGAAACGCTCAGCGACAGCGAGATCGAAGCACAAATCGCCGCCCGCGCGGCGGCGCGCCAGGCGAAGAATTGGGCCGAGTCGGACCGGATCCGTGACGCGCTCGCGCGTGCCGGTGTCGTTCTGGAGGACAAGCCCGGCGGGGCGAGCGACTGGCGGCGAGCGTAGCCGGGACTCGAGGTCCGGCCGGAGGCGTACAGGGCGGGCTCAGTGCGCCTGCTCGAGACGGCGGTGGAACGCCTCCAGCGTATTGTGCATCAGCATCGCCACGGTCATGGGGCCGACACCGCCCGGCACTGGCGTAATCCAGCCGGCGCGCTCGCGCGCCGCCTCGAACTGTACATCGCCAGCCAGACGGCCGTCCTCGAGCCGATTCATGCCGACGTCGATCACGATGCATCCCGGCTTTATCCACTCTCCGGGGACCAGCGCGGGTTTGCCCACCGCGACCACCAGGATATCGGCCTGGCGGACGAACGTCGCGAGGTCGCTCGTGAACCGATGGCAGACCGTGGTGGTCGCTCCCATGAGCAGGAGCTCGAGCGCCATGGGGCGTCCGACGATGTTCGAGGCGCCGACGATCACGGCATGCTGGCCTTTCAGCGGAGCGCCAACGTGCTCGAGCAGCTTGATGATCCCGTAGGGTGTGCAGGGCCGAATCAGCGGGATGCGCTGCGCCAGGCGCCCCACGTTGTATGGATGGAAGCCGTCGACGTCCTTGGCGGGGTCGATGCGCTCGATCACGGTGGTGGAGCGGATCTGATCGGGCAGGGGCAGCTGAACCAGAATGCCGTCGATATGCGGATCGCGATTGAGCTCGTCGATGAGCGCAAGCAAGGCGATCTCCGAGGAGGAGCGCGGCAGGTCGTGCGCCACCGAGCGGATGCCGACCTCCTCGCAGGCCTTGCGCTTGTTGCGCACGTACACGTCCGAGGCGGGGTTGTCGCCGACCTTGACGACGGCGAGCGCCGGCTGCCGGTGACCGCGCGCCAGCGAGGCCTCAATGGCCGTTCGGACTTGGGCCTTGACTTTGCCGGCAAGCTCGCGGCCGTCGATCACTATTGCCGTCATGCGCTGCTTCTCGACCTGCTCTTCCGCGGACCCTGAATTCTCGCATATCATGCCCCGCCGCCCGCGGAATGTGCCGCGGGCGG
>JAJYFU010000032.1 GCA_021790795.1 Pseudomonadota bacterium
CCCCAACCCGCCGCCCTCGCCCCCGCCGGGCGTGACCCGCGCGAACGGCCGGCCCGCCCGACAACGATCCTCGGGCGGCATGCCCGGACCGTCGTCGCTCACGGTCAGCCGCGCGTGGCCGGACTGATGCTGCGCCCTGATCTCGATCCGCCCGCCCGAAGGCACGAATTTCAACGCGTTTTCGACCAGATTGGTGATCAGTTGCGCCAACAGCTGGCGGTTGCCCTCGGCGAACACCCCAGGCTCGGTGCGCCCGGTCAAGGACAGGCCCCGATCGCCCGCCAGTGGCTCAAACAGCTCGACCATTTCCGTAACCAGCGCCGAAAGGTCTACTGGGGCAACCGCCGCCAGCGGCGCCCCGGATTCCGCCAGAGCAATCTGCAGGAGCGTCCCCAGCGTGCGCTGCAGGCGATCGACTTCCCGCAGCGCCGACTCCACCGGCTCGCGAATTTCCGGTTGCAGATCGTGCCGGCGCAACACGACATCCATCCGCGTACGCAGCCGGTGCAACGGTGTCCGCAGATCGTGAGCCACACTATCGAAGGTCGCGCGCAACGTGCGCGTTTGTTCCTCCAGCCGGTCGAGCACGCGGTTGACCGATACGGCAAGTGCATCGAATTCGTCACGCGTGCCGGCCACGGGCAGCCTTCGGCCCTGGTCCCCGCTCATGATCCTTACGCACGTATCGGCGACGTCGCCGACACGCCGGCTCAGACGGAAGCTGAAGGCGAATCCGGCAACCGCCGCGACCAGAATCGACAGACCCATGCCCCAGAGCGTGGCTGTCCGGAAGGTGTGCGCATAGCGCTCGGCCTGCGACACATCGGTCCCGACCAGCAGCCAGTCGCCGTTCGGCAGGCGGCGCACCGCGGCGCGCACCGGGTGCACCGAGTTCTGTCCCGGCTCGATCGACTCGATGCGGAACTGCGGCCAACGCGTCCGCGGAGCTCCGTCGAATGGCCAGTTGGTCACGTTGCCCGCGAGGCGCGCGAAAGACGGGCTCGCCAGCATGTACACCGCGCCGATGCGGCCCCAACTGTCGATGCGCACGTTGATCTCGTCCTCGACGCCCGGGACGCCCCGCAACACGTACTGATCTTCCAGGCTGTTCAACTCCGTGTCGATGATCAGATCGATGTTGCCGCGGATGATGCTCTGGGTGAGCAGATACGTGGTCGCGAGGGTCACGCCCACGGCGATCGTCACCAGTAACGTATAGCCCATGGACATGCGAAACGCCGTGGTCTGGAACAGCGCGCGGCGCGGCAGCCACCTCATGGCTCATCCTGCAACACGTAGCCCGATCCGCGCACCGTGTGGATCAGCGGCCGGCCGGAGCCCCGATCGATCGCCTGGCGCAGGCGGCTGATGTGCACGTCGACGAGATTGCTCTGCGGATCGAAATGCAGATCCCACACGCCCTCGAGCAGCATCGTGCGGGTGACGATCTGTCCGGCGCGGCGCATGAGGAACTCGAGCAGCTTCTGCTCGCGCGCCGTCAAGTCGATTTCCCGGCCACCGCGCGTGACGCGTCGCGTCAGCAGATCGAACTGCAGGTCCGCCACCTGCAGCCTCGAGGCCTCGCCGGCGAGCGATCGGCGGCGCAGCAGCGCCTCGATGCGCGCCAGCAGCTCATCGAAGGCGAACGGCTTGGTGAGGTAATCGTCGCCGCCGGCCTTCAGGCCGCCGACGCGATCATCGACTGTGCCGAGCGCGCTCAGCACCAGCACCGGCAGGGAAAGCCCGGCGCCGCGCAGCTGGCGGATGATCTCCAGCCCGTCGAATCGCGGCAGCATCCGGTCGGTGATGATCAGATCAAAGTGGCCGGCCAGCGCCCGCTGCAACCCCTCGCGCCCCCCGGCGGCATGCTCGACCGTGTAGCCGCTCTCGCGCAGTCCCGTGACGAGAAACTTCGCGGCCTCGATGTCGTCCTCGATGAGGAGTATGTGCACGGTCCGTTAGACTACAACAGGCCGCCACGGCCCGCAGCAGCAACGTAATCTTCGCTCCCAGAAGGTCGGCGGGCCGCTGCGGTTCCCTGAGTCGCCCTCGCCGCGGCCGGCCGGGTCCTAGCGCGACTCCCCCTGCAGGCGCCCGATCAGGCTGCGCAGAAAAACGCGGTTGAAGCGCAGCTGACAGGAAACCGAAACCTGCTCGAGCTGCGTGGCACTCACTTTCAGCACCGTCACGGCATCGACCGCCCGTACCGTGGCGGTGCGCTTGGCGCCGGGCACGTAGCTCGCCTCGCCGAAGCAATCGCCCGTCTCGAGCATGGCGATGAGCTCGCCGCGGCGCATCACCGCGCAACGGCCCGCGACCAGGATGTAGAAACGGTCATCGAGCTCGCCCTCGCGGATGATCTGCTCGCCCGCAGCGTACTGCTGCCAGGCGCTGGCATGCAGCACCTCGCTGACCTCGGTGTGGGAGAACTCCTGGAAGAACTTCAGCCGCCTCAAAACCCCGAACTGCTCCTGCAGATCGAACCGCACATTGCTCTGACGCAGCCGGTGATGGACCCGGGCCAGCTCCGCCGCCAGCTCGAGCCCGGTGCGCTGGCGTTTGACGGGATCCTTCTGCAGCGCGGTGACGACCACGCCCTCGAGCTCCTCGGAGACGTCCTGGCGCACGCGATGAATCGGCGGCGGCGTCGCATAGACGATCTGGTGCAGGAGTTTCTGCAGATTGCCGGCACGAAACGGCCGGGTACCGGTGAGCAATTCGTACATCACCGCGCCGAGGGAGTAGATGTCCGAGCTCGGCGTAAGATCCAGACTCTGCACCTGCTCTGGCGACATGTACGACGGACTGCCGGCAATCCCCTCGATGCGCGAGATGTCGGCATCGGATACCAGCGCGATACCGAAATCGATGATGCGCACTTCGCCCTCCTGGGTCAGCAGGATGTTCGAAGGCTTGATATCACGGTGGATCACTCCGCGCGTATGCGCGTAATGCAGCGCCTTGGCACACTTGAAGATGATCTCGATGACGTCGTTCAGCGGCAGCAGATTATCGGGACGGCAGTAAGTCGCGAGCGTGCGCGCGTGATGCACGTACTCGGCGACGATGTAGCATCGGCCGTTCTCCTCGCCAGCATCGAAAATCGGCAGTACGTACGGATGCTGCAGCATCCCGACCAGGTGCGCCTCGGACAGGAACATTTTGCGCGCCGCCCGCGCTCGCTGATCGTCCGCGCCCGTATCGACGTTGTAGACCTTGATGGCCACGTCGCGTCCGTAATAGGCGTCGTGGCACAGATAGACGACGCCGGTGCTGCCGCGGCCGACCTCCTTGATCACTTCGTATTTGCCGATTCGTCCGAGGATCGTCCGGTCACGGGTATGCGGATGCGCGGCGGGTCCTGTGGCGTGAGCGGGCATGGTGAGCGGCGACTGATGGAACAGTCCGCAGCATAGGACCGGCCGGCGCGGTACGCTGTGATGCGCCCCATGAATTGGGGCGCCGTGGCGCGCCCCGCTTGACATAAAGACGCCGCTACGCGCCGGCAAAATGATCGTAGCCGCTCGAGGATGTCTCGAGCGGACCGTGCTCGCCCATCACTCGGGCGCCGGGCTGCGCCTGCAGCGTCCCGATGCGCGTGTAGCCCCACTCGGCCGCTGGCAGCTCGGACGTCAGGCGTTCGAGCGCATGCGGCCGCACCGTGAAACACAGCTCGTAGTCGTCACCGCCGCTCAGAGCGAGCTCACGCGCCCGCGGCGTTCCGACCGCGCCGAGCAGCGGCGCCGAAAGCGGCAGCGCGGCGGCCATCAGCTCCACGCCACAGCCGCTGGCACGCGCCAGCTTCCACGCATCGGCGAGCAGTCCGTCGGACACATCGATGCAGGCGCTGGCCAGTTCGCGCAATCGCTCACCGAGCGCCAGGCGCGGCGTCGGAAACAGGAACCGACGGCGCAGGTACTCGGCCCGCTCGCACGGCGGCAGCCGGCCCTGCTCGAGGGCGAGGCCCGCGGCCGCATCGCCCGGGGTTCCCGACACGAAGACCACATCCCCGGGAGCGCCACCGCCGCGCTGCAGTGCCCGCCCCGGCGGCACGTGACCCAACACGGTGATCGTCACCGACAGCGGTCCGCGCGTCGTATCGCCGCCGACGAGCGCAACGCCATGGGCCCGCGCGAGCGCGCCAAGCCCGGCGGCGAACTCCGCCAGCCAGCGTTCTTCGGCCTCGGCGAGGGTGAGCGCGAGCAGCGCCCATGACGGGCGCGCGCCCATGGCCGCCAGATCGCTCAGATTGACCGCGAGCGCCCGGTGGCCGATGGATTGCGCGGGACTGCCCTGCGGGAAATGCACGCCCTCGACCAGAGTATCGACGGCCGCCGCCAGCTGCGCATCGGCGGGGCATCGCAGCACCGCCGCATCATCGCCCACACCAATGATCACGTCCTCGCGCCGCTGCCCGCAGCCGCGGAAGTAGCGCTCGATGAGCTCGAATTCGGACAAGGGCATATGCGGGCGGCCGGGATCTTGCGCGCCTCAGTGCTCGTCGGGCCGCAGATCGCGTGCTGCTCGATCGAGTACCGCATTGACGTACTTGTGCCCGTCGGTCGCGCCGAAGCGCTTGGCCAGGGCGACCGCTTCGCTGATCGCCACCGGAAAGGGCACATCGAGCCGATGGCCGAGTTCATACAATCCGATCAGCAGCGCGGCGTGCTCGACGGGATCGAGCAGCGCCGGACTGCGATCGATGAGCAAGGCGAGCCGTTCATCGAGCGCCGCATGCGAGGCGCAGATCGCCTCGAGGAGCTCGCGGAAGTACTCGCGGTCGGCCCGTGGCATGTCCTCCGCCGTGCTGAACTCCTGCACCAGGTCCTGCCACGGACACTCGTTCAGTTGCCAGCGATACAGCGCCTGCAGCGCCAGCTTGCGCGCCACCGAACGTTGCCGCGGCAACGCGCGCGGGGAGGTCGCGGCGCCCATCAGGGCCCCAGCTGCGCGAATACGCCGGCCATCTCCAACGCCGCCTCCATCGCCTCGGCGCCCTTGTTGCCGGCGCCGGTGGCGGCCCGCTCGATGGCTTGCTCGACCGTATCGACCGTGAGCACGCCGAAGATCACCGGCACACCGGTCTCCAACGCGACGCGCTGCAATCCGCCGGCGCATTCACCGGCGACATACTCGAAATGCGGCGTGCCGCCGCGGATCACGCAGCCGAGCGCCACGAGTGCGTCATAGCGACCGCTGGCGGCGAGCCGCCGTGCGGCCACCGGCAGCTCGAAGGCGCCCGGCACCCGCACCACCAACAGATCCTCCAGCGCACCCCCGTGCGCCACCCAGGAGCCTTCGGCGCCTTTCAGCAAACTCGCAACGATGAAGTCGTTGAACCGCGCGGCCAGGAGAGCGACCTTGCGGCTTTGGGCATCGACCTGCCCTTCCACCCGGTGAGGCCCGCTCAAGCGTCCTCTCCGACGTAACTGTCGATCTCGAGGCCGAAGGCGGCGATCCCGTGGATCTGCTTCGGGGCGGACAGGACCCGCATGCGCTTGACCCCGAGATCTTTCAGGATCTGCGCGCCGATACCGAAGGTCTTGAGCACCTGTCCATCTCGGCGGGCGGCACGCGCCGTCGCGTCCGATCCGGCGGGCGGTGTCAGCGAGCGCAGGGCATCGAGCAGATCGTTCGGCGCTTCGCGCTCGCGCAGAATCACGATCACCCCGCTGCCCGCCCGTGCAATGCGCTCCATGGCGGCCCGCAATGTCCACGCGAGCGGGTCGGCGCGGATGCCGAGCAGATCGCGTAGCGGGTCGGCGACGTGCACGCGAACCAACGGTCGGACATCGGTCTCGATCTCTCCTCTGACCAGAGCCAAGTGCACCTCGTCGACGACCCGGTCCTGATAGGCGTAGAGGCGAAATTCTCCAAACTCGGTCTGGACCGGCTGTTCCGCGACTCGTAGAACGGATCGCTCATTGCGCAACCGGTAGCGAATCAGGTCGGCGATGGTGCCGATTTTCAGCTCATGGCGTACCGCAAACGCATGCAAGTCCTGGCGCCGGGCCATCGATCCGTCGTCGTTCATCAGCTCGCAGATCACGCCCACCGGCTGCATTCCGGCGAGCCGGCACAGATCGACCGCCGCTTCCGTGTGCCCCGTGCGCACGAGCACGCCACCCCGGCGCGCGCGCAGGGGAAAAATGTGTCCGGGACGGGTGAAATCCGTGGCCCCGGCGTCGGGACGAGCGAGGGTGCGGATGGTCCGCGCCCGATCGTTCGACGATACACCCGTGGTCGTTCCGGAGATGGCGTCCACGGAGACCGTGAAAGCAGTTCTATGCGATTCGCTGTTATTGACGACCATTTGCGGCAGATCGAGCCGATCCAGCCACTCTTCTTCCATGGGCACGCAGAGAATCCCGCTGGTATGCCGGATCATGAATGCCACGCTCTGCGGGGTCGCCCGCTCGGCCGCCATGATCAGATCACCCTCGTTCTCCCGTTCCTCGTCGTCCATGACGATGACCATCCGGCCCGCCCTGAGGTCCGCAAGGATTTCCTCGACGGTATTGAACGGCCCGTCGGCGGGGGGCATCTTGCCGACCAGAGGAAGGACTTTGGACATCGTATGCGTCTGTTGCCTGGAATCGGCCCAGTATAGCGTGCGGGCCGCTGGACCCGTGCAACCGCCGGGCGGACCGCGCCGCTAATGCTTCAGCGCCGCCAGAAGCGGCAGAACCCGCTGCTCCAGACGGCGCCGGGAGAGGTTTGCCAAGCCCCCAACCCATCGCGCGCGTACGATCCCGTGTGCGCCGATGACGTAGGTCATGGGAACGGCCTGGGGCTCCCCGAACCCGTCAAGGCGAGCCGCGCCCGCCAGCGCCGCCGGGTAGGTGAACTTGCGCATGATGCGGCGCGCACGCACGGCTGCGGCGGGCGTATCGATGCTCAGTCCGAGCACGACCAGTCCCCGACCCCGATAGCGTCGATAAAACGCCTCCAGCAGCGGCATTTCCGCGCGGCAGGGAGAGCACCAGGTCGCCCAGAAATTCAGTAGAACCACGTGGCCACGCTCGCGGGCCAGATCGAATTCGTGCCCATCGAGCTCGCGCACGATCAACGGTGGGGCCAGCCGGCCGATGCGCACGGTCGCATCCGCAGGCGGCCCGAGCGCCACTGCCGCCAGGGCGATCAGCGCCAGCGGCGCGATCCGCAGGTGCGTGGGAGCCCGGATCAGCCGGCGTCGCGGCATGGCTCGGCCTCAGTCCGATTCGGACTCACCGGAATGCCGCAGCAACCGTTCGGCGTAGCGCGCCATCAAATCGACCTCGAGATTGACGAACGCGGCCGGCCCGAGCGAGCCCAGCGTGGTGACCTGACGGGTGTGCGGAATGAGGTTCACCCGGAATATGTCGTGATGAACCTCGTTGACCGTCAGGCTCACGCCGTCGACGGCAATCGATCCCTTTCGGGCGATGTAGCGCAGGAGCACATCGTCCACCAGCGCCACATCCATGCGGCTCGAGCGGGCGTCATCGTCAATCGCCACCACCTGTCCCATGCCATCGATATGGCCGGTGACCAGATGGCCGCCGAGCGGGTCGCCAATCTTCAGCGCCGGCTCGAGATTGACGCGCGCACCGAGCTGCATCTCGCTGAGGGTCGTCACCGCAAGCGTCTCGCGCGAGACGTCGGCGCGGAAACCGCGCTGCTCCAGCTCCACGATGGTCAGGCAGCAGCCCTGCACGCAGATGCTGTCCCCGAGGCGCATTCCGGCCGGCGCGAGTCGTTCGAACTCGAAGCTCATCCGCAGATCGCCCTGACGTTGCTCACGGGAGACGAGTCGTCCCACATCCTGCACGATTCCGGCAAACACGCGCCTTACCTCCGATCCATTGCGGGTTCTTGGCCCAACGGTCGCCGGTCGGGTCGCAATCGCACCCGCAGGTCCTCCCCGATCGGCCGGGCCTCCATCATGACAAACCCCGGCGCATCCTGCAGCTGTGTCAATTCAGGCAGCTCGGCCAGCGGCCGGGCCTGCGGGCCGAACAGTTTCGGCGCCACATACAAAATGAGCTCATCGACGAGCCGCTCCGCGAGCAGCGCCCCGGCCAGCCGCGGACCCGCCTCGACCCACAATTCATTGATTTCGCGGCCACCCAGCAGGTCGAGCGTCATCGGCAACGACACCCGACCGCACGGATCGGGCTGCAGCGTCACCACTGTCGCACGCTGTGACAGGCTCGCGAGCCGCAGGGCATGCGCCGTCTCGAGCTCGGGCGGCGGCCGCGCGCTCACCAGCATCACCTCGCCCGGCAGCGCGAACAGCCGCGCATCGACGGGCGTGCGCAAGCGGGAATCCAGCACGACGCGCAACAGCGGGAGCCGCGGTCCGCTGGGCGGTTCACTCAGCCGCACATCGAGGCGGGGATCGTCCGCCAGTACGGTACCGACACCGGTCAGGATCGCCGAACTGCGCGCACGCCAGTGCTGGACGTCTTCGCGCGCCGCCGCTCCCGTTATCCAGCGGCTCTCTCCATTGGCGAGCGCCGTACGGCCATCGAGACTCATGGCAACCTTCACTCGGACCCACGGGCGGCCGGCACGCATGCGCTTGAAGAATCCCTCATTCAGCGCGTGCGCCTCGGGCGCCAGCAAACCCGACTCCACCTGCACCCCCTGCTCGCGCAGTCGTCGCGCACCGAGGCCATTGACCCTCGGATTCGGATCGGCGACGGCGAATACGACACGCGCCACCTGCGCCTGCAGCAGAGCATCGACGCACGGTGGCGTGCGCCCATGATGCGCGCACGGCTCCAGGGTCACGTAAGCCGTTGCCCCGGCCGCATCTGAGCCCGCGGCGCGCAACGCCATGACCTCCGCATGCGCCTCACCGGCCCGCGCGTGCCAACCCTCACCCACGATGCGCCCATCACGGGCGATCACGCAGCCCACTCGCGGATTCGGCTGCGCCGTCTCCAGTCCGCGCGCGGCCAGCTCGAGCGCTCGCGCCATCGCATCGCGATCAAAGACCGAAAACATCATGCGACGATCTCAGTGCTGTCCCTTGCCGCCCTCGTCCTCGGGTGGCGGTGCCGTGGGCAGCAGCGACAGTTGCTGCCGCTGCGCCGCCGGCGCTCCCCCGGCCTTGCGACGCCGCGGGGCGTGCTGCACGCGCGCATCGCGCAACTTGCGGATTTCCTGGTGAAACGCCTCGATGTCCTCGAAGTGGCGGTACACCGAGGCGAAGCGCACGTAAGCCACCTCGTCCAACTGGCGCAATTCCTCCATGACCAGCTCGCCCAAGGCGCCGGAACCGATCTCCCGCTCGCCCAGTGTGCGCACCCGGTGCACGATGCGGCTGACGGCGGTGTCGATCGCCTCTCGCGGCACGGGACGTTTCTCCAGCGCCTTGTCCATTCCCGCGCGCAGCTTCGTCTCATCGAAGGCCTCGCGGCGGCGGTCACTCTTGATGACGCTCGGCATCACCAGCTCGGGAACCTCGAAGGTCGTGAACCGCTCACCGCAAGCCAGGCATTCCCGCCGGCGGCGAATCTGATCGCCCTCGCCGGCGAGCCGCGAGTCGGTGACCTTGGTTTCGACGTGACCGCAGAACGGACAGTGCATGGCCTGTGACGTTCCGCGATCTCGAGCCGCTCAAACCTTGCCGTAAACCGGGAAGCGCGCACACAGCTCCAGCGCCCGGGCGCGCGCTCGCTCGATCACCGCGGGCTCACCCCCGGCATCGAGCACATCGGCGATCAAATCAGCCACCTGCTCGACCTGCGCTTCCTTGAAGCCGCGTGTCGTCGCCGCCGGCGTGCCGATGCGCAAGCCGCTGCTGATGGCCGGCGGCCGCGGATCGTTGGGCACCGCGTTCTTGTTGACCGTGATGTTGGCTTTGCCGAGCGCGGCGTCGGCGTCCTTTCCCGTGATCTCGCGGCCGATGAGACTGAGCAGAAACAGATGATTGTCGGTGCCGCCGGAGACGATGGTGTAGCCACGGGCGGCCAGGCGGGCCGCCATGGCCCGCGCATTGGCGAGCACCTGCCGCTGATACTGCACGAACTGCGGCTGCAACGCCTCGAGCAACGCCACCGCCTTGGCCGCGATCACGTGCATCAACGGCCCGCCCTGGGTGCCGGGAAAGACCAGCGAGTTGAGCTTCTTTTGAATCTCCTCGTTGGCGCGCGCCAGGATCATCCCGCCCCGGGGTCCGCGCAGCGTCTTGTGCGTGGTGGTGGTGACGACGTCGGCGTGCGGCAGCGGATTGGGATACAGCCCGGCGGCGACCAGCCCCGCCACGTGCGCCATATCCACCACGAGGTAGGCGCCGACGCTCCGGGCGATCTCGGCGAAGCGCGCCCAGTCGACGACGCGCGAGTATGCCGAGAAGCCCGCGATGATCATCTTCGGGCGGTGCTCCCCGGCCAGCCGCTCAACCTGCTCATAGTCGATTTCGCCCGTATCGGGGCGGATCCCGTATTGCGCCGCGCGGAAGAATTTTCCGGAAAAATTGACGCGCGCGCCGTGGGTGAGATGCCCGCCATGATCGAGGCTCATGCCGAGGATGGGGTCCCCGGGCTGCAGCAGCGCGAAATACGCCGCCGCATTCGCCTGCGAGCCGGAATGCGGCTGTACGTTCGCGTACGCGGCGCCGAAAAGCTGCTTGGCCCGCTCGATGGCCAGCCGCTCGGCGATGTCGACGTACTCGCAGCCGCCGTAATAGCGCCGGCCCGGATAACCCTCGGCATACTTGTTGGTCAGTACCGACCCCTGCGCCTCGAGCACGCGCGGACTGGCGTAGTTCTCCGAAGCGATGAGCTCAATGTGCTCCTCCTGCCGGCGTTGCTCCCCATCGATGGCGCGGGCCAGCTCGGGATCGAAATGGTGGATGTCCTGGGATTTATCGAACATGGGGATCCTCGGGTCGTGCGCGCGAGCATCAATTGTACCGAAGGGGGCGTCGGGGGGCAGGCTCCCGCTCGGACCGGCCGTGATCCCGCCGAGCCGCGCCATATAGCCCATTGGGCCTGGACTCGACGATAATGAGCGCAGTGGCCGCCCACCCCGCCCCCGGGAACACTCACCCGCGGGTGATGGACTGATGCGGCGGCACCACGCTCGCAGCGCGATCCATCGCGTATTTCTTCGCGGCTCGGGCCGCGGCCACATCAGCTGCTCGACGGGATTATGGCTCAATACATCTATACCATGCAGAAGGTCGGCAAGGTCGTGCCGCCCAAGCGCTTCATTCTGCGCGACATCAGCCTGTCGTTCTTTCCCGGCGCCAAGATCGGCGTGCTGGGTCTCAACGGTGCCGGCAAGTCCACGCTGCTGCGGATCATGGCCGGCCAGGACACGGAGTTCGACGGCGAAGCGCGGCCGCAAAACGGCATCCGCGTCGGCTATCTGCCGCAGGAGCCGCAACTCGACCCACAAAGCGATGTGCGGACCACCGTCATGGAGGGGGTCGGCGAGACGTTGCAGCTGATCGAGGCGTTCAATCGCCTGAGCGACCGGTTCGCCGAGCCAATGAGCGACGAGGAGATGAACACGCTGCTCGAGCAGCAGGCCAAGCTCCAGGATGCGATCGATGCGGCGGGCGGCTGGGAGCTGTCGCGCAAGCTCGATATCGCCGCCGATGCGCTGCGCCTGCCGCCGTGGACGGCGCAGATCGACACCCTCTCCGGCGGCGAGAAGCGCCGGGTGGCGCTGTGCCGCCTGCTGCTGTCGGCCCCGGACATGCTCTTGCTCGATGAGCCCACCAACCACCTCGATGCCGAATCGATCGCTTGGCTCGAGCGCTATTTGGAACAGTATCCGAGCACGGTCATCGCCGTGACCCACGATCGCTACTTTCTCGACAATGTGGCCGAGTGGATTCTGGAGCTTGACCGTGGCCATGGAATCCCCTGGCACGGCAACTATTCCTCGTGGCTCGAGCAGAAGGAGCAGCGCCTGCGCGTCGAGGAGCGCGAGCGCGAGGCGCTGCGCAAAACCCTGGAACACGAGCTCGAGTGGGTGCGCCAGAATCCCAAGGCACGCCAGGCCAAGAGCAAGGCGCGCCTGCAGCGCTACGAAGAGCTTGCCTCACGCGAGTTTCAGCAACGTAATGAGACGAGCGAGATCTACATCCCGCCTGGAGAGCGCCTCGGGGAGCACGTGATCGAGGTCCGCGGCGTGCGCAAGGCCTACGGGGAGCGGCTGCTGATCGATGACCTCTCCTTCGATCTGCCGCGCGGCGGCATCGTCGGGATCATCGGTCCAAACGGCGCGGGCAAGACGACGCTGCTGCGCATGCTGACAGGGGCCGAATCTCCGGACGCGGGCGAGATCCGCGTCGGACCGACCGTCAAGCTCGCATATGTCGATCAATCGCGGCAGGCGCTCGATGACCGAAAGACCGTGTGGGAGGAGATTTCCGGCGGACTCGACCTGATCAAGGTCGGCAGCTACGAGACCGCGTCACGCAGCTACGTTGGACGCTTCAATTTCAAAGGCACACAACAGCAGCAGACCATCGGCGAGCTCTCCGGCGGCGAACGCAACCGCGTGCACCTCGCCAAGGTGCTGCGCAGCGGAGGCAACGTGCTGCTGCTCGATGAGCCGACCAACGACCTGGACGTCGAGACGCTGCGCGCGCTCGAGGAGGCACTGTTGAACTTCCCCGGCTGCGCGGTCGTGATCTCGCACGACCGCTGGTTCCTCGACCGGATCGCCACCCACATCCTCGCCTTCGAGGGCGACTCGCAAGTGGCCTGGTTCCACGGCAACTACCAGGAATACGTAGAGGATTTCAGGCGACGCAAGGGCGATGCGGCCGATCAGCCGCATCGCATCCGCTACAAGCCCCTGACACGCTGAGGTCATCACGCTCGCCCGTGCCTGAGCCGAAGCTGCAACCGACACCACCGCACCGCCGGCGGCGCGTTCACGCAGCCGCTCCGGCCGAACGGAGCGGCTGATGCTCGACTCGCCGGCCGCGGTGGACGTGCCCGAACCGCGCATGCCGCAACTGCTGCGCTGGCTCGCGCCGCTCGCCGCGTTGATCGTGCTGGCCGCGGTCGGCTTCATTCTGCACGATGAAATAGCCAGGCTGCGCCCCGCCGGAATCCTCGCGCACCTACGCGCCATTCCCCGCTCGCACGTCATCGCGGCATGTGCACTGACGGCCGGCAGCTACTGTCTGGCGAGCGGATATGATCTGCTGGCGCTGCGCTACATTCGCAAGCGGCTACGCTATCTGCGGGTACTATTCACCGCGTTCATCGCCACGGCTTTCGGCCACAACCTCGGCTTTTCCGCCTTCACCGGCGCGGCGATCCGTCTGCGTCTGTACACCGCCGCGGGGATCACGGCGGTGCAGATCGCCACCATTACCGTGTTCTACAGCGTCTCGATCGCGCTCGGACTGACCGCGATCGCCGGCCTGTCGCTCGTCCTCTCGCCCGCTTCGGCTGCCGCGGCGCTGCATCTACAACCGGTGCTCACCGCGGCGATCGGCGGACTGCTGCTCGCGCTGTTGGCCGGCTATCTGCTGTGGGCCTGCCTGTCGCGACGCACGATCGAGATTCGCGGCTGGGCGTTGCGCGCCCCCGGACTCGCGCTCGGGTCCGGCCAAGTCCTGCTCAGCATGACCGATCTGTGTGCCGCCGGCTCGGTGCTCTGGTGGCTGCTACCCCCAGGGACGCATATCGGGATCGTGCCGTTCATGGGCGCGTACGCCATCGCGCTCACCGCCGCGATCCTCAGCCACGTGCCGGGCGGGATCGGCGTATTCGAGACGGTGATTCTGCTGACGCTGCGCGGGGCGCCCGTCGATTCGATTCTCGGCGCTCTGTTGGCCTTTCGCGCCGTGTACTACTTCGCGCCGCTGCTGGTCAGCACCGTGCTGTTCGCCTACCAGGAATTCAACGCGCGCCGCGCCAATCTGGCCCGCGCTCGCGCCCGGGCCGCCGCCTACGTGACGCCGGCGGCGCCGCAGATCGCCGGCTCGCTGGTGTTTCTGGCCGGCGCGCTGCTGGTCATCGCGGCGATGCTGCCGCCGCTCGCCGTGCGCGCGCCGCTGCTGCGCTGGGAATTGCCGCCGACCTTGACCGCCCTGGCCGCGCTCGCCTCGAGCCTGCTCGGCGCCGCGCTGCTGTTGCTGTCGCGGGCACTGTTCCGGCGCGTGCGCTCGGCGTACCGACTCACGACGCGCCTGCTGGCCGCGGCGATGGTGGCGGCGCTCCTCCAGGGGCTGTTCATCGAGGAAGTGCCGCTTCTGGCGCTGGTGCTCCTCGTGCTCGCGCTCGGGCAATACGCCTTCTATCGTCCCACCGCGATCATGGACGAGCGATTCGCGCCGGCGTGGGTGGCCGGCATGTGCGGAGTGCTGCTGCTGGCGGTATGGGTGGGCTTGCTCTCCTATCATGGCGCCCCCCGCGGCGACGCACTGTGGTGGGCTGGCGCGCACCGCGGCACCGGCCGCATGCTGCGCGGGGCGCTGCTGCCCGGCCTGCTCGTGATCGCCTATCTGGCGTTCAATGTGCTACGCCAGCCGCCGCCGGAACCGACGGCCGCGCGTGGCGCCGACCTGACTCGGGCGCGCCGGCTGATCGAGCGCGGCGGACAAACCCTGGCGAACGCGGCGCTGCGGGGTGACAAGCGGCTGTTGTTCGCCGAGGCAGGCGAAGCCTTCCTCGCCTACCAGGTCGCGGGCCACAGTTGGGTGGCGCTCGGCGATCCTCTCGGCGCACGATCCGGCGTCGAAGAACTCATGTGGCGCTTCTGTCAGATGGCCGACCGCCATGGCGGACAGCCGGTCTTCTATCAGACCGGCAGCCGTTGGTTGGCGCGCTACGAGGATCTGGGCCTTGCGCCGCTGCCGATCGGCGCCCAGGCGCGGGTGCCGCTCGAGCAATTCGCGCTGAGCGGACCCGCCCGGGCGGGCCTGCGCCACAACGTGCGGCGCGCCCGCCGCGTCGCGCTGTCGTTCGAGGTCCGGTCGCCGCCGGCACCGCGCACGCTGTTGATACAGTTGCGCACGGTGTCGGACGCGTGGCTCACGGCCCGCGCCACCGCCGAACGGGGTTTCTCGGTCGGCGCGTTCGCCCCCCGCTACCTGCGCCGATTCCCTCTGGCGGTGGTACGCCGGGCCGGCGAGCCGATCGCCTTCGCCAACCTGTGGCCGGCGGGCGATCGCCGCGAGATCGCTTTCGACCTGATCCGCTTCATCCCGGGAGCGCCGCTCGGCACAATGAGTTATTTGCTGACCGAGACCCTGTTGTGGGCGCGATCCCGCGGTTACCGCTGGGGCAACCTGGGCATGGCGCCGCTCGGCGGGCCACAGCCCGACGCGCTCGCGCCCGCCTGGCATCGTGCCGGTCAATTCGTCTTCCCCCAGGGCGAGCATTTCGATCACCTCGAACAGATGCGCCGCTACTTCGAGCGGTTCACGCCGCGCTGGGAAACGCGCTACCTGCACGCTCCGGCCGGGATTGCACTGCCGCGGGTCCTGCTCGAGGTCGCCCGCCTGATCGGCGGAGCCCCGCCGCGCGGCCCTGCTCCAACCCCGGGCCGCCTCGCATCGCCCGACGGCCCAAATGGGTTATAATGCCCTTGCGGCTGCGGCTACCACACAAACAGTTGCCCCGGCGCCCGCCATGCCTCACATCGACACTGAAAGCCGGCTGATTCACGACCAGGGCAAGCGCCTGGTGCTCACCTGTCCGCACTGTCAGGTCGTTACGCACGTCACGGCCACCGCCGTGCCGCGCTTCCAGGAACTGCAGGCTTACCGGCCGGCGCAGATCGGCATGGTTTTCCGCTGCGATGCGTGCCTGGCGCCGATCTTTCTGCGCTTCACGGCCCGCGCCTACGCCCCGAGCCGGGTGGAGCTGGCGCCGCAGTTCGTGGAGGTGGAACGGGCGCGCGAGCGGTTCGATTTCACCCATCTGCCGGAAGAAATCGAAATGTTCTTCAAAGAGGCGCTGGCGTGCTACAGCTGCGGTGCCTACAACGCGTTCGCCTCCATGTGCCGGCGCACGGCGCATGCGCTGTTCGCCGATCGCGGCGAAGCCGGCAAGCTCAAGCTGTTCGACCTGCTCAACGAGGTCCGTGAGATCGCTGCGCTCGCCCCGGAGACCTTCGCCAAGACCCGCAGCATCCTCTTCGGCATCGCCTCCGACCCGCGCCCGGGCACGCCGGTGCTCGAGAGCCACGAGGCCGGGGTATTGCTCGAAGTGATGAAGGATCTGCTCTACCAGACGTACGTGCGCAAGGGGCGGCTCGAGCAGGCACTGCTGGTGCGCCGCTTCTTCTTCGAAGAGGCGCACAATCCACCGCGCGTATCCACATTGCCGAGCGCCGGCTGAACGACCCGCGTCGTCGCCCCGGCCGGACTGGATTATGTTAGATCCCGCCGACACCGTCGTTCTCTACGAAGAGCTGGCTTTCCAGGACGTCATGCCCGTGCGCTGGGATACCCTGCCGCCCGCGCCAGCGGCCGCCGTGGGCCTCGCCGAGCGCAACCTTCAGGTGATGCAGGCCTGGGACGCGTTGGAGGACCATCCTGTGGTCGAGAAAGCCGAGGAAAACGCACCCTTGGCGGCCGAGATCCAGCGGTTGGACCGCAAGATGACCCTGCTGCTGGCGCTCGTCGGCCAGCTGTTGGCGCTGAACCGGCCGCGTCCGGCGCCGGTGCCGCTGCGCTTCAATGCCCGCGGCGCGCTGTGGCGACCCGCGGGCGCGGCGCCGCAGGCCGGTGCGCAGGGCGTCCTCGAGATCTATCTGCACGAGTGCATCGCGCAACCGCTGCGCCTCGGCGGACGCATCATCGCCGTAGCGGAAACCGGCGAGGTCAAGGTCCGCTTCGAGCCGCTCGACGATGCGCTCGCCGCCGTCATCACCAAGATCGCCTTCCGCCGCCACCGCCGTCAGATCGCCGGACGACACACGCCGGGCCGGTATTGAGTGGCGCTGCATCCGGGCTCCTGCCCGGCGCGGCGCGCCTCGGGGCGCGCTCAGGCGTAGGTGTCGATCAGACCGGCGCCCCGCAGAGCCGCCGCGCCGCCCACATCGCTCTGCGAGCCGCTCGCCTCGCCGAGCGTCGTGGCCGCGCTGCCCGTGCCCGCACGCGACTGGCGCGGCGCATCGTGCGAGACCCCGGAGTCGGTCAGGGCCAATCCTTGATTGGCGAACAAGTTGCGCAGCTCCGGCAGCGCACGCGCGAGAGCCTGGCGGGTCTCGGGCTGTGCCGCCCCGAACCAGACGCTCGCCTGTCCATGTTGGACTGAGATGCTCACCTGCAAAGGTCCGAGATTCCGCGGCGACAGTTGCAGCGAAGCGGATTGAACGCCCTGTTGTGTCATCCACGTCAGCCGCGCCGCGAGCTGCTCGGTCCACGCGCCGGATCCAACCTGCGCGGTCAACGCGGGGCCGCCACCCGATCCCGACAAGCTGCTGGCCGTGGCTTGCGTGCTCGCCACGAGCTGCGCGGCGCTGAGCGGGCCCGCGCCATTGGGCTGCCCGGCGCTCGGGGCGGCGCCGGAATGTCCGGTGACGGCCGTCGCGCCCGGCGCTGATTCCGCAAGGACCGCAGGCACCGCAGCCGTGGCGGCTTGCGCCGCAGCGTCCGCGGGCTGCCCCGCTTGCGCCACAACGCCTGGGTCGACCGCCGGCTTGCCCGCGCGGCCAGGCGCACTCGTGCGTACCTCGGCGTGTGGCGGCGGCGCCGAACCCGCCCGATCCATCAGGGCCATGGCCACCGCAACCGGGTCAGTCTTGTTGCCGTGGCCGGATTCCCGGGCGCTCGCCTTGGCCAACTTGCCCTCCGCGACGCCCCCCGTCCGTGCCGGCGGCCGCTCAGGGGCGGACAGAGACAACGCCAGCGTCTGCGAAAAGTCGGCTGCCGGCGGCGCGGTGTTCCCAGGCTGCGTACTCTTCCCGGCCGCGGTCCGGGCCATCGTGCCCTTGCGGGCCGCGCCCGCGCCCCCACCGCTCCCCGCAACCGGGCCGCGCTGGGCTTGCCCGGCCCGCGCTCGCGCCCCCGAAGACCGCCCGCCCGTATCCGCTGCGGCGTTGGAGCTCTCGGCGCCGGCTGGCCGGGTCGTGTGGCCCGAGCCGCCCTCGGAGCGCACCGGTCCGCCCGCGCCGCCCGTTGGCGATTCGCCTGCGATGCCGGTCCCGAGCGATGCGCCCGGCGCGGGCGCGGGACTCGGCATGGACGGGGACGCACTCAGGCTTCGCAAAGTCTCAGTTGACACGGATGGATCTCCCTCGGGTCCACTGTTGTTGTGACCGTTCGTCCGTCTCGCGCTGCTCGCGCCGCTCCTCGGCGCCGCGTTCCTCGGCACGCCAATGCGCGGCCAGGGTGTCGATCTGGGATGCGCGCCGGGCGGCGCCGCGCCAGCTTTCCAGCTCGTTGGTGCGCTGCAGCTCCGCCTGACCGAGCAGATGACTCTGATGCTGCAGCGCCTCATCGAGCCGACTGAGGAAAACCTGATACTCGCGCACTCCCGCGCCGTCGAGGCCCGTCTGCGCCCGACGATGGAAGTCCTGCAGGTACGTGGCTCGGTAGTTCTCGAGCTCATGGAGACGGGCACGGGTCTCCCGCACGCGCTGCTCGCACAGCGCGAGCGCCTCGGCCTTGCGCCGCTCGAGATCGCCCACCACACGTTGGACCAGAGCGATGCGTTGAGTCTTTTTCATGCGTTGCCTTCGGCGAGCAGCCCGTCGAGCGCGCCGAGGCTCGCCGCGAGATCGACGCGCTCGCGCATGTCCTGCTGGAGAAACTGCTGCACACCGGGCCAGAGCCGGATTGCCTGATCGACCCGCGCGTCGCTGCCGCGCTGATACGCCCCGATCGCCACCAGATCACGATGCTGCTGGTACGTCGAGAGAATCTGACGGAACCGGCGCGCGGCGCCGAAGTGTGCCGGCGAGACGATCTCGCTCATGGCACGGCTGACGGACGCCTCGACATCTATGGCCGGATAATGACCGCTTTCGGCGATCCGCCGGGACAACACGATGTGCCCGTCGAGAATAGCGCGGGCCGCGTCGGCGATCGGATCGTTCTGATCGTCACCCTCGGCGAGCACGGTGTAGAAGGCGGTGATCGAGCCTGAGCCCGCGGCGCCGTTGCCGGCGCGCTCCACCAATTGCGGCAGCCGCGCGAACACCGAGGGCGGATAGCCCTTGGTGGCGGGGGCCTCCCCGATCGCCAGCGCGATCTCGCGCTGTGCCTGAGCAAAGCGTGTCAGGGAGTCCATCAGCAACAGCACACTCGCACCCTGGTCACGGAAATACTCGGCGATCGCCGTGGCGAGCCAGGCGCCGCGCAGGCGCATCAGCGGCGGGGCGTCAGCCGGCGCGGCCACCACCACCGCCCGCGTGCGATCCTCGGGACCGAGGATCCGCTCGACGAATTCCTTGACCTCGCGGCCGCGCTCGCCGATCAGACCGACCACGATCACCTGCGCGCTCGTGAAGCGCGCCATCATGCCAAGCAGCACGCTCTTGCCGACGCCGCTGCCGGCGAAGAGACCGACGCGTTGCCCGCGGCCGATCGTCAGTACTGAATTGATCGCGCGGATGCCGACGTCGAGCGGCTCGCTGATCGGCTGGCGCGAAAGTGGATTGATCAGGCGCCCCGCCAGCCGGATGGTATCGGCGCAGGCAATGGGCCCGAGTCCATCGAGCGGCTGGGCGCCGCCGTCGACGATGCGTCCGAGAAGCTCCGGCCCGACGTGCACCGTGCCGGCGCGCCGACGCGGAATGACCCGCGCGTTCGGACCGAGTCCGTGCGCATCGCCGGCCGGCATCAGATACAGACGATCACCCGAGAAGCCGACCACTTCGGACTCGATGCGCGCGCCGTCGCCGGTTATCACGTCGCAATAATCGCCGACCGCGGCGTGGCAGCCCGCCGCCTCGAGCGTCAGACCCACCATGCGGGTGAGCGCGCCCTCCAGCGGCGGCGGCCCCGTGCGTTCGACCGCCAACAGGCTGCGGCGCAGGCCGGCGCGCCAGAGCGCCGCGCGATTGGCTTCGAGCCGCCCGCTCATGACGAATTCCGCGTGCCGGCGCGCAGATCACCCAGCGCCCCGGCGGTGATGGCCGCGACACGACTCTCGAACAGCGCATCGACGCGCGAGGACTCGCTCTTCACGAGGCAGCCTCCGCGCGCCAAGGTGGCGTCCTCGACGATCGCCCAATGACGCTCCCCCGACGCAGGCTTGAGATGCTCGCGCACCGCCGCGGCATCCTCCGGATGCAGCACGACACTCACCTCGCGCGCGGCGGCCGGCAGCTGTGCGAGCGATTCGCGCACGATGGCGATGACTTGCGCCGGCTCCTGATGCAGCTCGCGCCGCGCCAGCTGTTTGCCGACCGCCAGCGCCAGACGAACCAGTTCCGTCTCGACCTCGGCGTCGAGCTGCGCGAGCGGTTCGGCGAGCGCGGCGAGCACGGTGTCGAGTCGCCGCGCGCGCTCGTCGAGAGCCGCGAGCCGCGCCTGGACCGCGCTTTCGCCGCGAGCTAGACCGGTCTCGTAACCGCGTGTCTCGGCCTGTTGCAACGCCTTCTGCAGCTCACTCACCTGCGGGCGCTGTGCCGCTCCAAGGCCGACCACCGGTCCGGTCACCTGCGGCAGCTGCCAACGCTCGATGCGCGTGGCGCTCGCACGCTGGGCGGTCGGCTCAGACATACTGCTCTCCCTTGCCGCCGATGGTGATGGCGCCGCTTTCGGCGAGCTTACGGGCCACTTTCAGGATTTCCTTCTGCGCTTCTTCCACCTCCGAGAGACGCACCGGCCCCTTGGCCTCCAGGTCGTCCTTGAGCATCTCGGCGGCGCGCTGCGACATGTTCTTGAAGATCTTCTCCTTCAGCGCCTCGTCGGTGCCCTTGAGCGCCAGCAGCAATTGATCGCTCGAGACCTGCCGCAGCAGCTCCTGCATGCTGCGATCGTCGAGCTCGATCAGGTTGTCAAACACGAACACCAGCTCCTCGATGCGCGCCGCGAGCGCCTCGTCGTTCTTCGCCACCTGCTCCATCAGCGAGCTCTCCTGGCTGGGCTCGAGGAAATTGATGATGTTAGCGACGGCTTTGGCGCCGCCTAGCACCGAAGTCTTGCCGGTCGACTTTCCGGCGAACTGCTTCTCGATGATGTCGTCGAGCTCGGAGAGCGCGTTCGGTTGAACTCCGTCGAGCAACGCGATGCGCGCAACCACTTCCGGGCGAACCGCCTCCGGCAGCAGTGTCAGCACTTCGGCCGCCTGGTCCGCCTCGAGATACGCGAGCACGATGGCGATGATCTGCGGATGCTCCTGACGGACCAGCTCGGCCACCGCCCGCGAATCCATCCACTTCAGCGCCTCCAGGCCCTTGCTGCTGCGGCCGATGTTGATCCGATCGATGATGCTCTCGGCCTTGCCGGCGCCGAGCGCATCGACCAGAACTTTGCGCAGAAATTCATCGGCCCCCACGCCCACCGAAGTTTGAGTCTCGACGCTCGAGGTGAACTCCGCCATCACGCCCTGCACTTCCTCGAGCGAGACATTGCTCAGATTCGCCATGGCCGCGCCGATGCGCTGCACTTCCTTGGCCCCCATGTGCTTGAGCACCTGCGCCGCCTCGTGCTCCCCGAGCGTCAGCAGCAGGATCGCGGCCCGCTCGGTGCCACTGCGGCTCGCGCCTCTTGCGCCTCGATCACTCATCGTTGCCCACCCAACCACGCACCAACTGCGCGACGCGCTTGGGATCCTGACCGACCATGGCGCGCGCGTTGGCCAGCTGCTGGTCGTGCGAGAGTTCCTTGACGACCGCATCCTTCTGCGCCTGGGGCGAGCCGTCCGGCAGCGCCGTGTGAACGAGCTGCGCAGGCGCCGCCGTGGCCGTGAGCAGTGAACGCACCAACGGCCGCAGCACCGCCAGGACCAGCGCGAGCACTCCGATCAATCCCACGACGACTTTCAGCAGGGTGAGGAACAGCGGGCGCTGCCAGATGGACGGACGGACGAATTGGCCACCCGCAGCGCTCGGTAGATCGAGCGGCTCGTTGACGACGCTCACGCGGTCGCCGCGGGCCGCATTGAATCCGACCGCATTCTTGACCAGCTGCGTCACTCGCGCGAGCTCCGCCGGCGACAGCGGGACCTGAGTGATCTTGCCGCCGGCTCCCTTCACCGCGCGATAGCCGACCAGTACCGCCACGGAAAGGCGGCGGATCTGCCCGGGCGGCTGCCGTGAATAGTCGAGCGTGCGATCGATCTCGTAATTTCGCGTCACGTTTCTCGAGAGCACGTGACCGCCGACGCCGACGCCGCCGAGCGTCTTGAGCGCCGGTTTCGCCCCGGCGGCGGCGCGCGCACCGCTCTTGCCGCCGCCGGCCTTGGCCGCGGCGCCGGCCGGCGCGGGGGCCGGCTTGCTCTTCGGCGGGCTCGCGAGCGTACCCGGCACCGGCGGCTCATTGGAAAGCGAGCCGGGAACCCCGCCCGGTCCACCCGCGCCGCTGGTCTGCTCGGAGATCTGCTCGCTGCGCACGATCTGACTGTGCGGTCTATACAGTTCCCGCGCCTCCTCCCGACTTGCCGTGTTGAGGGCGACGACCACGTCGGCGTGCACCAGGCCTGGCCCGACCAGCGGCGTCAGCAGAGTCACGATACGTTGCTGATCGTCGGCCTCGATACGACGCACCATGTCGTAACCCTGTTCGTCGAGAGAATACCGGCTATTGCCCTGGGCGCCGGAGAGTAGCTGTCCGTTCTGATCGACCACGGTCACGTGAGTCGGGGTGAGATTCGGCACGCTCGAGGCGACCAGGTTGACGATCGCCTGCACTTGCTCCGGACCGAGCACGCTGCCGGCGCGCAGTTGCACGAATACCGAGGCGCTCGCCGCGGTCTGCTCGCTGAGAAACACGGACTGGCGCGGCTCGGCCAGATTGACGCGGGCCGCGGCGATCTGCTGCATGCTGGCGATGGTGCGCGCCAGCTCCTGCTCGAGCGCGTGCTGGTAGCGCACATTCTCGATGAACTGACTCACCCCGAATCCAGAGCCCTTGTCGAGTTGGGCGAAGCTGTCGCCCTCGGCAACCCCCTGGCCCGCCAACTTCAGGCGCGCCGCATCGAGCTGCTGGGCCGGCACCTCCACGCCATTGGTCGCGGCGTCGAGCCGGTAGGGAATCTGCGCGGCCTGCAGCGCCTGCACGACCTGCGACTCCTGCTGCGCCGAGAGGTTGGCGTACAGCAGACTGTAGGTCGGTCCGCGCGACCACAGCACGATCCAGACGCCGGCGGCGACCGCCGCGGCGATGCCGACCAGCAGCAGCAACGGACGCAGATTGAAGGGAATGGCCGGTGTGGCCCGCATTGCGGTGGATTCGACAGCCATAATTACGTGCTACATCTGCATGTTCATGATGTCTTGATAGGCGGTGATCAGGCGGTTGCGCACCTGGGTCAGGGCGTCGAACGACACGCTGGCCTTCTCAACCTGCAGCACCACCTGCGGCAGCGACACTCCGGGCGCGCCGCGCGAGAATGCATTGGTGAGCGCGCTGGCGCGCTGCTCGCTCTGATTGACCGCATCGATGCCCCGCTTGAGGATCGAAGCGAATTCGCTCGTACCGGAAACCCCCGTCGCGCCGGACTGCGACGGCGCGCCGAGCCCCGTCGGCCGCGGCGCATCCAGACGCACCTGCGACGACATGGCGCGGATTTGTGCCAGCACCTGATTGATAGCCATCTGACTCATGAAGCCCTCCTTCAAGCCGCCGGAACTTCGACGCCCGCCTCGCGCAGGCGCGCGAGCTTGTAGCGCAGCGTGCGTGGACTGATGCCGAGCCGCTCGGCGACCTCGCGCCGGTTGCCCTGACCGCTCTTGAGCGCATCGAGGATCAGATCGCGCTCGGCCTGGATCAGCGAACCGGCCAGCGAGCTGACGCCCGCCATGGCCGCCTGCGCCGCCGGTGGCGCGAACGGCGCCTCGTTGGCAAGCTCGAACTGAATGTGCTCCGGACCGATCACCGGGCCGTTGAGCAGGATCAGCGCCCGTTGCAGCAGGTTGTCGAGCTCACGCACGTTGCCGGGCCAGGAATAGGTGAGCAATCTGTGGGCCGCTTCGGCGCTCAATGCCGGAATCGGCCGTCCGGGGCGGCAACGCGCGGTCAGCAGTTGCATGGCGAGCGGCAGCACATCGTCGCGACGCAGACGCAAGGGGGCGATCGCCAACGGGAAGACATTCAGCCGGTAATAGAGATCCTCGCGGAAGCGTCCCCCGGCAACCTCCGCGCGCAGGCGCCGGTTGGTGGTGGCGATGACGCGCACGTGCAGACTGATCGTCTCGCGGCCGCCGATACGCTCGACTTCGCGCTCCTGCAGCACGCGCAGGAGCTTCGCCTGGAGGCCAAGCGGCATCTCGGTGACCTCGTCGAGCAGCAGCGTGCCGCCCTGCGCCTGCTCGAACTTGCCCGGATGCGCCGCATGCGCACCGGTGAAACTGCCCCGCTCGTAGCCGAACAGCGTCGCCTCGAGCATGTTCTCGGGTATGGCCGCGCAATTGACCGCTACGAACGGCCCCTTGGCGCGCAGCGAGCGGCGGTGAATATAACGGGCGAGCACCTCCTTGCCGGTGCCCGATTCGCCCCAGATGAGCACCGTGCAGTCGGTCGCGGCCACACGGCGGGCGATTCCGAGCAGGCGTTGGGATTCCGCGGCCCGGGCGACGGGCTCGGGTACGTCGCCGACGGCGCAATGAATGACCGACTGTGGTTCGTGACTCTCTGACATCGATTTCCCCAAATGCAGGGATGCTTCGTCAGGGAGGAATGCAAATGGCGTGCCGAAGTCGATCGGCCGCCAAAGCGTGATGCGGGTCACGCTCGCGGCGCAGCGGCGCGCCGCTCGGCGTCAAACTTCCGTCATGCCCCCGGCCATCGCGTCGATGAGATCGAGTTTGCGCAGGCGTTCCACCAACGTCGTGCGACGCAGGTTCAGCAGTCGCGCGGCCTGCGCCACGGTGCCGTTGGCGCGCTCGAGCGCCTGCCTCACCAGCGCGCGCTCGATACTGAGAAGATGCTCGCGAAGATCGATTCCCCGGTCGGGCAGCGCGCACGGATCCGGCACCCCGGGCGCAACAGTCTCGCCCTCGATCATTGCGAGCACCGCACTCTCGCTGAGCGGAGCCGGCTCGGCCGCGACCGGCAAGTCCGGTTGCCCCGCGAAGACCCAGTCGGTCGGCGGCTGATACTTCGACGGTAGATCCGCGATCTCGACGCAGCGGCCGGCGCACACGATCGAGAGTCGCTCGATGAGATTCGACAGCTCGCGGACGTTGCCGCTCCAGTGATACTCCGCGAGCGCGGCCAGCGAGCGCGCGGAGAACCGCAGGTCGCCCCGACCCTCGGCAACGTTCCGGGCGATGAACTCACGCACCAACGCGGGAAGATCCTCGCGCCGCTCACGCAGCGCGGGCATCTCGATCGGAAAGACGTTCAAGCGGTGGAAGAGGTCCTCGCGAAATCTGTCGCAACGGATCGCCTCTTCCAGATTGCGGTGGGTCGCCGCCACGATCCGCACGTTGCAGCGCATCGGCGCGTGATTGCCGACACGCTCGAAGACCCGCTCCTGCAGCACGCGCAGCAATTTGACCTGCATGG
>JAJYFU010000033.1 GCA_021790795.1 Pseudomonadota bacterium
GCGCTTGGCCTAGGCGCCGGCGGCCTTCGCCGTCACTCGCATAGCTCCGGTCTCGACGACTTCTGTTCCGCCTCTCTCTATCGGGAGAGGTTCGCCCCCGGAAACCGGGGGACGCCCGCGTCCAAGAGTTCACAACGCGCTACACTTTGTGGTGGCGCCGATACGGATCATCCGCGCACATGAGACTCGAGCCCGGTCGCGACTGTCGCGCCGATGCTGCGCGGGACCGCCCCCAGACCTTGCTCGGACTGCCTCGCCCCATGGTTCATCCGGATCGCGAGAGACGTATCGATATGAGCACAGTGGCCGATCCCGGCCTCAAGGGCCGACTGGCCTCGGCGGGAGACATCATTCCCTGCGTAGAAGAGCTGACTCACGTCAATGAGTCACTGCACCGCCAGGAGGGGCTGCTCGCTGCCTCGGCCAAGGCGAGCCGCATGCTGCTGGCGACCCCGGACGTGCGGGGCGCCATTCCCGAGGTCTTACGACTGCTCGGGGAAGCGGCGCACGTAGACCGGGTGAGCGTGCTGCGAGCCCGCCGCGGCCCGAACGACGAGCCCCTGCTGGTGACCGTGGCCGAATGGACCGCTGAAGGCGTACCGTCACAGCTCGGCAAGACCGCGACCCGGTCCTGCGACGAGCGCGACCTGCCCGACATCTCCGCGGAGCTCCGCCACGGCCGCAGCGTATGCATCAACCCCGGTGAGACCGGCAAGACCTGCGCCGGGTCCACCGACTTCGAGGGCATCGGCACGCAGAGCAAGGCCGTGGTGCCCATTCTGGTGGCCGGGGATTTCATCGGCGCCATCGGCCTTGACAACACGCGGCAGCGGCGCGCCATCGATTCCGCGGAGCTGGCGGCGCTCGAGACCGCCGCGAGCGTGATCGGCGCGGCCCTGCACCGCCAGCGCCTGCTCGATGACATGCGCCGCGAGCGCGAGCGCGCCGCCGAGGAGCACGCCACCGAGCTCGCCAAGGCCAATGCGGTGATCCGCGGCAACCTCGAGCGGCTGGCGAGCGAGCCCGATCTCAACGGTTTCCTCGGCCACTTGCTGCTCGAGGCCACCCGCCAGTTCAACGCCGCCTCGGGCGCCGTCGTGGTCTCGCGCGACAGCCTGCAGGAGTGGCGCATCGCCGCGCACGTGCGCGAAGGCAAGCTCGAGGAGCCGCCCTACCCGATCAGCGTGCCCACCGGCTCGGCGTTCGGCAACCGCTTCGGCCAGCCGCACGAACCCATGTACATCGATGTCGCGCAGCAGCACCAGGAATTCTGGCCCGGCATGCTCGCATTCGACCGGCGCGAGGGGCACATCGGCAAGGTGGTCTACCCGCTGGTGTTCGGCTCGCGCAACGTCGGCTTTCTGCTCCTGCGCTTCCGGCGCAAGGCCGAGGACGTGCCGCACAGCGAACTGCTGGTGGCGCTGGCGCAGCAGGCGACCCTGGCGGTGCAGTTGACGCGGCTCGCCTATCAGGCCAAGGAGGCCGCCGTGCTCGTGGAGCGGGCACGCATCGGACAGGAAATCCACGACGGCCTGGCGCAGGCCTTCACCGGCATCCTGATGCAGCTCGGGGCGCTGGAAGAGGATCCGCCGTGCCAGAAGAAGGACTCCACGCTCGCCATCACGCTGACGCGCATCCGCGATCTGGCCCGGGACGGGATCGCCGAAGCGCGCCGCTCGGTCATGGCGCTCAGGCTCGATCAGACGCGCCGCACCGGACTGGAACTCGCGCTGCGCCAGCTCGCCGAGCGCTCCACCGTCCCCGGCGGGGTGACCTGCACGTTCAGCAGCGACACGATCAACACGGGGCTGCGGCCGGAAGAGGAGCACGAGCTGCTGCGCATTGCGCAGGAGGCGCTCAGCAACGCCGTACGCCACGCCCGTCCCACCACCATACGGATCACGATCACGGACGAGGACACCCACTGGGTGCTGGCCGTCGAGGATGACGGCCTGGGAATGGGCCAGAGCCCCGAGCGCCACGAGCGTCAGGGCTTCGGTCTGACCAGCATGCGCCAGCGCGCCACCGACATCGGCGGCGAATGGCACATCGAAAGCCGGCCCGGATCCGGCACCCGCGTGAGCGTACGCATGCAAAAGCGGAGAACCTGATGTCGGCCGAGATGCACAAGAAGATCCGCGTGATTCTCGCGGACGATCACCCCGTCGTGCGCGACGGACTGGCGGCGATGGTCAATCAGCAGCCTGACATGGAGGTTGTCGCCGAGGCGGGCGATGGCGACACGGCCATTACCCTCTTCGAGGAACGCAAGCCCGACGTGATGGTGCTCGATCTGCGGATGCCCAAGCGCGACGGTCTGGCCGTGGTCCAGCGGGTGATGGAGATCAACCCCAAGGCCCGCCTGTTGGTCATGACGACATACGACGGCGATGAGGACATCTTCCAGTGCCTCTCGCACGGGGCCAAGGGCTACATTCTCAAGGACGCTCCCCGTCAGGAAATACTCTCGGCGATCCGGGCCGTCAGCGAGGACCGGCCCTACACCTCCTCCACCGTCGCGGCCAAAGCGCTGCAGCGCATGGCCAAGCCCAGCCTCACCGAGCGCGAGCTCGACGTTCTCGAGCTGGTTGCCCAGGGCCGCAGCAACAAGGACATCGCGCGGCGGCTCTCGATCACCGAGGGCACGGCCAAGACCCACGTGAAGTCGATTCTCACCAAGCTCGACGCCATCAGCCGGACGGAAGCGGTGGCCGTGGCACACAAGCGCGGGCTGATCCGCCTCTGAGGCACCGCGCGCCGGATCCGGTGACCGTTCTGTGACACCTCGGGCGGCGGATCATGGTGTGCTTGCGGGCATGGACCAGTTCGGCGTCGTTGGCATCTCGTACCGGCACGCCGGCGTAGACGACGTCGCGCGCCTGTCCCTGGATCGCACGAGCCTCCCGCAGCGCCTCCCGGCGCTACGCCAGGCCCTCGGGGTGGCTGAGCTGCTCTATCTGGGCACCTGCAATCGGGTCGAGCTGCTCTACGCCGCCGGTGGCGGCCAGCCCGCCGGCGACCTGCGCGGCGAGGTGCTCGCCGAGCTCACCGGATGTGCACCGCCCCCCGGGCAGGCGCCGCGGCTGCTGCGCGCTTGGGCGGGCGAGTCAGCCATCGAGCACGTGCTGCTAGTCGCCTGCGGTCTGGATTCCGCGCAGGCGGGCGAGCGGGAGATCAGCGCTCAACTGCGCCTGGCCTGGGAGAGTGCCCGGGAAGCCGGCACCTGCGGCCCGTTGCTGAACCGTCTGTTGGGCGAGGCGCTCGGCATGGCCAACCGGGTGCAGCGGCTGCGCTCGGGTCTTCCGCAACGCTCACTCGCGGACCTGGCGGTCGAGCGTGTACGGGCGCATCTGGGCGAGCGGCGCGAGCGGGTCGCACTGATCGGCGTCTCGCCCATGACTCGCCGCTGCGGGCTCGCGCTCGCCCGCGAAGGGGTGCCGCTCCTGATCGTCAACCGCACGCCCGCAGCCGCGGAGTCGCTCGCGGCGGAGGTGTCCGGTCAGGCGATGGCGCTGGAGGACTTCCGCGCCGCGCCCGAACGGGTCGCGGCGCTCGTGCTGGCCGCCGGCGGCGGCGCCCCGCTCCTCGGCGAGGCGACGCTGGAGCGGCTCGCCAGCGGCGGACGCCGGCCCCTTGCCGTGGACTTCGGCGTTCCTCCCAACCTCGAGCCCGGTGTTGCGCGGCGTGCGCGCATCGATTACGTGGGGATGGACGAGCTCGTGCATGCTGCCGAAGACCAGCGGGTCTGTGAGCTGCTGCGCCTGGCACCGGTGCGTGCGGCGATCGACGAGCGGCTGAGCCGGCTGCGCACGGAGATGGCGAGCCGTGCGATCGGACCGCATCTGGCGGGACTGCGCGAGGCGTTCGAGCGGATCGCCACGGAGGAAGCGGAGCGGGCACTCGCCGCTCAGCTGCACACGCTCGATGCCGCGCAGCGCGAGGCCGTGCTCCGCCTGACCGAGCGCGTCGCACACAGCCTGGTACATCTGCCTATCTGTGGCCTGCGGGCCGCCGCCGCACACACCACCCCGGAAGTGCTCGAAGCCTTCTTCCGCGAGGCGCAGCCGCACCGTCGCGGCCCTCCAGACCCGACATTACCGATCGAACAGGCGAACCTGTCGTCATGAGCCATCCCCGTTCCGAGCAGCTCTACGCCCGCGCCCGCGCCGTGATACCCGGGGGCGTCAACTCGCCCGTGAGGGCGTTTCGGGCCGTGGGCGGCACGCCGCTGTTCATTGCGCGCGCGCAAGGCGCACACCTCATCGATGCCGACGATCGGCGCTACCTCGACTTCGTCGGCTCCTGGGGGCCGCTCATCCTTGGCCATGCTCATCCCGCCGTGGTCGAGGCCATCGAGACGGCAAGCCGCGCCGGCACCACGTTTGGAGCGCCCTGCGCCGGCGAAGTAGAACTCGCCGAGCGCGTGGTGGCCGCCTATCCCGGAATCGAGCAGGTGCGCTTCGTCTCCTCGGGCACCGAGGCGGTGATGAGCGCGATCCGCGTCGCGCGCGCCGCCACGGGACGGGACCTGATCGTGAAGTTCTCGGGCTGCTACCACGGCCATGCCGATCATCTGCTGGTGGCCGCCGGCTCGGGACTGGCGACATTCGGGCGTGCGTCCTCGGCGGGCGTACCCGAGCCCTTCACGGCCTGCACCCGCGTGCTGCCGCTCGATGACGAAGCGGCGCTCGAGCAATTGCTCGAGGCGCAAGGCGCGCGCATCGCCGCAGTGATCATCGAGCCGGTGCCCGCCAATCACGGCCTGCTGCCCCAGCGCCAAGCGTTCCTCGCGCGGCTGCGCGCGCTGACGCGCACCCACGGAGCCCTGTTGATTTTCGACGAGGTGATCTCCGGGTTCCGCCTGGCGCGCGGCGGCGCCGCGGAACGGCTCGGCATCACGCCGGATCTGGCCACCTTCGGCAAAGTGATCGGCGGTGGGTTGCCGGTCGGAGCATTCGCCGGGCCGCGCGCCGTCATGGCGCGGCTCGCCCCCGACGGCGATGCCTATCAGGCCGGCACCCTCTCCGGCAACCCCGTCGCCATGGCGAGCGGCATCGCCACACTCGAGGTGCTCGCCCGCGAGGACGGCTGGCGCCGGCTGGAATCTCTCGGCACCCACGTGGAAGCGGTACTGCGACCCGTGTTGGCGCGGGCGAGCTTCCCGGTGCACCTGGTCCGGGTCGGATCGCTGTTCTGGCTGTCGTTGCACGGGCCCGGGGCGCCGCGCACCGCCGCGCCGCTCGATCAGACCGCGCTCGAGCGCTACGGCCGGCTGTTCCATGCGCTGCTCGCGCAAGGGATCTACTTTCCACCCTCAGCCTATGAGGCGTGCTTCCTCTCGCTTGCGCACCGAGACACGGACATCGAGACGCTGGGCCGCGGTCTGGAGCAAGCGCTCGAGTCCGCGGCATGACGCCGCGCGCGAACAGGATTCCGCGCATCCTGCAGATCACCGTCATGGTGCTCGTGATGGTGTGCACCGTTCAGGTCGGCTGGTGGCTCTACGACGAGCACCACTATGCCGTGGAGAAAGTCATCCAGTTGCAGAGCGCGTACGCGCAGCAGGCTGCCGCGGCGCGCGCCCTGCTCTCGGCCGGTGTGCCGGTCGAGCGCGTTCGAGCGCTCCTGCCGTCGGTGCAGCTGACCCCCGACGGCGCCCGGGTCAGCCCCGTAGCCGAGCATCAGCTCCTGGCCCAGGAGCACCTGCGGATCGTGCAATACGCCTGGGAGGGCGGATTTTTCCTGCTTGCCCTGGTGGCGTGTCTCGTGGTCATCGCCCGGGCTCTGCGCTCCGAGGCGTTGGCCATGATCGAGCAGGACAACTTCCTGGCGATGGTCTCGCACCAGTTCAAAACACCCCTCGCAAGTTTGCAGCTCTCGCTCGAGACGCTGACACTGCGCAAGCTCACGGCGGAACAGACGCGCGGTCTGACGGACCGGATGCTCGCGGACCTGGCGCGCATGGAAGGCATGGTGAGCCGCATCCTCGAGAGCGCCCGGCTGGACCGTGGGCGCGTCGAGTTGCGGCGCGAACCTCTCGACTTGGCGAGCACCGTGCGGCGCGCGACCGCCTCGATCGAGGAGCGCGCCGCCCAGGCGCACATCGCGCTGCGCGTCGAGATCGACTCGGGACTGGAGATACTCGCCGACCCGTTGGCGATCGACGTCATCCTGCGCAACCTGCTCGACAACGCGCTGGCGGCGGTCATTGCGGTGGGGGGCGGTACCATCGTGTTCAGCGGGCGGCGCGCCGACGGAAACGTCGAGCTCGCCGTGCGCGACAGCGGCGTGGGATTCCGGCCTGCCGATGCGGGCCGGCTGTTCGATAAATTCCGGCGCCTGGATTCGGGCGGCGGCAGCTATCGCGGCACCGGACTCGGCCTGTACATCGTGCGGCGCCTGATGCACCTGATGAATGGGCGAGTGACCGCGGAAAGCGCGGGCGTCGGCCATGGCGCGCGTTTCGTGCTGGTGTGGCCCGGCGAACCGCAACACGATCACCGGGAGCCGTCCTGGACGGCGGAGGCCGGCCCCGCCCCCGAAGGAAGCCATCCTGAGACGCTCGCGAAGCATGCCCCGCCAAGCGACACCACCCGTCCGGATAAGCACCCCGAGGACGGCAACCTGTCGTGAGCGCGCCGGCCGACAGCACCCACCGGATCCTCGTGGTCGAGGATGATCCGTACCTCGCCGCCGGACTGGTCGAGAACCTGCGCGCCGAAGGCTACACGGTCGATCAGGCCGGCGACGGGCGCACCGCTCTGGAGCGGCTCGCCACGCAAGCCTACGGCCTGGTACTGCTCGATGTCATGCTGCCGGAGATCGACGGGTTCACCGTCTGCCGCACACTGCGCGAGCGCGGCGACAACACGCCGGTGCTGTTTCTGACCGCGCGCGGCGATCCCGCCGACCGGGTACGGGGTCTGGAGGCCGGCGGCGACGACTACCTGCCCAAGCCTTTCCACCTCAAGGAGCTGCTGCTGCGCGTGCGAGCCATTCTCCGCCGCTGGGACTGGTACCAGAGCGCGGCGGCCGAAACCTCGGTGCTGCGCTTCGGCGAGAACGAGGTGGACTTCCGGGCCTTCCGCGGGCGCGCCTGGAACGGCCTCACCCAGGAGCTCACCGAGAAGGAGGCGATGATCCTCAAGGTGCTGGCCGAGCGGCCCGGTGAGATCGTCTCGCGCGAGGACCTGCTCGAGCGGGTCTGGGGTTACGACGTGTTCCCCTCCACGCGCACCGTGGACAACTTCATCCTGCGGCTGCGGCGGCGATTCGAGCGCGACCCGGCCAATCCGCGCCACTTCCTGACGGTATGGGGTGTCGGCTACCGCTTTCTGATCGAGGGCGAGTCATGACCCGTGCGGCGCTGCGCATCGGCACCCGGGCCTCCGCACTGGCTCTGTGGCAGGCACGGCACATCCGTGCGCTGATCGGTGCGCTGCCCGGCGCGCCCGGCGTCGAGCTCGTCCCCATCACCACCTCCGGCGATCTGCAAACCCAGGTGCCGCTGTGGGCCGTCCGGGGCCGCGCCTTTTTCACCAAGGAGCTCGACCGCGCGCTGCTCGAGGATCGCATCGACCTCGCCGTGCACAGCCTGAAGGATCTGCCCACGGAGCTCGAGCCCGGCCTGGCGCTCGCCGCAGTGCTCGAGCGAGAAGACCCGCGCGATGCGCTCGTCAGCCGCGACGGCCGGGGGCTGACGGCGCTGTCCGCCGGCGCCCGCGTCGGCACCAGCAGTCTGCGCCGCAGAGCGTTCATCGCACGCCTGCGTCCCGACATCCACCTGCACGAGCTGCGCGGCAACGTGCCCACGCGCCTGGAGCGGCTCGAGCGCGGGGACTACGACGCCATCGTATTGGCGACTGCGGGTCTGAAGCGCCTCGGGCTCGAGGCGCGCATCACCGAACGGCTCGGACCGGCGGATTTTCCGCCGGCGGTCTCGCAAGGCGCGATCGGCGTGTGCTCCCGCGAGGGCGACGCGGCAACGGCCTGCTGGCTCGAGCCGCTCGATCACGCCGCGACACGACTCGCGACAGCCGCCGAACGATCGCTGCTGCGGCGCATCGAGGGCGGCTGTCAGGTTCCGCTCGGCGCGCTGGCCCGCCTGGAAGCCGGATCGATCCACATGCGTGCCGTCGTCTGCACACTCGACGGCACACGAAGCCTGTCGGCCGAGGGTTCCGTACCGGCCGATGCCGGGGCCGCCCGCGACCTCGGGGAACGCCTCGCCGAGGCGCTGCTGGCGCAAGGTGCCGCCCAGCTCATCGCCGCGCAGCGTGCCGCGCAGCAGGTGCCCGAACCGTGAGCGCCGCGATTGATGCGTCCGTGGTGGTGACGCGCGCCGAGTCGCGAGGCCGCGGACTATGCGGCGAACTCGAGCAGTTCGGCCTCGCGGTTCTGCATTGGCCCGTGATCGGCGTTGAGGGGGCCGACCCCGCTGAGTGGGAAGCTCAGCGATACGCCGTCGGGACATTTGATTGGATCGTGTTCACCAGCACGCACGCGGTGGAGGCCGTGACTGACGCACTGCCGACACCGCCGGCGGGCGTGCGTATCGCCGCGGTGGGTCCGAGCACTGCCGACACATTGCGCGAGCGCGGTTGGCCCGTCGACCTGCTCGGCCATGGACCAGGCGCGGAGGGCCTGGTCCATGCGCTTGGGGAAGTCGACGTGCGGAACCGGCGCGTGTTGTATCCGGCCAGCTCGCGCTCGCTGCCAATGCTGCAGGAGGGCCTGGCGCGTCTCGGCGCGAACGTGGTGCGCTTCGTCGCGTACCGTATAGTTCGCGCGACACTCGACGTGGACGCGTGCAGACGCTCCATCGAGCACCGTGCCGTCGGCGCGGTCACCTTCGCGAGCCCCTCGGCCGTGATCGAGCTGGAACGCGCCCTGGGCCCGGAGGACTTCAAACGACTGCTCGCCGCGGTACCGGCCATCGCGATCGGGCCGACGACGTCCGCAGCACTCGACGCGCGCGGCTTCACGCCCATCATCGCCGAAACCCCGACGCTGCGCGGACTGGCGCTCGCCTGTCATGCGCTGCTGCGCGCCCATCAACCCAGAGGCTCTAGTCATGAGTTTTCCGTCCGTTAGACCCCGGCGCACGCGCCAATCGGATCCTTGGCGGCGCATGGTCCGCGAGACACGCCTCGCCCCCGATCAGCTCATCTACCCGCTGTTCGTCGTACCCGGCGCCGGGGTGCGCCGTCCGGTGACCAGCATGCCCGGCATCTGCCAGCTCTCGGTGGACGAGGCCGTCAACGAGGCGCGCTCGGCCCTGGACGCCGGTGTCCCGGCGGTGCTGCTGTTCGCCGCGCCCGCGCACAAGGACGAAAAGGCGAGCGCGGCGCTCGATCCGGGCGGACTTGCCGCCGAGGCGATCGCGGCGCTCAAGGCCGCCTGCCCGCAGTTGCTGGTGTGGGCCGACGTGTGCCTGTGCGGCGCGACCGACCACGGTCACTGCGGCCACGTGCTGCCCGGCGGGGTGATCGACAACGACACCTCGGTGCAGACGCTGGCCGAGGTGGCGCTCAACTACGCGCGCGCGGGCGCTGATGCGATTGCACCGAGCGACATGATGGACGGGCGGGTCCAGGCCATCCGGCGGGCGCTCGACCGCAACGGGTTCACCATGACGCCGATCGTCTCCTATGCGGCCAAGTTCGCCTCGGCGTTCTACGGGCCGTTTCGCGAGGCAGCGGAGTCCGCTCCGGCCTTCGGCGACCGGCGCAGCTATCAGATGGACCCGGCCAATAGCCGCGAGGCGCTGCGCGAAGTCCGCCTCGACATCGAGGAAGGCGCCGATATGGTCATGGTCAAGCCGGCCGGACCCTACCTCGACGTCATTCGTCAGGTGCGCGACACGGTCGAAGTGCCGGTCGTGGCCTATCAGGTGAGCGGCGAATTCAGCCTCATCAAAGCGGCCGCAGGGCACGGCTGGATCGATGAGCGCGCGGCGGTCATGGAGGCGCTCACCGGCATCCGCCGCGCCGGCGCGGATCTCATCATCACCTACTATGCGCGGGAAGCGTCTCGCTGGCTGAGGAGTCGCTGATTGAGCACGCCCACGCCTGTATTTCTCGCCGCATGCCGGCGCGAGCCGGTGCCTCACACGCCCATCTGGATCATGCGCCAGGCCGGCCGCTACCTGCCGGAATACCGGCAGGTCCGATCCCGGGTGTCGTTCGAGGCGCTCACGCGCACGCCGGAGCTCGCCGCCGAGGTGACCTTGCAGCCGCTGCGGCGCTTCCCGCTCGACGCGGCCATCCTCTTCAGCGACATCATGACGCCGCTTTCCGGCATGGGCGTCGATCTGACATTCGAGCCCGGACCGGTGATCGGCCAGCCGATCCGTACCGACGCGGCCATCGATTCGCTGCGGCCGCTCGAGCCGCTGCGTGACGTGCCCTTCGTGCTCGACACCGTGCGCCTGGTGCGCGCCGAGGCGCCGCGCGGTGTGCCGCTCATCGGCTTCGCCGGCGGTCCGTTCACGCTGTTGTGCTACCTGGTGAGTGGCCGTCCCTCGAAGGAGTTCGAGACGGCGCGCGCGTTTCTGTACGAGAACCCGCGCTCGGCGGAGCGGCTGTTGGATCGGCTCGCGGACGCCATGGCCGTCTATCTCGGGGCTCAGGCCGACGCTGGCGCCCAGGCGCTGATGCTGTTCGAGTCCTGGGGCGGACTGCTCGCGCCGCCGGAGTTCGAGCAGTTTGCCCTGCGCGGCGCGGCCCGCACGCTCACGGCGCTGCGCGAGCGCGGCGTGCCCCTCATTTACTACCTCAACCAGGGCTGCGCGCTGCTCGATCGGCTCGCGAGCCTCCCGGCCGACGTCATCGGCGTCGACTGGCGCATGCCGCTCGGGGCGGTGCGCCGTGTGTTGGGACCGCGGAAGGCCGTGCAGGGCAACCTCGATCCGGCGGCGCTGTTCGCCCCGCCCGATGAACTCGCACGCCAGGCCGGGCGTGTGCTGCGGGAGGCCGGCGGCGCGCCCGGGCACATCTTCAACCTCGGACACGGGATCTGGCCGCAGACCGATCCGGACGCCGTGGCGCGGCTGGTGGACGTCGTGCACGAGCGCTCAACACGCGAGGGACCTCGCGCGTGACGGGAGACGACACGGATCTGGCCGAGGCGGCGGCCCGCTACTTCCGCGACCTGCAAGCGCGGATCTGCACCGCATTCGAGGCGCTCGAGCCCGAGGCTCGATTCGAGGCACGCGACTGGCGCCGTCCGAACGGTCATCGCCTCGAGGGCGGCGGCGACTCCCGGCTGATGCGCGGGCAGGTATTCGAGAAAGTCGGCGTCAACTTCAGCCATGTCTGGGGCGTGTTTTCCGATCAGGCTCGCGCGCAGATTCCCGGCGCGCAGGACTCCGGCGGACGCTTCCTCGCCTGCGGCATCTCGCTGGTGGCCCATATGGCGAATCCGTACGTGCCGACGGTGCACATGAACCTGCGCTACCTGCGCACCAGCCGCGGCTGGTTCGGAGGCGGATCGGACCTCACCCCGACGTTTCCGTTCGAGGAAGACACGGCGCAGTTTCACGCGGCGCTGCGCCGCGCCTGCGAGACTTATCGCCCCGGGGCCTACGAGGCGTACAAGGCCTGGTGTGACCGGTATTTCTATCTGCCGCATCGGCACGAGCCGCGCGGCGTGGGCGGAATCTTCTTCGACGAGCTCGCCAGTGGCGACGCCGAAGCGGACTTCGCGTTCGTCCGGCAGATCGGCGAAGCGTTCCTGGAGGTTTACCCGACGCTGGTGTCGCGCAGGAAAGACACCCCGTACGACGAGGCCGACCGCGAGAAGCTGCTGTACAAGCGCGGACGGTACGTCGAGTTCAACCTGGTCTATGATCGCGGTACCCGGTTCGGATTTCAGACGGACGCGGACCCGGAGGCCTATCTCATGAGTCTGCCACCGCTGGTCAAATGGTGAGACGTGTCAATCGGATGTTCAGGACGCTCGCGCCTCTGACATGCGCGCTGTTGGGGCTCGTCCTCTGCGGCTGCAGTCAACAAAATAGTGTGTTCATGCCCGAGAGCGCGCCAAGCGCGCCCTCGAACGCACCGCACAAGCCACCGCCGGCCCCGTTGCCGGCGGTTGCGCAGCGCGCCGCGACCCTGATCGGTCTGCCCGTGCGCTCCAAATCGGGCAAGACCCTCGGGGCCGTGCAGGACATCGTGTTCGGCGCGGGCGGCACGGCGACGCACCTGGTCCTGGTGCGCGGCCGCACTGCGGGCCCCGCGGGCCTGCTGACCGTGATCCCGTGGAAACTGGCCCTGAAACACATCCATGGGAACGCTCTGGTCCTGGGCGCCAAGCGGCTCGCGGGCGCGCCCGGCTTCACCCCCAGCCGGTGGCCGGACCTCGGCAAGAGCGGCTGGAGCGCCGCGTCCGACACGTACTGGGCGCAGAGCTCGCCGCATGCTTTCAAGCCGATCGATTCGACCAGCCGCTCGCGCGTCCGCCATCCCATGAAGCTCTGATGAGCGGTACATCGACGGCGGTACCGGCCGCGGGCGGCTCGCGAGTGGCCGCCGCGCTCATCGAGTGGCACGTGCGCAGCGGGCGGCACGATTTGCCCTGGCAGCGCAACCGCACCCCCTATCGCGTGTGGGTGTCGGAAATCATGCTGCAGCAGACGCAGGTCGCCACGGTGATTCCCTACTTCGAGCGGTTCACCGGCCGATTCCCGGAAGTCCGCGCGCTGGCCGACGCGCCGCTCGATGAGGTGCTGCACCTGTGGTCCGGACTCGGCTATTACGCGCGGGCGCGCAATCTTCACCGCGCGGCCGCACGGATCTGCGCCGAGCACGACGGCCGCTTCCCGGAGCACTTCGATGCGGTGGCCGCGCTGCCCGGCATCGGCCGTTCGACGGCCGGGGCCATCCTCGCGCTGAGCCTCAACCAGCGCCATTCGATCCTCGACGGCAACGTGCGCCGCGTGCTCGCACGGTATTTCGCGGTGGATGGCGATCCGGCGGATCCGTCCACCGCGCGCCGGCTGTGGGCGTTGTCCGACGCCTGTACCCCGAACCGGCACGTCGACGTGTATACGCAGGCGGTCATGGACCTAGGCGCAACGCTGTGCACGCGCCGCCATCCGGCGTGCGAGCGCTGTCCGCTGACGGAGGCCTGTCTTGCCCGGCGCACCGGCCGCCAGCACCAGCTCCCGGCCCCGAAACAGCGCCCGCAGCGGCCATTGCGGCAGGTATTCATGCTGGCGGCGCGGCGGGCCGATGGCGCGGTCTGGCTCGAACGCCGGCCCGAGCGTGGAATCTGGGGCGGCCTGTGGTGTCTGCCGCAGTTCGACAACTCTGCGGACGCGGCGGGCTATCTCGAGCGAATGCTCGGCGAGCGTGCGCCGGCACGGCCTCTCGCGGCCATCGAGCACGCCTTTACGCACTTCGATCTTGTCATTACGCCGCTTCTGGCCCATTGTGCGAGCCCTGTCGGCGCGCCGGATCCGGCGCAGCATGCGTGGTATCAGGCTGTCGCACCCGGCGCGTTCGGCCTTCCAGCCCCGATTCAGCGCTTTCTTCAGCGCCTGGGGTCGGCACGGATCCAATCGCAACTCTTTGATTAATTTTAGGTCTCTAACTTCGACGGAGAACATCATGCCCCGAATGGTGCAGTGTGTGATGCTCAAGCGCGAGGCGCCCGGCCTCGATCGCCCACCCTATCCGGGCCCTCTCGGCCAGCGGATTTTCGAGCACGTGTCGCGCGAAGCCTGGGCGCGCTGGATACAGCATCAGATCATGCTCATCAACGAGTATCGCCTGAGCCCGATCGAGCCCAAGGCCCGCCAGTTTCTCGAGACTGAGATGGAAAAATTCTTTTTCGGACCGGGCTCGACCCGGCCGGAAGGCTACCAACCCACCCACGAGGACTGAGTTGCCGATGACCGAGATACCCGCCGCACCCCTGAATCCTCGCATCCGGGAGGTCACCGAGCGCATCCGCGAGCGCAGCCGCGACTCGCGCAGCGCCTATCTGGAGCGGATGCGCGCCCAGTCGAGCGGCCCGGCCCGCTCGCGCCTCTCCTGCACGAATCTCGCCCATGGCTTTGCGGCATCCAATGCCCCCGACAAGGAAGCGTTGAAGGCGCTGCGCGGGCCGAACCTCGCCATCGTCACCGCTTACAACGACATGCTCTCGGCGCATCAGCCGTTCGAGCGCTTTCCAGGGTTGATCCGCCATGCCGCGCGCGACGCACACGCGACGGCGCAAGTCGCCGGCGGGGTGCCCGCCATGTGCGACGGGATCACACAGGGCCAGCCGGGCATGGAGCTGTCGCTGTTCAGCCGCGACGTGATCGCGATGTCGACAGGGGTCGCGCTCACGCATGGGATGTTCGATGCCGCGCTGTGCCTGGGGGTGTGCGACAAGATCGTGCCGGGCCTGCTGATCGGTGCGCTCGCCTTCGGGCAGCTGCCGGCGGTGTTCGTGCCGGCGGGCCCCATGCCTTCGGGTCTGCCCAACAAGGAAAAAGCCCGCATCCGCCAGCTGTTCGCCGAGGGCAAGGTGGGCCGCGAGGCGCTGCTGCAGTCGGAGGCCGACAGCTATCACTCCGCCGGGACCTGCACGTTCTACGGCACCGCCAACAGCAATCAGATGCTCATGGAAGTGATGGGGCTGCACCTGCCGGGCAGCGCGTTCGTGCCGCCGAACACGCCGTTGCGCGATGCTCTGACGGGCGCCGCGGTGCGCCGCGCCGCCCGCATCACCGCCCTGGGCGAGGAGTACCTGCCGCTCGCCCGCGTGCTCGATGAGCGCAGCATCGTCAACGCGGTGGTGGGTCTGCTCGCCACCGGCGGCTCGACCAACCACACCCTGCATATCGTGGCCATCGCCAAGATCGCCGGCATCGTCATCGACTGGGACGACTTCAACGCGCTCTCCGAGGTGGTGCCGCTACTCGCGCGCATCTACCCCAATGGCGCCGCCGACGTGAACCACTTCCATGCCGCCGGCGGCATGGGCTTCCTGGTGCGCGAGCTGCTGCAGGCCGGGCTCATGCACGGCGACGTGCAGACGGTCGCCGGCGCCGGCCTCGGGCATTACGCGCAGGAGCCGTGGCTCTCGAGCGAGGGGCTCGCCTGGCGCGACGCGCCCGCCAACAGTGGCGACCGCGAGGTCCTGCGCCGGGCGTCGGATCCGTTCAGCGCCGACGGGGGCCTGAAGCTCCTGCGCGGCAATCTCGGCCGCTCGGTCATCAAAGTGTCGGCGGTCAAGCCCGAGCATCGCTCGGTGGAGGCGCCAGCGAGGGTGTTTCACAGTCAGGACGAGGTCATCCACGCGTTCAAGCAGGGTGAGCTGTCACGCGACGTGGTGGTCGTGGTGCGCTTCCAGGGTCCACGCGCCAACGGCATGCCGGAGCTCCATGGGCTCACGCCGGCGCTCACGTCACTGCAGAACAAGGGCCATCGCGTGGGACTCGTCACCGACGGACGCATGTCGGGTGCCTCGGGCGTCATCCCTGCGGCGATCCACCTGACACCGGAGGCGGTGTGCGGCGGCCCGATCGGCAAGGTCCGCGACGGCGACGTGATTCGCCTGGACAGCCGCACGGGGGAGCTCGAGGCGCGGGTGAGCGAGGCGGAATGGAACCGGCGCGAGAGCGTCACCGCCGATCTCGCGGCAAACGGCCACGGCTTCGGCCGCGAACTCTTCTCGTTGTTCCGCGCGCACGCCGCGCCGGCGGAGCATGGCGGCGGAGTGTGCTGACTCGCGGCGGCCGCAAGTCGTCTCAGAACTCCCTGACCGGAACCCGCCCGGGACTCGTCCCGGGCGGGTCACCGGGCCCGATCGCTCAGACAGCCGGCTTCTGCGGCAGGGCCACGCTCAGCTCGAGGACCTCGTGTCCGGCGTCGCGCTCGAGGTTGATCTGCACCGCTTCCGGATCCACGTTTACATACTTGTGGATCACCTGAAGCAGCTCACGCCGCAGCAGCGGCAGGTAGTCCGGACCGCCCCGACCGCCGCGCTCCTGCGCCACGATGATGCGCAATCGTTCCTTGGCAATGCTCGCCGAATTCGGCTTGCTGCGAAACAGGGACAGCAGTCCCATATCAGCCTCCAAACATGCGGGCAAAGAAACCGCGCTTGGGCTCGTCGAGGAAGCGCAACGGCAGCTCCTCCCCGAGTAGGCGCGCCACCGCGTCCTCGTAGGCGGCCGCGGCATCGCTCGTATCGCTGAGAATCACCGGCACGCCGGCATTGGAGGCGGCGAGCACGTCGGGGGACTCCGGCACGACACCAATGACATCGAGTCCCAGGATATCCTTCACGTCCCCGACGCTCATCATTTCGCCGTTGGCGACGCGGCGTGGGTTGTAGCGCGTCAGCAATAGATGCTCTTTCACGCCGCCGTTGCCGTTCACGGAGCGGTGCGTCTTGCTGGCGAGCAAACCCAGAATCCGGTCGGAATCGCGTACGGAGGAGACTTCAGGATTGACGACCACCACGGCGCGGTCAGCGAAGTACATCGCCAGATGCGCGCCCTTTTCGATGCCCGCCGGGGAGTCGCAGATGATGTAGTCGAATGCATCGGCAATCAGCTCATCGAGCACGCGGCGAACCCCGTCCTCGGTCAGCGCGTCCTTGTCTCGCGTCTGCGAAGCCGCCAGCAGGTGCAATGTCTCGAGACGCTTGTCCTTGATCAACGCCTGCTTGAGCGTGCAGTCGCCGTTGATGACGTTGACGAAGTCATATACGACGCGGCGCTCGCAGCCCATGATGAGATCGAGATTGCGCAGGCCGATGTCGAAGTCGATCACCGCCACGCGCTTGCCCCGGCGGGCCAGTCCGCAGGCCATGCTGGCCGAGGTGGTGGTCTTGCCGACGCCGCCCTTGCCAGAGGTCACCACGATGATTTCAGTCAAAGCTCACTCCTCGAATGGGGTTCACTGTGCTCGGCGTACTCAAGCGCCTAAGCGCTCGAAACGCAAGGCGTCGCCGTCCAGCCACGCCTGCACCGGTTTGCCTGCCAGCTCCGGCGGCAGCGTTTCGAAAACGCGAAACACGCCGGCGATCGACACCAGCTCGGCGTGAAAGTCCTGACAGAATACACGTGCGCCCGTCTCGCCGCGCGCGCCCGCGACCGCGCGTCCGCGCAGCGCGCCGTACACGTGCACGCAGCCATCGGCAATCAGCTCGGCGCCGGCCCCGACCGTCGCGGTGACGACCAGATCGCGGCCACGGGCGTAGACCCGCTGGCCGGAACGCACGGGATGCGCGTGTAGTTGCGCGAGCGTGCCGGCCTCGGGTTCGGGCTCCGGACGCGGTGCCTCGCGGCGGGCACGCGCCCCGGCCTCGGCGGGGGGGTGGAATTCCCGGAATGGCGGCAGCAGCGGCAGGTCGAGGGGTCGCGAGAGCGCCTGCGCCACGGCCGCGCCGCTGGCCAGGCCGACGGGACACATTCCCGCGCGCCGCACCGCATCGAGCACGCCCTGCATCTCTTCCGCCGATGGCTCGTGCCCGAGCGGCCCGAGATCAATCGACACGGCCGTACGCTGGAAGAACTTCGGCGCCGTCGCGACCCGCCCGGTCAACTCGTCGAGGATGGCGCCTGGATCAGTCGTCCAGATGAGCACCTGGATGAGCCCCACCTGTCCGAAACGAATGTCGATGGCCGTTCCGGACGCGGCCTCGGCTCTCTGTGTCGTCATGTATCCCTGGGTGGACGGTGGGATGGATTTATGAGGGGTGAAGTGTACCGGCTCAGCGCCGTCGCCGCACGCCCCGCACGGGCTCGGCATGCAGCGGATCGTCCGGCCAATGATGCTTCGGGTAGCGGCCGCGCAAGTCCTTGCGCACCTGCGCGTAGCCGCGCGCCCAGAAGCTCTCCAAGTCGCGCGTCACCTGCACGGGCCGGTGCGCCGGCGAGAGCAGCTTGAAAGTTATCGGTAACCGCCCGTTGCCCAGGCGGGGGGTAGCCGCGAGCCCGAAAACCTCCTGAAGGCGCACGGCGACGGCCGGGGCGTTTTCGTCGAGATAATCGATACGGATGCGAGAGCCGCTCGGGACCGTGAGGTGCGTGGGCGCGAGCGAATCGAGCGCCCGCACACGCTCCCAACCCAAACGCCCGCGCAGCGCCTCCGCGAGTGGGATGCGCGCCAGATGATCCCGGCGCGTCAGACCCTCGAGCCAGGGGGCGAGCCACTCGTCCAGATCGGCCGCGAGCGCCTCGTCGGACAGATCGGGCCAGTTCTCTCCGCCGCCCACTCGGCGCACGAAGGCCGCGCGCGCCTGCAGATCACGGGTCTCCCGGTCCCAGGGCAGCGCGCCGAGACCCAGCTCACGCACGCCATTGAGCATCGCCTCGCGCACGCGATCGGCGCTCACTTCGGGCAAAGGACGGGTCTGGAGCAGCAACTGCCCGAAGCGCAGCTCGCGTCGCGCGAGCACCGCCTGCTCGAGACGGCTCCACTCGACGATGTCCTGCCAAACCAGATGATCGCCGTACAGTGTTTCCAGCGCGGCGCGCTCGAGCGGCGCGGCGAGCAGGATACGTGCGTCCCGTTCGCGGTCGTCGAGATCCACCGCGACGATGAGGTCCTGGCGGGCCAGGGATTGCGGCTCCGGGAAATGCGCGCCCCGGCCGTTGGCCAGCGTGTAGTGCCCGCCCGCGGCCCCACGCCGCAAGCCAATCCGGTCCGGATAGGCCAGGGCGAGCAACGCGCCGGCTGAAACCTTCGCGTGTGCCGCACCGCGGAATGAGCCTACGCGCTCCGTTTGACGGGCGAACTCGCGCGCGGTCTCGCGGACAGCGTGCCGCACCGCAGGGTCTCCTGCGCCCGCCCCTTTCGTGCCGCGCAACACGTCCAGGCGGGTCCGGATATCGGCGTCGCGTTCCGGCAGACCTCGCAACAGATCGCGCTCGGAGAGCACGGCGGCCAGCTCGGCCCCGAGCGCAAGAGCCCCGAGCTGATGTGCCCGCAGCAGCATGTGTGCCACGCGCGGATGTACCCCCAGGCGCGCCATGTCGCGCCCGTGGCTCGTGACGCGCCCGTCGTCATCGAGCGCGCCCAGCCGGCCGAGCAGATCGCGGGCGCTCGCGAGGAGGGCCGGCGGCGGCGGGTCGAGCCATTTCAGCGTCTCGGCATCGCGCACGCCCCAGCCGGCGAGCTCGAGCGCCAGGGGGGCGAGATCCGCCTCGACGATTTCCGGGGGTGTGAACGGCGCGAGCGAGCGCTGCGCCGCCTCGCTCCACAGCCGGTAGCACACCCCGGGTCCGAGCCGCCCGGCTCGGCCTTGACGCTGATCGGCCGAGGCACGGGAGATCCGGACGTGCTCGAGCCGGTTCATTCCGGTGACCGGGTCGAAACGCGGGCGGCGGACCAGTCCCGAGTCGACCACGACGCGTACACCCTCGAGGGTCAGGCTGGTCTCGGCGATGTTGGTTGCAAGCACGATGCGCCGGCTCCCCGCCACCGGAGTCAGCGCGGCCTGCTGGGCTTCGGGCGGCAGATCGCCGTAGAGCGGCAGGATGCGGGCCGCGGCGCCGGCGCTCTCGAGCATCGCGGCCACCCGGCGGATCTCTCGGGCGCCGGGCAGGAACACCAGGACGTCACCTTCCGCCTCGCGCAGCGCCCGCAGGATGACGCGCGCCACGGCGCGCTCGGGCCCTTCCGCCTGCCGTGCCGGTTGCGGCATCGGCGGCGCCCCCTCGCCGACATAGCGTGTCTCGACCGGAAAGGATCGGCCGTGCGCACCGACGAGCGGCGCGTCACCGAGCAGCGCGGCCACGCCCTCGGCGTCGAGCGTGGCGGACATCACCAGAATCTTCAGCTCGGGCGCGAGCGTCGCACGCGCATCGAGCGCCAGCGCGAGCCCCAGGTCGGCTTGCAGGCTCCGCTCGTGGAACTCATCGAAGATCACCGCCGCGATCCCCTCCAGCGCCGGATCGCTTTGCAGCATGCGCGTCAGCACGCCTTCCGTGACCACCTCGATCCGCGTGTCCTTGGACACGAGCGTGTCGCGGCGCATGCGATAGCCAACGGTACGGCCGACCCGCTCATCCAGCGTATGGGCCATGCGCTGCGCGACCGCACGCGCCGCCAGTCGCCGCGGCTCCAACATGAGAATGCGCTTGTCCCGCGCCCACGACTCCTCCAGCAGGACGAGGGGCACCACGGTGCTCTTGCCCGCGCCGGGAGGCGCGGTCAGGACGGCGGAATCACGCGCCGCCAGCGCCGCGCGCAGCGCCGGCAAGGCCGTGTCGATGGGCAGACCCGAGCGATCCACGGCCACCGCGGATCAGCTGCGCCAGACGCCGAGCGCGAACGACACCCAGGCGACGATCATCAGCGAGCCGCCTACCGGCGTCAGCACGCCCACCCAGCGCGGCGCACCCAGACACAGCGCGTAAAGGCTTCCGGAAAACAACACGATCGCGACGAACAGGACCCGCGCCGAGGTCCGACACTTCCGCATCGCCGCCCTCATCCGCGCAGGCAGCTCGCCCGGCGTCCGGCTGCTCAGCCACAAACCCATGCCCAGCAGTCCCAGCGACTGATAGAACTGGTAGCGCACGGCGACGTCGTATACGTGCACGCACTGAGCCGGCCAGTCATGCGGCAGCGCATGGGCCCCAACCGCGCCGGCGATGGTCGCCAGAGCCAGCAGCGCCGCGGCGAGCGCGAGCGACCCCCGCCCAGGCGACCCGGTCGCCGCCACCCCGGTCAGCTCTGGCTCGGCGTACCGCCGCGGCGCAGCAGCGGCGTGATCAGATCGAGCGGCAGCGGGAAGATGATCATCTGCGACTTGTCGTGCGCGATGTCGGCGAGCGTCTGCAGGTAGCGCAGCTGCATCGCGCTCGAATTCTGCGACAGGGCATTGGCCGCCTCGACCAGGGTCTGCGCGGCCTGCTGCTCGCCCTGGGCATTGATGACCTTGGCGCGCCGGTTGCGCTCGGCCTCGGCCTGGCGAGCCATGGCGCGCACCATGTTGTCGTCGAGATCGATGTCCTTCAGCTCCACGCTGGTGACCTTGATCCCCCAGCCCTCGGTGTTTTCGTCGAGGATGCGCTGGATGTCGGCGTTCATCTTGTCGCGCTGCGCGAGCAGTTCGTCCATCTCATGCTGGCCGAGCACCGAGCGTAGCGTGGTTTGCGCCACCTGGCTGGTGGCGTCCCAGGCGTTGGCGACCTGGATGATGGCCTTGGCCGGATCGACGATGCGGAAGTAGACCACGGCGTTCACCTTCACCGATACGTTGTCGCGGGTGATGACGTCCTGCTTGGGGATGTTGAGCACGATGACCCGCAGGTCCACCTTGCTCATGCGCTGGATCACGGGCCACAGAATGATCAGGCCCGGCCCGCGCACGCCCGTGAAGCGGCCGAGCGTGAACATGACCGCCCGCTCGTATTCGTTCAGGACCCGGACCGAGCTGATCACGAGCAGCGCGATCAGTACGACGACGACGATCAGAAAGATTGGCATGGGACTCTCCCGACAACGCCGCGCTTTAGAGCGGCTCGACCCACAACTGTAGACCCTCGACTTTCACGATGCGTGCGCGCTGGCCGCGCCGCAGGGACGAGGCGGCGACGGCATTCCAGAGCTCTCCGCCGTAGCGGACCCGGCCCCGGCCGCCGCCGCTGATGTCCTCCTCCGCCTCCACCGTGCCGCCGACCATGGCCTGCGCGCCGATCGCCGGCGGCCGGCGCAGGGCGCGCGTGCCAAGATACACGATGCCGAGGATGATCAGTCCCCCGACAGTTGCGATCGCGCCGATCAGGGCGCGGCTGATGGACATACCCGGTACCCCCGCGTCGAACAGGATCAGTGAGCCGACGACGAACCCGATAAGGCCGCCCAGCCCGAGCGAGCCGTAGGTCGGAAAGAAAAACTCCCCGGCCATCATCGCAGAACCCACCGCGATCAGCGCCAGCCCCGCGAAATCCGTCGGCAGCAGCTGGAAGGCGAACAGCGCCACCAGCAGCGAAATCACGCCGACGACCCCCGGCAGCACCCCGCCGGGGTTGAAACCCTCGAAGATCAGCCCCCAGATGCCGATCAGCAGCAGTCCGTAGGCGATCATCGGATTGGTGATGACCGCGAGCACGCGCGTCCGCCATCCCGGCCGCAGCCACACCACGGTCACGCCCGTGGTGTCGAGTGTTTCGGTATGTCCGCGCACGATCACCCTGCGGCCGTTCAATTGCGAAAGCAGGCTCGGCAGATCGGGGGCGATCAGGTTGACGACATGTGCGCGCAGCGCATCCTCGTCCGGGAGGCTCGCCGCGCCCCGCACCGCCTGTTCGGCCCACTCGACGTTGCGGCCGCGCAGCTCGGCCAGCGCACGGATGTAGGCCACCGAGTCGTTGAGAATCTTGCGCTGCTCGGCGCTCATCGGCGGCCCGCTCGCGCGGCCCTTACCCGTCGGCGGGGCCGGCGTCGAGCCGCCCAGGCTCACCGGCGTCGCCGCCCCGAGATTCGTGGCCGGGGCCATGGCCGCGATGTGACAGGCATAAAGAATGTATGTTCCGGCGCTCGCGGCGCGCGCCCCCGACGGGGCAACGTACCCCACCACGGGCATGGGCGCAGCGAGGATGGCCTTGACGATCTCGCGCATGGACGTCTCGAGCCCCCCGGGGGTGTCGATCTCCAGAATGACGAAGGGGCTCCCTCGCCGGGCCGCCGTGCGCAGGCCGCGTACGACGTATCGCGCGCTCGCCGGTCCGATGGCCCCGCTCAGATCGAGTCCGATCGCCGCGCGCGAAGGCGCCGCAGGAACGGCCGGTGCCGCCGCCCGAGTCGTCGCCAGCCCTCCGGCGAGCCACAGCATCAGCACGGGCAGCAACGCTTTCATACGGGGATTCATTATCCTCTTGCGTCCCGACCGGGCAACTTGCGTCCACCACCTATACGCCAAGCCGCAAACGTCCCCGCGCAGCGGGCCGGACGCACCTCAGAAGACGATCTGCCGCTCGAGCGGCTTGACGTACACCCGCTGCGTCTTGGCGAGAACGTAGTCGAGCGCGGGGTAGAAAAAGTGCGCCTCCGTACGCAACGCGTTCGAGCGCACGACGATCCGCTCCAGACCGTGTTCCTGGGCCCACCGCTCCGCGCGCTGCACCAGCTGCCGGCCCACACCGGCACGGCGGGCGAGGGCACTGACGACCAGGCCCAGAATCTCGGCGGCCTCCCCGCCCTCGAGCGAAATTACCCGGCCGACGTGGATCCAACCGGCCACCCCGCTTGCGGGCTCCGGCGACCCGCCGCCCCGCTCGGCGACGAAAACGGCGTGATCCGGCCGGTCGGCCAGCAACGCCAGACGCTGGCGCAGCGTTTCGGCATCGGCCCGGTAGCCGAGCTCCGCAGCCAGCCGCGCCAGCGTCGGCGCATCAGTTCCGGCCGCCGCCCGCAGTATCAACGCGGTATCGCTCATGCGTATTCCGGTGCAGGTATTTCGTCATCCAATCGACCCGGCGCCGTAACACATCCGTCTGGCGAACGAGGCCGGGCGGGAAGTGAGTGTCGGCCGGATCAGCGTGTAACTTCATCGGCGCGGAGTGCGCGGCAAGCCCGTGTGTTGGGTACGGAAGGAGCCGGTGGCGGCGCCGCGCCGGGCACTCGGGCGATCGGTCGGCCCACGCGGTGACCCAACACGGGAAATCTTGCCGCGCGGGTCGCCGCCCGTTCCCGCCGGCTGGTACGCCGGCACGAGCTGACCCTTGCCGCCGCCGATCAGATCGCTCCGTCCCATGCGCCGCAGCGTTTCGCGCAGCAGCGGCCAGTTGTTGGGATCATGGTAGCGCAGAAAGGCTTTGTGCAGACGTCGCACCTTCAGCCCTTTCGGAACATGCACGTCGCCGCCGGTGCGGCGCACGCGCCGCAGCGGATTCTTGCCCGAGTGATACATGGCCGTGGCGCTCGCCATCGGCGCGGGCAGGAACGCCTGCACCTGATCGGCGCGGAAGCCATTGCGCTTCAGCCACAGCGCGAGCTCGAGCATGTCCTCATCGCGGGTGCCGGGGTGGGCGGCGATGAAGTACGGGATGAGGTACTGCTCCTTGCCCGCCTCGCGCGAGTAACGCTCGAACAGCGCCTTGAAGCGGTCGTAGGCGCCGATGCCGGGCTTCATCATCAGTGACAGCGGGCCCTCGGAGATCGCCTCCGGGGCGATCTTCAGATACCCGCCGGTGTGATGCTGGGCGAGTTCCTTGACATACTCGGGCGACTCGACCGCAAGGTCGTAACGGACACCGGAAGCGATCAGCACCTTGCGAATGCCGGGCAGCGCACGCACGCTGCGGTACAGGCGGATGAGCGGCGCGTGATCGGTATCGAGGTTGGGGCAGATTGCCGGGTAGACACACGACGGTCTCCGGCACGCGCTCTCGATCTCGCGGCTGCGGCACGCCAGGCGATACATATTGGCGGTCGGTCCGCCGAGATCCGAGATGACGCCGGTGAATCCGGGTACCTGATCACGGATCGCTTCGACTTCGCGTACCACCGACTGCTCGGAACGGCTCTGGATGATGCGGCCCTCGTGCTCGGTGATCGAGCAGAACGAGCAGCCGCCGAAGCAGCCCCGCTGGATCGCCACCGAGAAGCGGATCATCTTGTAGGCCGGGATGTTGGCCGCGCCGTAGCTGGGGTGCGGGGTGCGCTGGTAGGGACGCTCATACACCCAGTCAAGCTCCGCCGTGGTCAACGGAATCGGCGGCGGATTGAGCCACACGTCGACGTCGCCGTGCCGCTGCACCAGAGCTCGCGCGTTGCCCGGATTCGCCTCGAGATGCAGGATGCGCGAGGCATGCGCATACGACACCGGATCGGCCGCCACTTGCTCGTACGAGGGCATGCGGACCACGCTGCGCTCTCGGTCGGCGTTCTTGACGCGGCGCTCGAAACGCACGACGGTCTCGGCGGACGCCCCCGGCGCCGCGGCGCCCGCCTCGGGCCGGCGCTGCGCCGACATGGCATAGGGATCAGGGTGCGGCTCGACGGGGCCCGGTGCATCGAGATGGGTCGAGTCGATCTCAATCCACCCCGACGGCACGAATTTGCGCACGAACGCCGTGCCCCGGACGTCGGTCAGTTCATGAATCGACTCGCCCGCCGCCAGGCGATGGGCAATCTCGCAGACCTGCCGCTCGCCGTTGCCGTACACGAGCAGATCCGCCTTGGCGTCCAGCAACACGGAGCGGCGGACTTTCTCCGACCAGTAATCGAAGTGCGCAATGCGCCGCAGCGACGCTTCGATGCCGCCAATGATGACGGGCACGTCCTTGAATGCCTCGCGCACGCGCTGCGCATACACGATCACCGACCGGTCGGGGCGGTTTCCCCCCACGCCGTCCGGCGTGTACGCATCGTCGCTGCGCACCCGGCGATCCGCCGTATACCGGTTCACCATCGAGTCCATGTTGCCGGCGGTGATGCCGAAGAACAGGTTGGGCCGGCCGAGCTCGGCGAACGGCGCCGCGCTGTGCCAATCGGGCTGCGCGAGGATCCCGACGCGAAAGCCCTGCCCCTCCAGCACGCGCCCGATGATGGCCATGCCGAAGCTCGGCAGGTCCACATACGCATCGCCCGTCACCAGGATGATGTCGCAACTGTCCCAGCCG
>JAJYFU010000116.1 GCA_021790795.1 Pseudomonadota bacterium
CATCTTGGTAGCCATGGACCCCTCCCCAGGTGATAGAGAGGGACATGGTACAGCTCAGGCTCCCGGTAGCATTTTACGTGAGGCAACGACCACAGCCGGTAACATTTTTAGTGAGGCAATGCGAGGGCGCTACACCGCCGCATAGTGTTAACGACGGCTCGAAAATCGTCGAGATCCGCCAGTTTGAAAATCGATGGCACAGGAGTTGCGTCGCCCGTGGCGAAAACCGCACAGCGCGTGCCCGGATCCACCACGCCGCGCGTAAGCCTTTGAGGCAGCGGGAAAGGGCGCCAGGCCGAACAAGATGGTCAAATGGAAGTCTCGGAAGAGCCCGAGAAGAACATCGATTTCCAGACCGGCCGGATTTCACGACTTTCAGATCGGCGATGACAGCATAGGCGAAGGGGTGCGCGACGCTCCGCGCTTGCACGTCCGCGAAGCACGTCTACGCATCGATGCGAAGATTTTCAGGAAATCTGTACGCGAACGGCCCGAGCGTGGCATGGCGGGTGGCGCAACGTACGATGCACTTGAGGCCGTAGCCGCCCGCGCCCACTCGGTCGAATTGATTACCTGTGACCGTAGGGCGGCGTCCGGCCCTGAAGGCCTCGGCGTCCGACTCACGTCTCTCGCGTGATCCGTCTTGATCCTCACCGGCGCGGCAAGACTCTGGCCGAGGTATTTCAACGACGGCGCCATGGGCGCCTCACTGTCGCTGGCGACCATCCGCCCAGAGCACGGCGAACTCAGCTTCCGCCGGATGAGGAGAGAATCTCGTTGCGAGCCTGGATCGATTTGATCCCGCTCGTCAACGATCGAGCCGTAAATGCAGCTAGGAGAACCAATTGCCGGGTGCTGGCGCGAGGTGCGCGGAACACGAAGAACACTGGGTTCGGTCCGGGCCACGAGTATGGCCTGTAATCCGCCGCACCCACATACACGTTGCCGCCGACCCGAAGCGGAAAATATTCCACGTCGGCAGGATTCAGGTGGCGCAGCCAGACCGGGGGCGCGCCGCTTCCGGGTGCGATCCGCTTCGGCAGTCCGATCCGACGCGCGCGCGCCAGAAGCGACCGCTCCCGCGTACCCGGGGCGCTGCCAAACTGAAACTTCGGAATCGGCGTACGATCATTCAATGCGTCGAAGACGCTGGTTTCGTACGCGCCATAACGACGGACGACCTCCGGGGTAAGTCTGCGGGCCTCGTTGCAGACTCCGCTCGAGGTTCCGCAATACAGTGACGTCACGGCGTACCGGTAGGTAAAGCGAATCGACACCGGGCACGGTCGAGTCCAGCGAATCCCGTTCCATCGCGCAATGAACATCAACGCACCGGCATTGGATCCACCGAGCCCGCGCGACCCGACGTACGCCGGTTCTCCCAATACCATCGCGGGATTGGCCCACGAGGGATTGTTATCGCGTTCGCACAGAGGAAGGGGGATCTCGGGTCCGGAGATCACGCGCAGACGCTTTCCCCATTTCCATTCTACGAATAGGGGATTCAAGCAAAGCCCAGATCCAAGAATTGCGTTTGCCACGAACAGACCCGTCCCGGGCAGAGCGTCAACGCTCGTCAGTCCTCCCCCAAAGGGACCTCTAAAGCGCGCCGCCCATTCGGCATCAACACGGCGGAATACACCCGAATCTGACGATACGCCGAATTTCGTGACGGTGATCCACGGCATCCAGTGATCGTAACCCAAAGAGTCCACAGGCTCGAGCTTGCGCCAATCCTGGATTACTGTCGCGGGAGAGCGCCGCATTTGCGCGACGAGACGCGTGCAGATCGAAGGTGCGTCGGTTGTTCTTGCGACGGCCCCGAGGCAAAGCGCGGCGCCCGCGATGATGACAAGGAAGCCGAATCGCAACCGAACGCGATTTAATCGGATCATCGGCGCAATCCTCCCGGAACTGCTGTGAAAAACCGCGCACAGTGGGAACAGCGGAACCTTCGTGGCCCGGACCGCGAAAGGCGAGCCCTCGGGCGCCCGCGATCCAAATCGCGCCGGTTGGCTTCTTCCGTACCGCCACAGCGCGGCGTGTCGAGATAAAGCGGACCACGCAGTGCTGCAATGAACGAGACAGCCGGGTTCGCCGTCCGGTCAAGCAGGGCCTCCCGTCGGTGTTCCTAGAGAATCTCAAATGACGTATCCCATCCGTGTAGTCCGCGGCGCGCTCGAACTCGGATCGACTTCACGCCATTCGGTTGCCAGAGCATCCTGTACACGGCAAGTGCAATCAGCTTTCTGCTGTCCGCGCGCGGCGCCTGGTACACGCCATAAAGCGTTCCAACTCCATTAATCAGTGGGCTGATTGCGCCAATGTATTGCTTGCCGTTCAGTCGGAGCGAAAAATAATCGATTTCCCGCAAATTAAAATACTGGAGCCACGGGGGTGATGCGCCGATGATTGCCGCAATACTTTTTGCGGTCGCGATCCGCTGCGCGCGGCTGATCAGCGCCCACTCGTGCGTGCTCACCGACCCATGAAATCGAATGCGCGGAGTCCGCGTTCCCCGGGCAACGACGCTCACGGAGCTGACGAAGTAGGCGTGGTAGCGGCGCTCGATCGCAGACGCAGCTTCTCGCGCCTCCGCGCAAACTGTCTGGTCCGCCCCGCAATACCGCCATCCCCGCTTCAGCCGTGCCGCATAGTTGAACCGAATGGCCACGGGACAGGGTCGAGCCCAATTGCCGCCCGACCACGCGGAAATGAGCATCAGCGGGTCCAATCTCGTGTCATCAAGGGTCTCGGATTCGATATACGCGGGTCGCCCCAAGACTGTCGCGAGTCGTCCCAGCTGCCACCGGTACAGACAGGGCGTGAACCTCAGCGGCGGAAGAGCAAGTATGCTAGGAGCGGCTCCTGGCCGCCAATGGAAGAACATCGCATGGGAGCAACCCACGGTGCTCCTCCGGCTGACCCGCAGGATGCCGGCGCCGGACAACCACTCGATCGCCGTCGGCGGTCGGGGGCCCACCGATGCGCGCCACACGGGAAGAATCCTGTCATAGGCCCCTGCCGTCTCCGCCGGGCGCCGCTTCGCGAATACGATCCACGGCTGCAGCCAGCGGCTCGGCGCGGCTGCATCCCGCGCCACTTTCCCGGGGGCGCGGCGCAGCTGGTCAGCGACCCGTGTGCACAGAGAAGTTGTGGAGGCGGATCGTGCCCCGGCATTCGCACCGAGGGTGGCCACTGCCAGCAGCACAGAGACGCTCAGAGTCGCTGTGAAGCGTCGACGTCTGTTCATTCAGCTGGATCTCCCCGAATCCGAACGCCATGGCGCGACCCGCGGCCACGATCGCGGGTCGCAATTTTAGAACGAGGGGTCGGGTACCGCAAAGCGTCCGCACTTTCATGACTTTGCCGTAATGCCGGCCTGCCGATGGCTGGTATCGAGAGGTTCGCGCCGGGTTGTGTCGACATGCGGAAGACTGGCGGCAGCCGGGAGGCTCTCGAGGCGGCCAGTCCGCCGGGATCGTGTGCTACGTAGGGCGCTGTAAGGCAACGTAGGGCAACTGGCGAGAATCGGCGACGTCCACACATGAAAGCCATGGAATCCGGTTCGCCTTGCTCGCTTGATCGGCTTTCCGCTTGGACGGCCTGGCCGACGGAGGGCAACATCCATTCCGGGGACGCCAACGTGCCGCGTCAGGTCACGTGAGTCGGGCGGTCGCGCTGCGCTAATGTGAGGTCGAGACGAATACGGAAACGCGCAAGCAGATCAAAATGCGGCTTCAGACCCAGAAGTCCGATATCCGCCGACCGTCCATCGGCAAGCCTCCAGACTCATCGAGCCAGTCGACACGTCGGACCGGGATATCGACCAGGCCATCAGGTTCCGCCAGACGCAAATTGACTCCCATTCGGCGCCGGCCGCCCACCTCGGCCTCCAACGCCCGCCAGTACGCCATGCACCCGCAAGCGTTGCAGAAATGAAAGCCAAGGACTTGGTCGCCACGCACATAGCGACTGGTCGGACCCGACACCGTAATGCCCTCATTTTCATACCCGTATGCCCACAGCGCCGCGTAGCGGCGGCACACCGTACAATTGCACGCAGTGGCGCTATCGGGTCTACCATCGAAGACCCAACGCACGGCGCCGCAATGGCACGACCCTTGGAGCATGACGCAAGTATCGCACCGCACGCGTTGATTTCAATTCCTTCCGATCGTCCACGCCTTGCCTGCCGCGCAGTCCTCCCCGAATTAAGATCGAATGGACATATAGATCAGTTTTGGCATTGATGACGAGTCAGTGATCAATTGAGCTCTTCATGCGCACATTGGCCGCCTTCCGGGCACCGGGTCATGAAGTGGCGCGTTCCGGCCGACAGCGCAGGAACTCCATTTCACGCGAGGTGCCTTTGGAGCGCTCTCTGCCGGCCTTCTTCCGCTGCCCATCGTTGATCATCATGCGCAAGCCTGTCACTTCCACGCCGCGCGGGCCGAGCCCAATGAGGATGCGCCACAGGGCCAGAACATCGGTGCGTGCGCTACTACCACGGGGGGGCTCAGGCGACGGGCGTTTCCCCAAGGCGTCACCTCGAGCGTAGGGGACAGATCGGCATCGCAACGTGGCGTAAGTAAGGTCTGCTCACCGCCTCCGCCAGCCTCCCACAGCATCGCGGCGGTGCGGGCGAGTGACAGCTGCGCCGTCATCCCTCCGCCGGTCAGTCGGCGATTCACGAGTCCACGGACCGCGGCGGCGGCAAGCAGATAACCCGTGCCATGATCAAGTGCTTGAACGGGCAGGGGGACCGGCCTGTCGACGCCCTTCCAGTTCCTCCCCGCGTCGGCGATCCCGGAGCTCATCTGAATCAAGCTGTCGAACCCGCGGCGTCCGGTCCAGGGACCCGTCCAGCCGTAGGCGTTGAGGCTGATGTCAACCAACCCAGGAGAAATCACACGCCGTCTTGCCTCGTCATATCCCAGCCGGTCCAGCGCGCCGGGGCGATAGCCGTGTACGAGCACATCGGCCCCCGCGAGCAAGACCTCGAAGCGGTCTCGTTCCTCCAGTACCTTGAGGTCGAGCCTCGCGCACCGCTTCCCGAGCGTCACTTCGGGGACAATTCCTGGCTCATCCCAATCCGGCGGGTCGATCCGCAGGACTTCGGCGCCGTACGCGGCCAGGAAGCGGGTCGCGACCGGACCGGCCAGCACTCGAGTCAGGTCCAGCACGCGGATTCCGGCCAACGGCCTCGACTGCGTGGGGACCCAGTCGGTATGCTTGGTCTCATCGCGCCTGGACCGCAAGTGCACGATGGGCTCTGAACTGACGGCACGTCCCTGCGGATGCGCCACCCACTCCGTGATCGAGCGCATTTCGGCTGCACAACCGCCCGCCTCCACGACAGCGGCTTCGAGCTCGCTCTTGGTCCAACCTGCTACCGCGTGCGCCATTCCAATCTTGTCCGAATGGCGTCCGAGCACCCGCTCCGCGGCGGCGCGATGATGCGGCGCGTTCGTATGAAGTCTGATCCAGCCATCCCGCGCCGGGTAGTCGCCCGCAATCGGGTCCCATGGATCCTGTGGTTTCCACCCGATGGGCTCGATAGAGGCGCCGAACCACAGTGAAGCCTGACGGCGATCGACGGTAACGGTGGGCACGTCGCCTGTCTCCGCCGCGAGTTCTCCGATGGAGAGCGCAGCAGCAGCGATTGACGCGCTGGCGAAGTCGGTAACAGGGAAGCGCGATGGCAGCTCACCCTCGCCGGCGAACCGTAGGTGCTCGAGTTCGCTCGGATCTCCACCGAGAGCGCTCCAGAACGATTCGGAGATGGACAATGACCTTGACGACATCGGTGACTACTCGCGAGAGGTCTATTACCGCTTCGGCGACCGGCCGGTGCCGAGCGTATCGCCGCGCCATTGGGGCTGCAAATTACTCATCGCCGATGAGAACATCGTCAAATGCACATCCACGAGCGTCACCGCATACCATCGATACCGCCGTACGTGAATGGGAGCTTCCCGGCAAGCGAGTTTACGGACAGAGCGGTCGATTATGGTCGACCGCGGAAATCTCGTCTCGTCATCTCTCGAGAGACATCGCCTGAAAATTAATTGATGAATGTCTGTCACAACCAATGTGTCAGAGACTTCCGAACAGGCAATTGGGATTCAAGCGCGAGATTGTGCGCTACGTGGGATCTTGTGAGACAACGTAGGGCAACTGATGCGACTTGGCTGGCGGTGACCAATTGGGGGAAGGCTGGCATCACAAATGGCAGTTTCATGGTATCATTGACGCCGTGAGAACTACCATAGACGCTGCTGGGCGGATTGTCGTACCAAAGCCCTTGCGCGAATTACTTGATCTCGAGCCGGGACAGACCCTGGAGATCCGGGCCGGAGACGGGCGGCTTGAGATCGAGGTTGTCGCTACCCCAATGATTCTGAAGCGCCGAGGGAAAGGCGTCGTCGCAATTCCGGAGACAGAGCTGCCGACCCTCACGGCCGCGGAGGTTCGCGACGCGCTGGAGCGAATCCGACGGTGAACGCGGTCGATACCAGCGTAGTCGTTGCCGCATTCGCGTCGTGGCACGAGCACCACGAACGGGCGCGCGCAGTATTGGACGATGGTGCGCGCCTGATCGACCACTGTGCGCTCGAGACCTATTCCGTCCTAACGCGGTTGCCCCCACCACATCGCTGCACCGGAGAGGTGGTGCGCGACTTTCTCCGCTTGCGCTTCAGCGGTGCATACCTTCGTCTTGATTCACGCGCTTACAGGGAATTCGTCCTCGAACTGTCGGGACGGGGTATTACGGGCGGCGCGGCGTACGATGCCCTCGTTGCCGCAACAGCCGGCGCCCACTCGGCGGAATTGGTTACCTGCGACCGGAGGGCGGCGCCAACATATGAAAGCCTTGGGGTCCGGGTCGCCTTTCTCGTTTGAGCAGTTTCCGTCACGAACGGCGTGGTGCGCCTAGCCGGACTCTCACCCCACCGATCGTGTGGGTCGGCGAGACGGGAGAAGCAGACATCTGAACGACCGTTGCGCGGCAATGTGCGGCAGTTGCGGTGCCGGACGATGAGAGGCGGACGGGTGCAACCCGTTCGGTCAACCCGAACAAGGGTGGGATGACGGCGTGGGCAATGAGTGATACTTTAGTGTCACCCGCAGGAGTACGGCCTATGACCACCGACACCACCTCGGTCAAGCTGCCCCCCAAGCTTAAGGCTCGCGTCGCCGCGCTCGCCCGCAAGTCCGGACGCTCCGCGCATAGCTTCATTGTCGAAGCGGTCGAGCGTCACGCCGAGCGCGAAGAGCGGCTGCGGAGATTTGTCCAGGAGGCCCT
>JAJYFU010000117.1 GCA_021790795.1 Pseudomonadota bacterium
TCCGCGGACCGCTTCGCGGTCGTCCTGCCCAATGCCGACACAGCCGGTGCCGCGGCGCTCGCCGAGCGGCTGCAGGAGTCGATTCGCGGCCTGACCATCGGACCGCTCGACGACCCGATCGAAGTCTCCGCCAGCTGCGGCGTCGCGCCGCTGCTGGCGATGCCGCAGGGGCTCGCGCGGGCGCTCGCGGCGGCGGAATTCGCCTGCAAGACGGCCAAGCACGGCGGCCGCGGGCGGTTGAAGATCGACAGTTGTGATGACGGAACCATGCTACGCGGACATGTCGATGCGGTGACCGTGGGACAGCTGCGCGCGGCGTTGAAATCCGATCAATTGCTGCTGTACGCCCAGCAGATCGTGCCGTTGCGCGATGCGGCGCTGCCGGGCGGCTACGAGGTGCTGCTGCGCCTGAACGATCCGTCCGAGGGTATCGTGCTGCCGGGTACGCTGGTCCAGGTGGCGCGCCGTTACCAGCTGCTGCCCATGATCGATCAGTGGGTGGTGCGCAAGACGCTGCAGCTGCTTGCGGCGCACCGGGAGATTCTCGAGGCGCGCCGCATTGGCATCTCGATCAATCTTTCGGGGCAGTCGATCGGCGACGAGGAATTCACGCGTGAGCTGGGTGAGGCGTTGCGGGCCGCGCATCTGCCCGCCGGATGCATCACGTTCGAGATCACGGAGCAGGCCGCCGTGAGCAGCCTGGCGCGGGCCGACGAGATGATCCGGCGGCTGGCGCCCTTGAACTGCCGCTTCGCGCTCGATGATTTCGGCACCGGCTCCAACTCCCTGGCCTATCTCAACGCCCTGCCCATCGCGCGGGTCAAGATCGATGGGACGTTCGTGCAAGATATTCTCTCGAATCCACGCTCCCAGGCGACGGTGCGCGGCATCGTCGAGCTCGCGCGCGGTTTCTCCATCGATACCGTGGCCGAGTTTGTCGAGAGTCACGCCATCGCGAAACGGGTGCGCGAGCTCGGTGTGGACTACGCCCAGGGCTACGCATTCGGCACGCCCGAACCGCTCGAGACCGTGCTGGCCGGACTGTATCGCGAGGAGTCTCGGCACTCGCCGAGGCGGCTCCTCGAGGCCTGATTCGCGGGGAGCGTTCGTCCGCCGGGCTGTCCGGCCGGTCGCCACGGTCCGCGGCGCGGTATCCTGACCGGACAGGAGCGCGGCACGGTGATATGAGCGGGGCGATGGGCGAGCGACAACTCTACGGGGCGATCGAGGCGGGTGGCACGAAGTTCGTGTGCGCGGCCGGTTACGATGCGCAGCGCGCATCCGAGGTCTACCGGGCGGTGATTCCCACCGCTGCGCCGCAACCGACGCTCGAGGCGGTCACGGCGTTCTTTGCCGGAGTCGAGCGTGAGGCCGGGCCTTTGGCGGGCATCGCAGTGGCGGCTTTCGGTCCGGTCGATGTCATGCGTGACTCGCCCTCGTGGGGGTCGCTGCTCGCCACACCCAAGCCCGGCTGGTCCGGCGTCTCGCTGGTGGAGCCGCTGCGGCGTTTCAATTGCCCGATCGCCCTCGACACGGACGTCAACGCCGCTGCGCTCGCCGAGGCGCGCCTCGGCGCTGGGCGCGGCGTGCGTACGCTGGCGTACGTGACGGTGGGCACCGGGATCGGCGGAGGGGCTGTGATCGGCGATCGGTCGGTGAGTGGATTCCTGCACCCCGAGATGGGCCACATCCGTGTCCGCCGCGATCCACGCGATGAGGGGTTCGCGGGCGTCTGTCCCTTTCACGGCGATTGTCTCGAGGGTCTGGCCAGTGGACCGGCGGTGCTCGCGCGCTGGGCGAGCCCGATGAGCGCGCTGCCGCCGGAACATCCCGGACATGCGCTCATCGGCGGCTACCTTGGAGAGCTGGCCGCGGTGATCGCCTTGATGCTCTCGAGTGAGCGGATCGTCTTCGGGGGCGGGGTGATGAGCGATGGGTCCCTGATCGTCCACATCCGGGCGGCCGCCCGCCGAATGCTCGCGGGTTATCTTCCGATCGATGCGCGGGCCGGGGGATTCGACCGATTGATTACGCGAGCGGACCTCGGCGACCGGGCCGGCACGGCCGGCGCATTCCTGCTCGCGCAGGAACTGTGCGCCTCGTCCCGGAAAGAAACTCGGCCCTAGCCCTCGTGCGCGCGCTTGGGGCGCATGCTGCGCGGCATGTCCAGGGTCTGGGGGTGCAGGGACTCCTTGTACGCAGCAGCAAAGGCTTCGACAAAGGTCGGCGGGAGGTGATCGGCCGGACGATCGAGCAGATTCCGATAAAAGCTCGTGAACAGCCCCCAATATTGTGAGGAGTCGGGCTTGCCGCGCCGTCCCTGCGCGAAACGGGCTTCCAGCTCGGCCGGATCGAGGCGGCCGAGGAATTCGATGAACGCGGCCCGGAAGGCCTGCACGAGCGCCAGCTCGTGCGCTTTGACTTCGTCGTGGCGCTCACGCAGCCACCGGACCGCGTCAACCGCATGAGCGTCATGCTGGGAGAACAGAGCGAGCATCAGCTCCTCGACCGTCAGCTGCCCGAGCGGCGGGGCGCCGGGCTCCGGCGGCGGCAGTTGGATGTGGAAGCGATCCCGGGCCTGACTGCGCGAGCGTTCCAGGTCCTTCAGGCCGACGAGCGCCTCGCGCAGCAGCCGGCCGGCGAGATGCATCATCTCGGCCGGCGCCGGCATCTGTTCCGGCTTGACACCGGCGCCTCGGCAGAACGCCCGCCACCCTGAACCGTCGGATGCGGCGGTGGCGCTTTCCTCGCGTGCGGTGGCTCGGGACACCCGCCCAAGCCTCCGAGCCAGGGTGTCTTCGCCGTTGTCGGCCCGCGCTCGCGCGCGTTCGGTCACCGGAAGAGGGGGCGGCAGGCCGTCGGGCCGGCTGCGTACCTGGCCGAAGGCGTTTCCGGGCTGCAGCTCGCCCGCGCTTTCCGGGTCGGCGGTCAGCAGATCCTCCAAATTCAGTTCCGCGCCGATGTCGGTTTGCGCCGATCCCAGCGCTTGCACCGCCATGATGCGCGAGGGCAGCGCCGCCGAGGAGTCCGACATGTGCTCCTCGAGGGAGACCCCGATCTGATATTCCCCGAGGCGCAGCACGTCGCCGTCGCACAGACCGTATCCCTCCGAGCCGCGCTGGGCGAGCGGCTCGGGCTTGTCGTTCACATAGACGCCGTTGGTGCTGAGATCTTCCAGATAATAGTGTCCCTCGCGGTACGAGATCCGCGCATGACGGGCCGAAACGTAGCGATGCGGATCGGGCAGGACCCAGTCGTTGTCGGCCGAGCGTCCGATGGAGCCGCCATCGGGCCCGAACTCGACGCTGTCCCGTCCGGACAGTTGCCGGCGGTGTCCGCTGATGACGCGCAAACGGATGGTCATGGTGAAGTGATGGGGCTGGTCATGGCAGAGGGTGCGCGCACCCGATAGCGCGTGCGCGAAGAGTGCTGCATGGGCCGTCGCGTGCTCCGCGCCGGCTCGAAGCGGAGGGTGTCCGGTGCCCTGGCGTGGTCGATCACACGGGGGCCTCGGCTCGTCAGGCTGGATATGCTCTCAGTCAGTCTCGAAGCTCCTGGCGCACAATGGACGGTACCTGCAGTCGGCGCTCTGACCGCGTGGCGCTCCTGGGGCCTTGCGAGCCCGCGAGGTCCGAGAGGGTCTGCTCAGTGGACCGGATCAGGCGAACACCGTCGGGAACGCGGTGCAATGCAGGATCATGCTCGGACGCTGAGCCCCTATAATGGCCACCTCCCACTAAATTAGCAGCGCACTTCGGCCAATCCATGGCAGCCAGTCACATTTTCCGAATTCTGTTCGTCAATCAGGGCAAGGTGTACGAGGTCTACGCCCGCAAGGTGAATCACGGCGAATTGTTCGGCTTCATCGAAGTCGAGGATCTGGTCTTCGGCGAACGCTCCTCGGTGGTGCTCGACCCGTCCGAGGAGCGCATCAAGAGTGAGTTCAACGGGGTCAAGCGCACGTTTCTGCCGCTGCATTCGGTGCTGCGCATCGATGAGGTGAAGAAGCAGGGGGTGAGCAAGATTACCGCGCTCGAAGGCGGCGCGAACGTGGCGCAGTTTCCGATGCCGCTGTATTCCACGCCTCCACACGAGCCGAAATAGCATTCCATGAACGGGCCGACGGTCCTTGCGCTGTCGGGGCGGGCGGCGCTCTCGGGATTCCGGATCGAGAAGCTGCTTGCACGGTTGCAGTCCCTCCAGCCGGCGGTGAGCGGTCTCAGCGCGCGGTTCATGCATTTCGCCGCGCTCGATCGACCGCTCGCGGCCGAGGAGCGGGAGCGCCTGGAGCGGCTGCTCACGTACGGTCCGCGGGGAGCCCCGCCCGAGCTCGGCGGACAGACGCTGCTGGTGGTGCCGCGCGAAGGGACGATCTCGCCGTGGTCGAGTAAAGCCACCGACATCATCCGCGTGTGCGGTCTCGCGGCGGTTCAGCGCGTCGAGCGTGGTGTCGAGTATCGGCTCCGGGCTGCCCATCCTCTGGCGCCCGAGACGCTGCAGCGTCTCGCGGGGGTCCTGCTCGACCGCATGACCGAAATGGCGTTGCTCGATAGCGCGCAGGCGGCTCGCCTGTTCGCTCACTCGCCGCCGCGGCATGCGCGCCGCGTGGCGCTCGGGGGCGGGCGCGCCGCGCTCGATCAGGTCAACCGCGAGATGGGCTTGGCGCTCTCGGGCGAGGAGCTCGACTACCTGCTGGCGAGCTTCCGCCAGCTCGGCCGGGACCCGACCGATGCCGAGCTGATGATGTTCGCCCAGGTGAACTCCGAGCATTGCCGCCACAAGATCTTCAATGCCCGCTGGATCATCGATGGGCAGGAGCGCGCGCAGTCGCTGTTTGCGATGATCCGCCACACGCACGAGCGCCATCCGCACGGCGTGCTATCGGCCTACCGCGACAACGCCGCGGTGATCGAGGGATCGCACGGCTGGCGCTACTTCGCCGACCCGCTCACCGGCGCTTATACCGAGAGCGCCGAGATGATCGACATTCTGATGAAGGTCGAGACCCACAATCATCCCACCGCGATCTCGCCGTTCCCGGGCGCCGCGACCGGCGCCGGCGGCGAGATCCGCGACGAAGGCGCGACGGGGCGCGGCGCCAAGCCCAAGGCGGGATTGACTGGGTTCACCGTGTCCAATCTGCGTATCCCGGGGTACGAGCGGCCCTGGGAGCGGCAGTTCGGGCAGCCGGATCGCATCGCCTCGGCGCTGGAGATCATGATCGAGGCGCCGATCGGCGCGGCGTCCTTCAACAACGAGTTCGGGCGTCCGGCCATCTGCGGATATTTCCGCACCTTCGAGCAGCACTGTCCGGGTGATCCGCCGCACCGCGCGCGCGGTTACCACAAACCCATCATGATCGCGGGTGGGCTGGGCAACGTGCGCCGCGGCCACGTCGAGAAATCCACCGTCCCCGTCGGCGGCAGGCTGATCGTGCTCGGCGGCCCGGCCATGTTGATCGGCCTCGGCGGCGGCGCCGCCTCCTCGCTGGGCAGCGGCGCGTCGCACGCCGATCTGGACTTCGCCTCGGTGCAGCGCGGCAATGCCGAGATGCAGCGGCGGGCTCAGGAAGTGATCGACGGCTGCTGGGCGCTCGGACCGGCCAACCCGATCCTGCTCATCCACGACGTCGGCGCGGGCGGTCTGTCCAATGCGGTGCCCGAGGCCGCCGCGCACAGCCAACGCGGTGCGCGGGTCGATCTGCGGGCGATCCCGAGCGCCGAGTCCGGCCTCTCGCCGCTCGAGCTGTGGTGCAACGAGGCGCAGGAGCGGTACGTGCTGGTGGTGGCGCCCGACGATCTGCCGGTGTTGCGTGCCATCGCCGAGCGCGAGCGCTGTCCGCTCGCCGATATCGGCGCGCTCGAGGCCACGGGTCGGCTGACCGTGCACGATCCGTTGCTGGGAGGAGCGCCCGTCGACGTGCCTTTCGATGTTTTGTTTGGCAAGCCGCCCCGCATGACTCGGGAGGTGCTCAGCGCCCCGGGCGCTTCGGCGCCCTTCGCGGCCGGCGCGCTCGATGTGCGCGAGGCGCTCTACCGCGTGCTGCGTCTGCCCGCGGTGGCGGACAAGACCTTTCTCGTCACCATCGGCGATCGCACCGTCGGCGGTCTGGTGAGCCGCGACCCGCTGGTCGGGCCGTGGCAGGTCCCGGTGAGCGACGTGGCGGTCACGCTGGCGGATCATCGCGGCCTGTGCGGCGAGGCGATGGCCATGGGCGAGCGCAGCCCGGTGGCGGTGCTGGCCGCGCCCGCCTCCGGCCGCCTGGCCGTGGCCGAGGCGATCACCAATATCCTGGCGGCCGATGTCGCAACGCTCGGCCAGATCCGCCTGTCGGCGAACTGGATGGCCGCCTGCGGCGAAGCGGGGGAGGACGCCGCGCTCTACGAGACGGTGCGCGCCGTCGGGCTCGAGCTGTGTCCGGCGCTGGGGATCGCCATCCCCGTGGGCAAGGATTCGCTCTCGATGCGCACCCGCTGGAGCGAGGGGGGCGTGGAGAAAACCGTCACCGCGCCCGTCTCGCTCATCGTGTCGGCGTTCGCTCCCGTCGGCGACGTGCGCAAGACGCTCACCCCGGTGCTCCAGAGCGGACAGGAGACCGCGTTGTGGCTGATCGACCTCGGCCGCCAGCGGCTCGGCGGCTCGGCGCTCGCTCAGGTCTACGGTGAAATCGGCGGCGAGCCGGCCGATCTCGACGATCCGCAACTGTTGCTGGGGCTGGCCGCGGCGCTCGCCGAGCTGCGCCGGGAATCGCTGCTGCTCGCCTACCACGACCGCTCCGACGGCGGCCTGATCGTGACGTTGGTCGAGATGGCCTTCGCCGGACACTGTGGTCTGGACATCGACCTGCCGGCCGAGCGCGGTGCGGCTGCCGCTCAGTTGTTCGCCGAGGAGCCCGGCGTGGTGGTGCAGGTCGCCGCCCGCCACGAACGGCGCTTGCAGGCGATTCTGGCGCGCCGCGGGCTCGCGGCGTGTGCCGTCCGTCTCGGGACGCCGCAGCCGCAGCAACTGCGTGTGCGGATCACGTGCGGCGGCGAGACGGTGCTGGACGAGCGGTGGCGGGACTTGCGCGCAGCCTGGTCCGAGACGTCCTGGCAGTTGCGCCGGCTGCGCGACGATCCCCAGTGCGCGGACGAGGAGTTCGCCGCGCAGATCGCGGAAGATGATCCGGGCCTGCGGGTCGGCCTCGCCTTCGATCCGCAAGAAGATGTCGCCGCGCCCTATGTGGCGCGCGGGGTGCGCCCCAGGGTGGCCGTTCTGAGGGAACAGGGCGTCAACAGCCACAACGAGACCGCGGCCCTGTTCGA